>JAYZHZ010000123.1:0-19760 GCA_036166035.1 Bacteroidota bacterium
AAATTTAAAAAAATTAACACAATTTTTTATCTCTCAACACCACCTAGTGCTTACCAAGTTATCATCAAAAACCTAATTTTTTACAACTTTAACAAAGAAACTAATGGCTTTAGTAGAATAATAATTGAAAAGCCTTTCGGTGAAGATCAAAATTCATCCAAAAAATTAAACAAAATTTTAAAAGGTGGGTTTAAAGAAAATCAGATATATAGAATTGACCATTATCTAGGAAAAGAAACAGTACAAAACATTTTAGTTTCTAGATTTTCAAATCTTGTCTTTAAGGCTCTATGGAACAATAATTATATTAGTTATGTTGAAATCACTGCAGCTGAAAAAATTGGAATTGAAAAAAGAGGTGAATACTACGACAAAGCAGGTGCTATCAAAGATATGTTCCAAAACCATTTACTTGAACTTCTATGCCTAACCGCTATGGAAGAACCTAAAGACAACTCCTCTGAAAGTATAAGGGATGAGAAAATGAAAGTTCTTCAAAAAATTAAAAATATAGACTGCGAAAATCATATGGTTAGAGGTCAATACACTAAATCAGAAAACAAAATAAAAACCTATAAAGGATACAGAGATAATGAAGGTGTAGATAAAAAATCAAAGACAGAAACATTTTTTGCATGCAAACTTTTTATTGAAAATGAAAGATGGAAAGATGTTCCTTTTTTTATAAGAACAGGAAAAAGACTACCAACTAAAGTTACAGAGATAGTAGTAAATTTTAAAAAAAACCAAAATGTCTTTACTGATAAAAATCAAAATAATGTATTAATTTTTAGGCTTCAACCAGATGAGGGTCTTCTAGTAAAGTTTAATCTTAAAAAACCAGGTAACAAAACAGAACTTCTTAATAAAAACCTCGAGTTTCATTATAAAAAATTAGGTGAAGATATAATAAATAATGCCTATGAGACACTGATTCTTGATGTTTTCAATGGTAGCACTATGCTATTTTCTAGGAGTGATTTCGTAGAAAAAGCATGGAAAATTGTTGATCCGATTATTAACTCAATTAATACAAAAAACTTAAAGCTATATGCATATAAAGCAGGTTCATGGGGACCAAGAAAAGCCGATGATATATTTAGAAATAAAAATACTTGGAGATACCCATGTAAAAATCTTGTTAATGACGGAGAAATATGTGAATTATAATTATGAACATTAACATTTATAAGACAAAAGAAGAATTATCAGATAACCTATCTGATTATATTATTAATAATCATATGAATAGTTCTATTGCTATTTCAGGAGGAAGTAGTCCTAAAATTCTATTTAAAAAACTTTCTGAAAAACTAAAAATAAAAATAAATATTGACATTAAGTTTTTTTGGGTAGATGAACGCTGTGTTTCTCCAGATTCTGAAGAGAGTAATTATAAAATGACTAAAGAAAACCTCTTCAGATATAATATTTTCAAACCTGAAAATATATTTAGAATTAAAGGTGAAAATGATCCAGAAAAAGAATTAGTTGAATATAATAGAATATTAAAAAAAAATTTAAAACGGGAAAACAATATTCCAAAATTTGATTTAATTATTCTTGGATTAGGAGAAGATGGGCATACAGCATCTTTATTTCCACATGAATTTTTAAAATTTAGAAATAAAGAAGAATGTCTAATAGCAACTCATCCTAATTCTGGTCAAAAAAGAATTAGTTTATCTGAAAAAATAATTAATAATGCTAATGAAGTTATCTTTTATGTGCCTGGATCTGGAAAAAAATATGTTGTTGATGAAATAATTAATAAAAGAGGAAACTTCAATTCTTACCCTGCATCATATATAAAACCAGTATCAGGTAAATTATCTTGGTACCTAGACTTTGATGCCTCTGAAATGCTGACTAAACAATAGATGTGTGTTTAAAACTTTTAAAAACATAGGACCAGGTGTTATTGTGACTTCAGCCTTTATTGGTCCAGGAACTGTCACTTTATGTATTTTGTCAGGAGTAGAATATGGTTACTCTCTTATTTGGTGTATTATATTTTCAATTATAGCAACGTGTTACCTTCAAGAAATTAGCTCAAGACTAGGAATAATATCAAGGAAAGGTCTTAGTGAAGTTTTAATAGATATTGATAATAAACTAATTAGAAAAATTGCTATATCATTTATTTTTCTATCTCTATTTATTGGTAATACTGCTTATGAATCTGGAAATATCAGTGGAACTTCTATGGGATTAGAAATATTTATTGGAAGCTATTCATTTAATTTTTTTAATGTCAACATTAATTTTCTTCCAATTTTTATTGGGATAATTCTAATGTTTGTTGTTGGAAATGGGACTTATAAAACATTTGAAAAATTTCTAGTTTTTCTTGTTTCAATGATGAGTGCTACCTTTATTTTTCTTGCTATAATTTCAAAACCTAATATCTCAGATTTAATAAATGGATTAATTCCTTCAGTAGATGATAAAAATTTTATTTATGTTATTGGATTAATTGGGACAACAGTAGTCCCCTACAATCTTTTTCTGCATTCCTACGTGTCAAAAAATAAATGGAAAAAAAAAGAAGATTATAAAAAATCTGTATTTGATACAATTATTTCAATAACTATCGGAGGTATAATATCTTTATCTATAATCATAACCTCTGCTTCAGTTCATACTTTATTTAACCCTTCTGAAATAAAAAATGCTGTAGATTTAGGAAATCAGCTATCTCCTATTCTCGGTAACTTTTCAAAATATTTTATATCGATTGGATTGTTTTGTGCTGGAATAACATCATCCATTACTGCTCCAATTGCTACATCTTATGCTCTATCTGGAATATTTAAATATGAACCCAAATGGGAAAACCCTTCCTTTAAAAAAGTATCTTATACTGTAATAATAATTGGGGTACTTTTCTCATCTTTAAGTTATAAACCTATTGTAATAATAAAATTTGCTCAGTTTATAAATGGTTTATTTCTCCCATTAATAGCTGTATTTCTACTGTGGTCTATAAATAAAAGAAAAATAATGGGTAATTATGTTAATTCAACAACATATAATTTATTAGGTATTTTTATAGTTATTATTTCATTATTTATAAGTTATAGAAGTTTAATATTGTTATGAATAAGAAAATCGATATAAATTGTGATATGGGTGAATCCTATTATGATAATAAAGTAGGAAATGACGCTAAAATCATGCCATTTGTAACATCATGTAATATTGCTTGTGGTTTCCACGGTGGGGATCCAAAAACAATTAGATCAACAATCGAACTAGCTATAAAAAATAATGTAAATATAGGTGCTCATCCTTCATATTTTGACTTAGAAGGTTTTGGAAGAAGAAAAATTGCTTTGGATTCTGATGAGTTGGAATCAATAATACTTTATCAAGTCTCAGCATTAAAAGGAATTACAGAGTCTTACGGAAAAAAGCTTCATCATGTAAAACCTCATGGCGCACTATATAATATGGCTAGTGTTGATGATAAAATAGCTGAGGTAATAGTTTTAGCAATTAAAAAAATTGATCCTGATTTAAAATTGTATGGTCCTTCAAAAATGAACTGGAAAAACATATCCGATAAACATCATATTAGATATGTTTCAGAAGTTTTTTCTGATAGAAATTATAATGAAAATCTTACTCTAGTAGATAGGAATAAAAAAAATTCAATGATTACGGATATCAATATATCTATTGATCATCTATCTAGAATGATTAATGATGGTAAAGTAAAAACAATAAATAATAAATTAATTGATATTGATATAGAAACAATTTGTATTCATGGAGATCAGCCCAACGCACAATTATTTGCAAAAACCATACACAATACCTTTAAATCTAAAATTCTAAAATGATAAAAATAGTTCCCTCAGGAGATTCTATTCTTATTATTCAAGATTTAAAAAGTCTAAAAAGTTCATCATTATCTGTTTACATAGAAAAATTAAACTTAACTGAAATTGAAGATATTATTAGCTTAAAAAATTCACTTGGAATTATCTTTAATCCATATAAAATAACATCTGAGAGATTAATTAAAAAGATACAAAATGTTATTTCTGATAAGAATTTAAATATTAAAAAAAAATCTAAGACTTGGAAAATACCTATTTGTTATGATAAAGACTTTGCGATCGACTTTAAAGAAATTTCCTCAATAAGTAAATTAGATTTAGAACAGTTAAAAAAGAAACATTTTAATAAAACTTATGAAGTTGATTTAATAGGTTTTTTACCTGGTTTTTTATATCTCGGTGATTTGGATAAATCCTTACGATTTCCTAGAAAAAAAAACCCTAGAACTTCGATACCTGAAGGTTCAGTTGGAATAGCTGGGAATCAGACTGGCATCTATAATATTGAAAGTCCAGGTGGATGGAATATAATTGGTAGAACACCATTAAAACTTTTTAACAAATCAAAAAATCCTCCTATTAGTATAAGTCAGGGTGATAAAGTAATATTTCAAGAAATAACAAAAGAAGATTTTTATAATTATTGATTTTGAAAAATACAATTGAAATTTTAAGAGCGGGAATTTATACATCTGTTCAAGATTTGAGAAGAGTTGGATTTAAGAAGTATGGAGTTCCTAAAAGTGGTCCTATGGATGAATATTCTCACATTATAACAAATTGGTTATTAAATAAAGATATCTACTCAGAATCAATTGAGATAACATACTATGGACCTAAAATCAAGATAAATTTTGATACTAAAATTGCATTATTTGGATCTAAATGCAATGTGCTATTAAATAATAAAAAAATAGAATTAGGAATTACAATATCTGTAAAAAGAGGAGATATACTTGATATTAGAAAATGTATAGATGGGAATAGAGTTTATCTTGCTTTCTCTGGAAAAATGAAACTAAAAAAAACATTCAATAGCTTCTCAACATATGAAAAAATAAGAATTGGTGGAATTTATGGAGAAAAATTATCTAAAAATGATGTCATAACATTTGAAAAAATAAAAGATATAAAAAATAGAAAAATACCTTCATCTTTTAGAAAAAGGTATAATCAAAATAACATTATAAGGATTACAAAAGGATTACATTTTCATAAAATTAAAAATGAAAAAAAACTACTTGAAAATTACTTTGTTGTTTCTGTAAATAGTGACAGAATGGGTTTAAGACTTACTGAAAACACTATTAAACTTAATAATTCTGATGAAATTGAAAGCACAGTAGTTACCAAAGGAAGTATACAAATTCCACGAGATGGAAATCCAATAATTTTAATGAGTGATTCACAATCAACTGGAGGCTACCCTATACTTGGAAATATTTGTAGAGTTGATATATCTAAAGTATCTCAGATTCAACCTAACAAAAAAATTAGATTTAAATATATCTCACTCAATGAATCAAATAGACTTATTGAATATGAAAAGAGAAAATTCAAATCAAAGCTAAATATTGATCTATCATCCTAGTTTTTCCTTCAATACATTGAATTCTGATTTCAACTCTTTTAACCTATTATAAGCATCTTTTCCTGGTTTTTGATCTGCCCTACTTAACATAGACTGAAGATATCTTATTTGATCAATAAGCATAGGTTGCATGTAAGTACCTTCTTTGGTGTTAAGCTTTCTATCTATCGATATCAGATTTTTATTTTTTGGCTTCTTCTCTAACATTTTAGATACCTTGTTTTCAAAAAATCTAACATCAGTCATGAAATCTCTTATCTCAAGTAAAATTCTTTCCTGCTCCTTGTAAATTTCATCATTAATATCTTCAATTCTTGGATCAGAGATAATTTCAAAGTTTTCAGTAAATAATTTACCATCTATTGTTAAAATCACTTTGTATTTACCTGGTTTAACTAGAGGACCATTTCTATATAAAAGCCTTGAATTCTTATTCCATGAACCCCTATGTCTCATATCCCACTTAAACCTGTTTATACCTTTTTTGTTAGAAATATTACTATTTAAAATAAATGTAAACTCGTTAGTAGACATATTATAGTTTTCAATATTTTCATTTTTAACTCTTGACTTATATGAATTAATTAAGTTATTGTCTAAATCCATAATCTGGATTAAAATTTCTTTAGCAGAGTCTTTTGATACTTTATAATCTATATCAACTGATGGTTGTGGGTAACTGACATGATTAATAGTAAATGGACGATTCCTATATCTTATCGTGTTAGTAATTGGATATAAAACCTCTTTATCATTATTATTTACATTTCTTAAATAATCAATATTATCCATTATCCAGAATGACCTCCCCATAGTAGATAATACAACATCATTTCTATGAATTTTAATATCAGTAATAGGAGTTATTGGTAAGTTTTGCTGAAAAGACTGCCAGTTATGACCATCATCAAACGACACAAACATTCCAAATTCTGTACCAGCAAAAAGTAAACCTTCTCTTTTAGGATCTTCTCTAAGAACTCTTACAGGATGATCAGATGGAATTCCTTGTGTTATAAGATCCCAAGAATCTCCGTTATCATAAGTTCTGTAAATATATGGTTTCCAGTCACCCAGTTGATACCTAAGAATAGTAACAAATGCCTTAGAAATTTTATGAGGTGAAGGTTCAACAGAATCAACCCTTCCACCTTTAATATTCTTATTTGGAGTAACATTTTTCCAGTTTTTTCCTCCGTCAGTAGTAATATGTACAGGTCCGTCATTAGCACCAACCCAAATTAAACCTTTTTCTAATGGTGATTCTCTAACAGAATATATAGTGCTATAAAACTCTTCACCAGTAATATCTCTAGTTATTGGTGATCCAGAAATAACCTGTTTATCTAATTCAAATGCTGTTAAATCAGGAGATATAGTCTCCCATGTAACTCCATCATCATTTGTGACATGAAGATACTGAGAAGCATGATAAACTACATTGGGGTCATGTGGAGATACATGTATTGGTGAAACTCTCTGAAATCTATATTTTAAATCTTTGGGATTATGTCCATACATATTGGATGCTCCTACATAATATTGCTTTTCTTGACCAGTAATCTTATTAAATACTCCAAATCTTCCTTTACAATTAGAATAGACAATATTAGAGTTTCCTGGTTTTGGCACAGCAGGTCCTGTCTCACAACCTCCTGTATTTGTAATATACGCATTCGGTCCAGCTTGAAGACCATATGGTGGTAGACTTGGAACCGATATAGTAGAATAATTATCCTGTTGACCTGCATATAACCAATATGGGTATTGATCATCAACCTCTACCTGGTAGAGTTCTGCAGTAGGCTGATTAAACTGAGTAGACCACGTTTTTCCTGAATTAAAAGTAATGTTAGCACCACCATCATTTGATTGAATCCAAACTGATGTGTCATTTGGATTAATCCATATATCATGATTATCGCCATGAGGAGTTGAATAGGACTTCCATGTTTTTCCAGCATCTTTAGAAATCATAAATCTATTAGCACTAGAATATAGAATATCTGAATTTAGTGGATTTGACTCAACATTTAGATAGTAGAATGGCCTATTTACGAGCTCTTCCCTATTATTCATATGTTCAAATGATTTACCTCTGTCTTCAGATTTATATAAACCACCTTTGTTTTCAGACGCTTCAACCATCACAAATAATCTGTCAGGATTTGATTTAGATACAGCAAAATCTATTTTTCCAATATACTTGCTATCAATACCTAAATCAATTTTTTTCCATGTTTTTCCAGCATCTACTGATTTATATGCCCCTCCATTAGTTGAACCACTAATAATTGTCCATGGTTTTCTCTCAGCTCTCCATGAAGCTGCATATATGGTATTTGGGTCATCAGGAGCAAATTCTATATCAACAATACCAATTGAATCAGATAAATAAAGGATTTTATACCATGTTTCTCCCCCATCAGAGCTTTTATAAAGCCCTCTCTCTTCATTATTATTAAATGGTTGACCTATCGCGGCAACATACAAAGTATTAGGATCATCTGGATGTATTTCTACAGCTCCAATTTGACCAACATTTTCCAAACCAATATGATTCCAAGTTTTACCTGCATCATCTGATTTATAAATTCCTTTTCCAACAATAATATTTGATCTTAAACCGTCAGAACCTGTTCCCACATAAACTATATTTGGGTTTTTTTGATAAACATTGATAGCTCCAATTGATGGAGATTTAAAATATCCATCTGATATATTCTTCCAATTATTTCCAAAGTCTGTTGTTTTCCATACTCCACCACCAGTAGTTCCCATATAAAACACATTTTTTTGAGATTCTACTCCATGGACAGCTGTAACCCTACCACCTCTAGTTGGCCCAACATTTCTATATTTTAAATTTTTGATAACATACTTAAGCTCATTATCAGATACATTTAGAGAAGCATCTGAATTAAATGAAATAAAGAAAATTAATATGAATTTTAGTAAGTTTTTCATGCTATTTAATTAATTGTTCATAAACTGCGTTTGTAATCATAATATCTTGTACTGCTACACCAGTTAAATCAGCAACAGTAATCTCATCATTATTTTTTCTAAATTTTTTACCAGAATCTATTATCTCTCCAATTTCTATTAATTTTTCTTCTTTGATATGGTTTTTATCAAGAGCGTTTTTAGTTTCTCCTCTTTCTAAACACTGAGATATACTATCAACTATTACAGCATCTGCAATATTTAAAATTTCAGAATCTAATTCTCTCTTATCTGGTGTATCAGATCCAATAGCTGTGATATGAGTTCCTTTCTTAACATCGTCTTTGTAAATAAGTGATTCATTAGCATTTGTTGTAGTAACTATCAAATTTGAGTTTTGACACAACTTTTTTGAATCAGTGACAATATTGATATTGAAACCATGAGATTTCATGTCTTCAATATATTTAGAAATTTTTTCTTTATTTCTTCCCAGAATAAACACATCTCTACAATTAGTAACCAATTTCAAGTATTCTAATTGCATCCTAGCTTGAATTCCTGTTCCAACTATACCAATTCCATTTATTTCATCAGGTGCTATGTATTTTGCACAAATAGCACCAGCAATAGCTGTCCTTACATTTGTTAAATGTCCCTCATCATGAAGAACACATTTTAGATAACCTGTTTTTTTATCGAACATTACCATAATACCATGACTTGATGATAACCCAATATTTTCATTTTCAGAAAATCCTGATGCAATTTTTATGACGTAATTATCATGATTATTAATGTAACCATACTTTATATGAACATCTCCTGGTGGTTCATCAAATAAAAGTTCACCAACTGGAGGAACTACTGAGTTACCTCTAGAGTATTCAACAAAACCCTTCTCAATAGATTCTAACAAATCTATATTTTCAAGAGATTTTAAAATTTGCTCTTTTGTATAAAATTTAGAATTCATAATATTTTTTTTAGAGTATCTGAACCAATATTTCCACCACAAATTACAATTACTACATTTTTATCAACTAATTGAGATTTCATCTTTATTGCTGAAGCTATAGCTACAGCTGCAGATCCTTCTATAAGCATTTTATCAATATTCAATGAGTTTTTTATCTGTAATGATATCTCATCTTCAGAAACTAGACAATAATCATCAATTAATTCTTTACAAATATCAAAAGTAATTGAACCTTCTTCTACTCCACCTGCAGATCCATCGGAAAGAGTATCTTTTGATTCAGTATTAATTATTTTCCCTTTTTTTATAGAATTTATCATAATAGATGAGTTGATAGGTGAGCAACCAATAACTTTTATACTTGGATTAATAGATTTTAAATATGATCCAACTCCTGATATTAAACCACCACCACCTACAGTAATAAACACAACATCAATTTCATTATTATCATTTAATATTTCTACACCTATTGTGCCTTGGCCTGAGACTATATCAAGGTCATTATACGGAGAAACAAATGTTAGATTGTTTTCTTTGGATACTCTAATAGCCTGATTTTCTGCATCGAGACAATCATCTCCAAATTTTACTACTTTTGACCCATAAGATTCAATGTTTTTAACTTTTGATTTTTTAACATTTTCAGGTACGTAAATCGTTCCATGCATATTTTTTTTAGATAAAGCATATGAAACTGCAGCACCATGATTTCCAGAAGATGCCGCTACTACATCCTTTGAATTATTGATATTTAGTATCTTGTTTAGAGCCCCTCTTGCCTTAAATGATCCTGTTTTTTGAAGGTTTTCTAGTTTTAAGAAAATATTTGAATTTATCTCGTTTGATAATCTCTCAGAGTATGTTAATGGTGTCTTAACAATGTAATGTTTAATATTTTCAAGAGATATTTTTGGTGAAGGAATTGCTAAACTCATATCTATGAAAACTTTGATTGGTTAGTTTTCTTCAATTTTTTAAATGGTATAAGTAGTAAATCAGAAAATGAATCTATTTTCTTATCATTTATATGTGTGTCTATCCCATAGACTAATGATTTAGAGTCGTCAACATAAGAATAAGTACCAAAAATCCTATCCCAAACTGAAAATATATTTCCATAATTAGAATCGGTTAGGGGAAGTTTATAGTGATGATGCACTTTATGCATATTAGGTGTAACAAACAAATAAGACATTATTCTATCAAAATTTTTAGGTAAACTAATATTAGCGTGTGTAATGTGTGCAAAGAATACTGATACGCTTTGATATAACATAACCATTCCGATTGAAGCTCCTGAAACATAAACACCAAGAATTGTAAATAAAATCCTAAAAACTGTCTCACCCGGATGATGTCTTAGTCCTGTTGTCACATCAACATTTTTATCAGTATGATGAATAACATGAAATTTCCACATCCAAGGAATTTTATGCTCAATAAAATGTACTAGATATGCCCCAATAAGATCTAGTATTAATAAGGAAATTATAACCTCTAAAACTAAAGGAAGCTTAAAAAAATGAATTACTCCAACCTGATATGCATTAACAATCTCTGTAGATTTTAGTAATAAAAAAGCAAAACCAAAGCCAATAATAGCAGTAGTTGTAGTAAACAGCAAGTTTAGAAAAGCATGTCTACCTTTCTTATAATTAAATGAATATAATGGTATTATTCCTTCTAGGGCCCAAAATAAGACTATACCTCCTAAGAGAATAGATGTCCTGAATACTAATGGAACATCAGCAAAAAAATCAATTATTTCACTCATGATAAAGATCTTATTACCTCAAAAGTTCTGTCTATTTCTGATTTTTGATTATAAATATGTACTGAGTGCCTCATTAATTCTTTTCCAACTGATCTTGGTTGTAATCTTTCTCTATCCCATAGTGTCTTTTGTAACTCAGGACCTGTTGATCCTTCCACTTTGTATGTTGTTAAACCAGCACATAATTCTTCATTATGAGATGATACTATCTGTACATTATCTAATTCTTTTAAACCGTCTCTAAGATACTTACCCAACTCTTTAACTCTTCCAAGCCATTTATCTTTACCAATCATATTAAAAAAGTCTATTGAAGCCTCTAATCCTACTCTTAGAGATGGATTTCCAGTCCCTGACTGCTGAAGACTAAATCCTTTGTCTTCTTTATTATCCCAATTATAGCTAGAAAGTGTCGGCCAAATATCACCTGAAATTTTCTCATCTAAATATAAAATACCACTACCAGGAGGAGAAAGTAACCATTTATGAAGACTTGAGTAGTAAGCATCACAATTTAAACCTTTGAGGTCAACATCTATTTGACCTACTGCCTGAGCACCATCTATTACTGTAAAAATTTCTTTGGATCTGGCAAAGTCACAAATTTCTTTTATAGGCATTACTGTACCGTAAACAGAAATAACATGAGGTATTGCTATCACTTTAGTGTTTTTTGTTACCTGACTTAATATTGAATCAATAATTTCTTGTTTATCATTAGCAGGTACTGGCATTACGGCTTGTTTATATACAATTCCTTTTCTTTTGGCTAGTTGTCTCCATGCTGCAAATCCACCTCCATGCTCTTGATCTGTATTTATTACCTCGTCTCCTTTCTTAAGATCTAATCCATGTGCAACAAAATTCATTCCAAAAGTAGCGTTTTGAATTAGAGAGATTTCTTTAAAATTACAGTTGATAACTTTTCCCAACTTAGTTCTAATTGACTCATAAGGATCATACCCAGATAATAAATTAGGACCTTCACCTTTATAATCAGTTTTGGCTCCATTTATAGCATTATTTCTCATATCAGATATGACAGCATTCAAAACATAATTTGATTGCACACCTAATGTGCCATTGTTAAAATAAGTGTCATTTTTATCGGTTGGAAATAAATTTCTTACTTCAGACCAATAATCCTGTTCTGATAAATTTAAAAACTTAAACTTAAGATCATCAAGTGTTTCTTTTTTATTGTTTCTTGAAATAAAACCAAGTGAAGAAACTGCCGATATTCCTAAAGCTGATTTTTTGATAAAATTTCTTCTAGATTTTTTCATATAAAATTAAATATAGTTAAAAGCTATATCCTATCATAACACCTCCTCTGTATGGAATCCATTGCGCACTAAAATTTACATTTTGATTCAAATTGTATCTTGTACCTGTATTTCTTTCAAATCCTTCGTATGTTGCTTTTGAATAGCCCCCTCCAAGAAATCCATCAATCAACCATCTTTCTTTAATTTTCCACTGGTATCCAAAAGTAATTCCAGCAAAAAATAAGTAACCATACTGATATTTATTTTGTGAAGCATAGGAACCATTCTTTGATATTTTAAACATTCCATAACCAAAATGAGTACCAAAATATAGTCCGTCATTAACTTCCTTTGTAAAATATCTAACTTCTGGAAAAATTTGATTAAATACATAAGGTCTTGAGTCATACATTTCTGAAGTAATTGAATTCCAAAAAGACATGGTTGCATCTAATTGAAATGAAAACTTTTTTGATAAAGGAACTTCAATTCCAATACCAGGAACACCTAAAATACCAGTAGCTCCATTTAGTTTTATATAAGATTGAGAATAACAAAATGATGAACTAGATAATAAAATTATAAGTATTAATGCCCTATTCATTAGTTAAAAAAGTACCACTTTAAACCTAAATCTAATACTTTTTTTTGAGCAGGATAGAATGGTGTAACAAAATAACCATCATACCTATCAAATTGATTGAAATGAGTCATTTTAAGAAACAGTCTTAAATTATTTACTTGCATAGAAAAAAATAAGTTATACCTTAAATTATTTTCTAACTCAAATGAATTCTGAACAAAATAACTTTGTAATATTGGTTCGTATCCATTTCCAAAATATTTTGATCTATAATATAAATTAATTCCAAATTGAACAGGAACTGAGTTTTTAAACCATTTGTTTTTATAATATAATTTAGAATAAAAGTGACCTTTTGGAGTGTTTACAATATTTTTTGCAGATTCAGAATATATACTATAGAAGTATTCGTTGTCTAGATTAACTATTCCATCAAATAAACTTATGTTAAAATTTATTCCAATTTGATTGATACTTAATAGACTAGGATTTTGAAGTGGTACTCTTTCCTCAGAAAGATATATATAATCATCAATAGTTATGAGACTAATTGATGGTGAAAAATAAATGTTTTTTCTGTCAATTTTAAAATTAGCCTTTAATTGATTTACAAATGTTGAATTGAAATCATTTTTCCAAAAAAAGTGATTTCCTGAATAATGATTTTGAAAAATACTAGGTTCATAGAGACCACTAGAATATGAAAAAGTAAAAATATTATTCTTTAACAAACCATTAAATCTATAATCTCCTGATGTTTTTAAATTTACTTCACCTAAAACTTTGAATTTATTATTATCATATTTTAGTTTCCCACCCAGATAGAATTCATTTATTGCAGTTTTTTCGCTGTTCGTATAATTGTAATTTAGAAGCTTGTAATTTGCAAAAACATTATATTTTATTTTTTTTATTGAGCCTCTGACACCAAACCTGTTACTAAATGATTTAAGTTTAAATGAGTCTGAGGTTAATAAATTGCTATTTATAAAATTTTCGTAATAATCAAAATTTTCAGAAATATTTAAATCATCATAATATAAATTTTGTGTTCCGTAGATTAAATCATTATAAATTTTCAACCCATTAATAATTTTATAGTCTATATATGAATTGATTTTTTTTCTTTTCTCCAAGTTTTCGATATCCTTAAGCCTGATCTCAAAATCATTATACAAAAAAAAGTCAAGTGGTAATGAATCTACTAATATATTTACCCCACCAGTACCTAATATTTGATGATTAAATGATACAATATTTGAATAAAATGAAAGTTTTTTGTTTTTTGAAATATGATAAACATTAAACTTAAACAATGAAGAGTTAATATTTTTATCTCCTTTTGTCTTTGTTGCCCCAATTTGTTTGTCAGCAGAAATTCTATGAATATCGAATCCTATATTCCAATTTTTGTTAATGTTTCTTGAAAACAAAAAATCAACTTTTGACCTTCCGTTTCCACCAAAAAAAAGTTCTAAATCTATAAATGGAGATTTAGTATCATAAAACTTAATTAAAGAAGATTCTTTAAAGTAAGGATTTAAGCTGTTAAAGCCTGATGAGATCGAAAATGAATTTGGAAAAAAATTAAAAATGTCAAACAAAGGGGTTCCTATATTTCCTAAATTTTGATATTTCATGTTATTCATCTCAAAAATTGAGATTTTTTCTAAATTATGTAATGAAGAATCTAGGGTAAGGAAAATTGTATCTCCATCTAAATAATCATCTTTAAGAAGATAAGATGTTGTTTTCATACCATAAATAACTTTAGTTGAATCATCCAGTAATGTTCTCATATTCTCCTTGTTACTAATTCTATCCTGAACATTACCACCTCTGGTGTCTTGCTGAGAAAAACCAATAAAGCTGCTGAAGAATATGATTATAATAAATAGATACCTCATATTTTGTTTAAATAAGGCGAAAGTTCTTTTTTAAATAAAAATTTAGTCTTGATTGGAACATAATATACATCATAACTAGATAATATATCTTCGTATTCACATAATTTAACAGCATCTTTCTCCGTTGTTAATATTGAAATATTTTGATCTAATTTTCTGATCAGATTCTCTAAATCAATCTTTTTATATATATAATGATCGGGGTATTGTATTTTATCAATCAATTTGAAATTTTTTTCAACATACTTAAAAAAATCATTAGGATATGCTATTGAAGAGATAGCTACTACATTTTTAGATAATTTATTGCCATAAATTTTAATCGGTTTTTTATAGTCTATACATGAAAATAATATGGGCACATTTCTACCTAAAAACCTCCTCGATTTATATACAAAATCATTCGATTGTTGTTTAGTTAAATTTTCAGGGCATTTTGTAAAAATGAGAATATCAGCCCTTATCGCATTTGATTTTGATTCTCTAAGTTTTCCTATAGGAAATATATGGTCACTGTAAAAAGGCTTTCGTGAAGAACTTAATAGAATCCTATAGTTACTTTCAAATGATCTATTCTGAAAAGCATCATCAAGAATAGCATAATCAATTTCATTTTTATCATTAAGTAAAAGGCCTAAATTCCTGTTTTCAGTAACAATTACCTTACAATACTTTGAAAATTTATTGAAAAATTGAATTGGTTCATCTCCAACTGTTTTGTAATCATCTTTAGTTCCCACTACAAATAATCCTTTAGTTTTTCTTCCGTATCCCCTACTAATTATAGAAAAAAATTTGTTTTTTCTTATAAAATACTTTGATATGTATTCTACCATCGGACTTTTTCCAGAACCACCCATAATCAGATTTCCTACTGAAATAATTTTTGTTCTATATTTTTTTGATTTAATAATTTCAAAATCATATAAAAAATTCCTTAGACTTGTAATAAATCCAAAAATTAAGGAAATAGGAAATAAAAATATTTTAGTTATTTGATACATTAAAACATGAAATTAAATAAAATTATTCAATGTTTAGAAGAATGGGCCCCTCCAATTTATCAAGAAAATTATGATAATTCAGGGTTAATGGTTGGTGATAAAGATTCTCAAATAAATGGATGTCTAATCTGCCTTGACTGTACTGAAAATGTTATCGAAGAAGCGGTTAATAAAAAATGCAATCTTATCATATCACACCACCCCATTATTTTTGGTGAATTTAATTCTATTGATTTTTCAACTTGGGAAGGAAAAGTAATAGGAAAAGCAATAAAAAATAATATTAATATTTATTCTATTCATACTAATCTAGACAACGTAAATGATGGTGTAAACAAGAAAATATGTGATCTTCTTGGTTTATTAAAAACAAAAATATTGGCTCCTAAAACGGGTTTTTCGAACAAATTAGAAATATACATTCCTGAAAAGAATAAAAACTTTTTTTTAAAAAAAATTTATGAGATTGGTGGGGGTCATATTGGAAACTATAAAGAATGTTCATTTCAAAGTAAAGGCAAAGGCACTTTTATTCCCACAGAAAATTCGAATCCATCGATTGGAAACATAAATAAAAAAGAGATTGTTGATGAAATCAAACTTGAAATATTTTTTGATAAAAAAATAAAAAATACCATCTTAAACATCATTGAAAAATACCATCCGTATGATGAGGTATCTTACTATATAACTCAAACTTCTAACCCATCAAAACATGTTGGCTCTGGAATGATTGGTAAAAGAAAAATCAAATTCGAAACGTTATTGAATGAATTGAAAAAAAAATTCAACAAAAACTCAATTAGACATACCAAAAAAATAAAAAATGAAATAACAAATATTGCTGTTTGTGGTGGTTCTGGAAGCTTTTTAATAGGTGAATCAATTAGAAATAATGCTGACGTTTATATCACTTCAGATCTTAAATACCATGATTATTTTAAATCAAATAATAAGATTGTATTGATAGACATTGGACACTACGAAAGTGAGCAATTTACAAAAGAGTTAATTTTTGAATATTTAAGTAAAAAATTAATTAATATTGCACTTCATTTATCAAATGAGAATACTAATCCTATAAAATATTTTTAATTGCATGGAACACAGCACAGAAAAAAAACTTGAAAAATTACTTAAACTACAAGAGATAGACTCAAAAATCTTTGAAATTAAAAAAGTAAGGGGAGCATTACCACAAGAAGTGCAGGATCTAGAAGATGAATTAATAGGTTATAATACCAGACTAGATAAATTCAAAGAAGATATTGATATTAAAAACAAAGATATTGATGATTATAAAATCAAAATATCAGAAGCTAAAAAGTTGATTAAAAAATATAAAGATCAACAAATGAATGTCAGAAATAATAGAGAATATGACGCAATATCAAAAGAAATTGAATCACAAGATCTCGACACCAAACTTTTTGTAAAAAAATCAGCTGAAAATGATCAAAAAATTGAAGGAGTTAAGGAGGAAATTAAGGCAACAAAAAAAATTATAAAAGAAAAAACTCAAATGTTAAAATCGAAAAAGTCAGACCTTGATGTGCTTTCAAGTGAAAGTCAAGAAGAAGAAAAAAAATTAAACTCCTTGAAAACCAATGCATCAAAAAAAATTGAACCAAGTCTTCTATTATCTTACGAGAAGTTAGTTGAGAGACAGAGAAATGGTCTTGCTGTTGTGAGAGTTTCTAGAAGTGCATGTGGAGGATGTTTCAACATTGTGCCGCCTCAAAGACAAGCTGAAGTTAAGGAGAAGAAAAAAATAATTCTTTGTGAATATTGTGGTAGAATTTTAGCTGATGTTATTGCTGAAATTATAAAAGAAAAACCAAAAAAAAGAAAAAAAAGAAAGACTGCAAAAAAATCCTAAGCAAGGTGATTTCTTAAGTTCCTGGACACTATTTCATACTTTCCTTTTTTATTAGAATCTATAATATAAAGACCTGTATTAGAATGTACGTATTTGTCCATTCTAGTTAAATCATTATCAATTATTTTTGACAATAATATCCTCAATGCTCTTCCATGAATGCACAATAGAACAGTACTAAATCCTTCTGAAATAACATGATTAAAACCCTTTATTAGTCTTTTTGACATTTCGTTTGGAGATTCACCCGATTTGAATTTATTATCTAAATCTCCATTAATCCAAGTTTTTATAAGATTTTCATATTCATCAAGATTATCACTTTTACCTTGATTAACCCCCCAACTTATTTCATTAAACTCATCCAATTTTTCACACTGTATTCCTGAATTAACAAATCTTATAATTGTCTGATAAGTACGTCTAAGTCCAGAAACATAGATCTTATCAAAATTTATATTTTTGTAAAAGTTATAAAATCTTTCAGCCTGATAATCACCAACATTATTTATACTGCTATCAACCTCTGACCCCTGAATAATACCTTTTCTATTAAATTCAGTTTCAGCGTGTCTCATTATATATAACCTCATCAAAAAATAAACAAATTAAGAGAGATGATATAAAAAATTGAAAATAAGGTTTGAAGTATTATTGTATTAATATTTGATCCAACAAGTTCTCTTTTCTCATAGTTCTTATAAAGTTTGAAGAAAATATATAAACCAAATAAATACAAAACACCATTACCTATCATAAAAACAGTAGAGTTAAAATTTTCATGAGTATTAAGCATATTCGTTAAATAAAATGATGAATAAAAACCTAACGTCAGAAAGAGAAGATAAATCCATCTAGATACTTTTCTCCCGAAAGTAACAACTAAATGATTTTTTCCGGTTTTAGCATCACTCTTAGAGTCAGGAAATTGATTAATAAAAAGAATATTTGTTGTAAGAAAACCAAATGGAACTCCTAGAGAAAGTAGCATATAAAATTCTGATGATAAATAATTTATAGTTTCCATAGATATAGCATATCCAGATCCTAGTGTAAGTAACGGACCAAATGCCATAAATACCGCAAACTCACCCAATCCTCTCCTAGAAACTAATCTAATAGGTTTTGCTGTATAAAAATAACCAAGAAAAAGGGCAATAAGACCAACTATAAGTCCCCCCTGAACATTTACAAGTGATTTTGTATTTAGAAAAATATTATAAAATAAAATCGAAGCTACAAGTAAAGAACTAATCAAAAGACTTATTGCCACTGTTTTTGTTCTTTCTAAAGTAATAATACCCAACTCTATTGCTCTACTTCCACCTGAAATTGCTGCACCTCCGGGCTGAAAATATTCATTGTTTCCTTCATCTGTACCATCACTAACATCAAAATAGTCATTAAATACATTTGAAGAAAGATGTAGTAACAACACACCTAAAACTGCTAATAATAGATTTAATACACTAAATAAACCATCACCCATACCAGCATAATAGGAAGAAATAACAAATATGGGAAGTATTGAAGCACTTGTAAAAGGAAAACGAGTGATCGCAATTCCTTTAATTATCTTAGTTGAAAAATTGATTGGAACATCAACCTCTTCATTTATAACTACTGTTTCACCACAATATCCAGTCTGTGGTTTATTCTTTCCATTACTAAAAAGTGGGGTTATTCTTATTTTTGCATTGATTTTTGTACCATCTTTTCTTAAAAAATAAGTTTTACCTACAAATTCACCAAACTTATCAGCAGTTGCCAACCAATTACCAACATTCTGAATTACTATCTCCCCTGGCGAAAAAATAGATACTCTTTTTTTTCCGATAAGTTCTTCTTTATTGTAACCAAAAATTTCAACAGCTCCCCTGTTCATAGTAAGTACTCTCCCCTCCATATCACATGTTATTACACTTCTTTTCATTTTATTTAATTTATAGTTAATATTTTACCTTAAAGAAATTAATAAAAA
>JAYZHZ010000124.1:0-4956 GCA_036166035.1 Bacteroidota bacterium
ATACATTTATGTTTCTTAGATTAATTGTTTTTCTTTTTGTTTCAATTTTAACTTTATCACTTGAGGAATAATATTTTACCTTAAGCCTATTACATTTATTTAGAAAAATATTATCAATATCAGGCTGAAATTCTCCTTTGATAAAAATTGAATTGCTTTTAATTATTCCGCTCTTTTCTTTCGCTATTTCAGTAATATTTTGACCTAATATATTTTGATGATCTAGACTTACGTTACTTATTAGAGTTATAATTGGATTTACAATATTTGTACAATCTAATCTTCCTCCCAATCCAACTTCTATAATTGCTAAATCTACTTTTTTTGACTCAAAATATTTAAAAGCCATTATGGTAGTTAGTTCAAAAAATGAAGGGGAAATATTTTTGATAATTTTTATATTATTAGAAATAAATTTTTTAATAAAATCTTTATCAATTTTTCTGCCATTTATAGTTATTCTTTCCCTAAAATCCTTTATGTGTGGTGATGTCAGTAAGCCAACTTTTAGATTATTATAAGAACATATGTTTGATATAGAAGAAGCACTTGTTCCTTTACCGTTTGTTCCACCAACATGTACGATTTTATATGATTTGTGTGGATTATTAAATTTTTCTGATAATTTCTTAATGTTCTCTAATCCTGGCCTTATTGCTGAGGATCCAATATTATGATAATTAGGCAGATTATAAAACAGAAACTCTATAGCTTCATTATATTTCATTAATTAGTTTTGATAATGAAGGTTATTTTTCCCTTAGATATATCTGCTGGATTGTTATTGTTGGTTGGACTGAATGTGAGTTTTAATATTTCTTCTTTATATATATTCTCTACTTTAGGACTTAAAGTTGTTTCAATAGTTTTTAAGCCAACTATTTCACCATAATAATCTACTGTAATTTCAAAAACTATTTTGCCACTTTCAGAACTTTTGTCTTGTGGATTAGGTTCAAAATCCCAAATCCAACCTTGCATCTCCAGAGATGAACCCTTAGTTCCTGATATTTTGGTTGTATTATAAATTGCTCTCTCATCAATTATTTCGTTCTCTGAATTAGAAGTCGATGATGAATCAATAATGTTTTCTGAAGATATAGAGGATTCTTCATTTTGAATATTAGAATTATTTGTATTTGTTTCTTCTATTAAAACATCAGATTCATTTATATTTTCATAGTTTTGATTATCAGATTCATCCTTATTTAGCAAGTCTTCAGAATTTTTCATTTTATCATTTTCTTCTACTACTTTTTCATTTGATATGTTATTTGCTTCATTTATTGTTTTTTCGCTTGATTCTTCAATGCTTTCAGTATCATTAGAATTTTCAGACTCATATAATTCAGAATTATTGATAGATTCAAAACCAAGTTCAATTCCGTACTCTTCAGGTGGTGGATAAGTTTCTTTCCATGCAACAATAATCATTAATAAAAGAAAGAATAAAACATTCGATAATACGGTTAGGTAAAAAGCTTTTTTTTGAATCTGTTTATACTCTTTTTCCATATTATTTTTTTGGTTTAGCAGCAATAGTAACTTTAGCTTCTAATGATGTTGCAATACCAGCTACGTTAACTAGATGTTCTACTGGAACATCTTTATCACAATGAAGTACTACTAATCCCTCTTTATTACCAATTTCATCTCTTAAAATAATTTCTAAATTATCAATAGATGTTTCTTTTTCATTAACAAAATATTTTAAATCTTTTGTAATTGTTACTGAAACTTTTTGAATCACAATTGTTGATGATTTACTAGAAGGTAAATTAACAGGAAGTCCAGATGGGGTTACAAAAGAGGCAGTTAACATGAAGAAGATTAATAAAAGAAAAATAATGTCAGTCATTGAAGACATACTAAACAGTGGATTAATTTTATTGTTTGCCTTTAATTTCATCTTTTGCTTTGTAAGGTTTCAATAAATTCTATTGTAGTATATTCCATTTTATGGATAAGTTTTTCAACCCTAGAAACAAGATAATTATATGCTAGATATGCAATTATTCCTACAAATAAACCAGCTGCAGTTGTTAGCATTGCTTCATAAATACCACTAGATAATAATTTTGGACTTACGGCCCCTTCTTCTTCTGCAATTGATATAAATGCTTGAATCATTCCTGTAACTGTCCCAAGAAAGCCAATCATTGGTGCAGCACCAGATATTGTAGCTAATAGACTAAGATTTTTTTCTAAATTATAAATTTCAATTTTCCCTACATTTTCAATAGAAGTTTCTATGTTTTTTAAATTTGTATCTAACTTATTTAATCCCTTTAAAATCATCCTAGAGACAGGGTTTTTGGTGTCTTCACATATAAGCTTAGCACCATTTATATCATCATTTTTTACTCTGTTAATTGTTTCGTCTGTAAAGTTTCTAGGAGATTTAGATTCTCTATTAATCACAAGAATTTTTTCGATCAAGATGTATATTGTTATAATAAACAATAATAAAATTGGCAACATCATAAATCCTCCTTTTGTTAATAATTCTAAAACGGTTATTTGTTTTTGATCCATAATTGATACTATTGAATCATTTTCATTTAAAATTTGAAGGATTAATGTTTTAATATCCATAGTTTTTCATTTAATTTTTTTTTATAAGATTCTAGATTGATTTTAGCTAATTCAATATTGTCATACAAATTAACAGCAACTCTGTACATATTATTATAATTTATTGGTAAAATAATTACGGGTTCATATCCATCATCTAGTAGTAATTTTGCTTTATTTAAAGATAAATTATAATTTGAAAAGCTACCTGATATAATAAAATATTTTCCAGATAATGTGTCTAATTCAGTAATTGTTTTTTCTAATATTAGTTTGTTGGTATGTTTTTTTTCTATTTTATAACTACTATCAGTAGTAACATGAGTCATATCTTTTGTTTCTGTATAAGTTTTTATATCAACATTTTCTTGAATTTCATTTTCTTGCTCTTTTTTAAGATCTGTTATAGCAGAATCGAAATTCAAATTACTTTTTAAATAAAAAAAGTAACAACCAACAAATAATATTAATGGCATTATAATAAAATATTTATAATTGGTTTTTTTTAATTTATGATCATCTATGTTTATATCATAGAGCCCATAATCTTTATCACTTTTTTTCATTTCAAAATATCCAACGTATTCCCGTAAGAAGATTATATCCTAATTCCGGATACATAAAATATCTCTCATTATATCTATTCAAAATGTTATTCATATCAAGTCTAATTGATACATTATCAGATAATTTATATGATGAATGAATATAAACATCAACAAAAGGATTCATTTCAAAAATTTCATTAGATAGATTTAGACCATATGTTTTTAGTTCCATATCCATACCTAGAGAAATATTTAACTTTTCATAATTAAATGTGTTCAAAAATTCTACAATGTAAATAGGCATAAAGACTTCATTTTCTTCATATATATTGTAGGTAAAATCTAAAGAAGTTGAAATATTATTATGAGTTGAGTTAATCGAAACTGACAAAATATCAATTCTTTCTAATTCGTAATCTCTTGTAACTGAATAAAGGAAAATTGGATATCCAATATCTACAGGGAAATAATTTCCTGTGTACAAAATATAATCTAGGTTTCCATCTGCTTTTTGAGTTTGATAAGACACTCCAATATTTAAATTATCATTTAAATGATAATTAATTTTGCTTTTAATTCTATACTTCTCTTTTATAAAGTTAAATTCACTGAATAAGAACGGATCATATATATAAGGTAGATTACTAATTTCTTCAGAATACACCTCGTTATTTATATCTCTACTTGCCAATATAGAAATTGACAAATCACCTGTATGATATTTAAATTTTAAACTTGGATAGATTCCACTTCCTGTATCTTTATTTTTCCAATTTCTGCTGTAAATTATATATTTCCCATTTAATGATACACTAAAGTTATTAGACATATAATCATATTGGATTGGTAACTTAATTAACCCTAGATCTAGATTATTAAAACCGTTATTAATTTTTGCACTTAATGTATAAAAATTAAAATATGGATTAAAGCTGAATATGGATTTTTCATTAAAAACCGTAAAATTACCATTGAATAAAATATTTCCCTCATTATACAATTTGTCATTGAAGTTTTTTCCAATAAAATTTAATTTGGATTTGTAATTTTTAGAGGATCTTTCCCAGTTTACATCATAAGAGAATGTGTTGTTTGAAATTAAAATATTTTTTCTATTTAAATCAAAATAATTATCTGGAATGATTAAACCATAATAGCCTGATCTTAAAGCTGCAAAATTAAAATTTGAACTTATTAAATTTTTAGAATTTATTGAATAATTAAAATTAATGTTTGAATCAACAATTGTTTTTTTACTAAAATCCTTAAATTTTAAACCTTTCCCATTATAATTAAAAAATAAGTCTGAGTTTAGTGTGAGTTTTTTAAAATCTATCATTGAGGGATTTATGTTAGCTAAGAAACTATTATAGTTTCCTCCCATCAGATTTATAGTTGTATTTCTTTCATCATAAAAGGTAATGCCTTCATTTCTTAGGAATTTATCTATTTTCTTATCACTATTAATTATTTTGTATTCAAAGTCGTTGAATTCAATACTTTTTTTCTTAAATGGGTTAGATTCCAGTTGTATTTTTTCAATGTTTTTATCAACATTATTGAGTATTATCTTACTGTTTTTTTGAATTATTATTTGAGCATCTTCAATCTCTCCTTCATTATTTTGAGAAAGTAAGGATGTATTTATTAAAAGAAATAATATAGCTAGCAGCTTATTCATTAGTTTTTATTTTACTTAAAAGTTCAATTGCTAAATTTTTAATTTCAATATTTTCAGTATTTTCTGAAAGAGATTCTAGTGTTGCTGTAGCCTGAAACACCTCACCTATCGATACAAATATTTCAGCGATCAAGAGATAACTTTTGCCAACCC
>JAYZHZ010000125.1:0-6858 GCA_036166035.1 Bacteroidota bacterium
TTTGAAAGAACCTATGGCTGGGCATGGTTAATGATGCTCTACTATGAACTAGCAACATGGGATTATCCTAAAGCTAAATTATGGTCCAATAATTTAAAACCTCTTGTTGATCTACTTTCTGAAAGGACAATACTATTTCTCGATAAATTATCAACACCCCTAAGGCCTGGAACACATGCAAACACTGCATTCTCTTTCTCTTTAATGGTAGAGTATGCAAAAAATACGGGAGATAATAAGTTACTTAATAAAATTAAAGAATATAGTTTAACAAATTTTAAACCTGACGTCAACTGCCCAGTAAATTATGAGCCATCGGGAACAGACTTTTTATCACCATGCCTTGCAGAGGCAGGTTTGATGTCAAAAATTTTATCTAGAGAAGAATTCAGCAATTGGTTTTATAAATTTATTCCATCTTTTGATAAAGATAATTTTGGAACAATTATTTCTCCCCCTAAAGTTTTAGATCCTGAGGATCCAGGAATAGGTCATCTTATAGGTTTGATGTTCCATCGTGCATGGACTTTAAAATTTATATCTAATAATTTAACTAATCCGGAAGACAAAAAGTTCCTATTAAATATTTCAAAAGAACATTCTCAAAATGGGTTTGAAATAATGTTTGATAGTGGTTATGGTGGTGAACATTGGTTAGCAACCTTTGCAATATATAATTTTACAAGATAAAATTATCTTTCTTTTTGTAAATAAACAGTACCAATTAATGTGTCTCTTCTCCTAGCATATGGAGTGTTAAAGTATTCTAAAGGAGTTATCTCATAATAATAGAAATCTGTCTTTACAATCAGTAAAGAATTAGAATCACTTCCATCCCAAACCTTATCCGTTGACTCAACCACTCCATTATAAATCAATCTTTGATATCTATCAAAGATCTTAACTTCAAATCTCATATCTTCCTCAAGGATATTTTCATGTTTTATAACAAAATAATCGTTGAAGTCATCTCCATTTGGAGTAAAATAATTAGGTAATTGATATTTAGGTGTCCTTAAATTTTCAATATAAATATAAATTTTACCTAAAACTTCACACCCTTCATAGTCACTAACACTATAGGTTATGGTATCAAAAGGTATTGGTGATTCATCAAAATTATAAGTTATTGTGCCATCAATATTTGATATAGCATCTCCAAATGTTGGTCCACCAATTATTTTAACACTAGTAGTATCAATCTCGGAATCAGGATCATAATCATTATCAAGAACAGAAATTATTCTTGAACTTGCTACACTTCCATCAACAAGTATAGAATCATCTTCAACTATTGGACAATCATTTTCATAATTTACTATAATGGTAACGGTAGCTGTTGAATCACATGAAGCAAATCCATCATCAATATCAGTTAATATATAATCGAAAGTAATAATTTCTGGTCCCGGAGCAGGAATGTCATCAGGTGCTGTATATGTAAAGCTTCCATCTTGAGACCAGCTAAATCCTCCAAGAGTTGGAGGAGAATTAATGCTTATTAAAAGTTCATTTCCTTCAACATCAAAATCATTGAAAACTAAAGTTGAATCAATTACATCACCTTCTTTTATATTAAATATATCATCAACAGGTACTGGACAATCATTAACAGGATTGATACATATGGAAACAGTTACCGTATCACTTGAAAGTCCTGTATTATCAACTGCATAGTAGACAAATGAATCTGAAGTTGATTCACCTCCATCATGCGTATACATAAACGTACCATTCGGATTAAGTATTAAAGTTCCATGAAGTGGATAAACCACTAATACAGCTGTCAATGTTTGGCCTGTATCCAAATCATAATCATTAGCTAATACACCATCCACAGGGAATAAAGTTTGAATGAAACTTCCCTCATCAATACAACCATAAGAATCTTCAACAGCCACTGGTGGCGTATCTGGAACAGGATCTATCCTAATAGTTACAGTTACAGTATCCCAAGTAGGGCATTCACCATCATGTAACAGATAGGTATATTCATCAATAAAGTTCTCACTATCATCATGGGTATATTCAAATGAACCATCAGAATTTAATACCACACCTCCAAATGATGGTGGGTCAAGAAGCTTAATCTCAAGAATATCACATGGGTTTTGATCAGAATCATTAGATAATACACCATCAAATGGACCAATAGTTAATACCCCTCCCTCATCTACACCACTATAGAGATCATCATTGCCAATAGGACATTCATTCTCAATATCTATCCAAGCAGTATCAACAGTTGCAGTTGTATCCTCACCATCAGTAACATAATAGGTGAAAAAGGTTTCATCAGGATCATCTGAACAATCGTGATCATAAGAAAATGTTCCATCATCATTTAATACAAACGCTCCCCCTACTGGAGGTGTATCCAAAATTACTGTCATTATATCTTGTGGATCGGGATCCGTACAATTTGCAAGAACTCCATTAGTAAGATCCGTTGTAAGAACTTCGCCCTCCAGTAAAATATAATTTTCACCGTCACAAATTGGAACTCTATTTAAAATTGTGATACATACTTCAGTTAATTCAGAAAGTCCTGGAGGAGGACCATTTACTCCATCAAAAACCCTATACGTAAAACATACTTCATTTGGAGAGTCTGTTCCATCATGAATATATGTAAAAGAGCCATCAGGATTTACTGTTAAAGTTCCAACCGATACACCGGTAATCACTAGAACTTTTAAATCTGTACTATCATTATCAACATCAGAGTCATTGGCCAAAAGACCTCCAGCTACATCAACGACTAGCGTATCTCCTTCATTAACTGAATAATTGTCATCTACTCCAACAGGTGGATCATTTACCCTATTAATAATTATAATTATGGTAGCTTGACTAGAACAACCACTAGGGTCTATAGCCTTATATTTTACACTATCTATACTAGATTCTGACCCATCATGCTGATATAACAATCTGCCATTTGGGAAAATTTGAGATACACCATGATTGGTATCACTTAAAGAATCTTTCTCTGTCCTCAGATTATCACCATCTTCATCTATATCATTTATTAAAATTCCAAGAGTATCCAGTGTTGCACCCTCATCAATATAAAAAGTATCTCGAATAGCTACAGGACAATCATTTACATTAATAGGAATAATTATAATTTTTCCCCATTTAGTGGAATCACTTGGACAAAGTTCACTCTCAATTCTGTAGAGTATTGTATCTCCCAATTGGCTTCCATCATGGAAGTATTTGAACTTACCATCATATTTTAATTCATTATTGTCTAGTATACCATTAACAGGTAGTGTCCAGTCATTAACAAATAGTGTATCTCCACCTCCATCATCATCGTTAAGCAGAATTCCACATAATGTTCGCATTTTACCCTCATCATATAAATAAGTTCCATCTACCCATTTCCATCCTCCTTTTGGTTCAGCAAAAAATGGATCAGCGACATCTTGATAAAGCCCAAAATGCAATTTACCTGAACTTAACATAGCAGCAACAGCATCGTTTTCATCTTTTGTCTTTATAGTTGCTAGATATCCACCATTTGCTTCCGCATCTGCCTTAGCATCAAACCATAAGAAAGATAGATTCGAGCTAAAGTACGTGTGCCCATTATACTGACCCAAATAGGTATATCCAGATTTAGAAGAAATTAAATTATCAACCTCAAGTAAATATCTTTGATTCAAAGTAGTTTGTTTTTCATCATTCCAGGTACCATCAGAATAAATCTCTCCAATATTTTCATCTCCTGAGCTATTAGGTTCACCCGCTCTCCAGTTTTCATTATTTGATCCTTTCCTTGTTATTGCCGTAATACATGAATCAACAGTTAACGTATCTCCTTCTGTAACATAATAGACATCGTCAACTGGTATAGGACAATCAGCAACAGGATTAATAATAATGTAAACCGTTGCAGTATCTGTACATGTACTATCCTTAAGAATATATGTCATTGAATCAAGTAGAGTCTCAGTGTCATCATGAATATATTCTATTTTACCATCTTCACCCAAAGTTACTATTCCATGCAAAGGATCTGTTAGCTTCTCTGCTTTTAGAGTATCATTTTCTTCATCTGTATCGTTAGTTAATACTCCAGGTGCATCAAAAACAACAGTCCCACCTTCATCAACTCTAAGTGTATCATTTACACCTATAGGACAATCATTTGTTGGAGTAATAACTATTGTAACTTTTCCTAAGTCTGTACACTCACCATCAGAAAGTTCATATATGAAATTGTCTTCAAAATCATTGTCCTTGCCACTGTGAACATAAGTAAATGATCCATCTGTATTAAAATCAGTTAATACCCCATCATCCGGTGCATTTGTCAGACTGGTTGATAGACCATAATAAAGTTTTAAGATTTGTTCCTGAGATATTGTATCACCAAAAATATATAATTCATCCATTCTTCCTCTAAAAAAATTGCCGGACAATGATCTTCCCATTAGAAGCTTAGCAGAAGCTATTCCTGATAATGAAGAAAGATTTAAACTTTCAGAATAAATTTCTTTCTTGTTTAGAAACATCTTGTAATTATTTGCATTTTTCATAAACACAAAATGGTTCCATTGATTATTTAGAGTTGTGCTTCCTAAAGGAGTTTCGGTTTTTACCGAATATCCCGATCCATTACCTATTGCAATAGATACTTTCTCATCTTTTATACCTATAGTTAAACCCTTCTCTTTACCATCCACAGTAAAGTTTAGAATTGTTGCCGTTTCAGTTGATGCATGAAAGGATCTGAACCATCCTGATATCGTATACCTATTTCTTGATAAATCAATTATTTGATCTTCAACTTCAACGAAAGAATTAACCCCATCAAAGCCAAATGCATTTCTGTCTTTAGGTGGTTGGAATCTATCCGGAACAATTGTCGGGGCATCAGGGTAAGTTATCAGGTAAGGTGGTGAACTACACTTACCTCCTGTTAATGCATCACAACCTGGTGGGTTTGGTAAAGCCAATGTATCGGGCACTCCACCTCTCATGAAACCATTGAAATTGTTACTGCTCTGATCATCTGCTTTTTTATGAACAAGAATGGTAGGAAGTAATTTTCCATCGACATCTAGATCCGGTCCTGGCAAAGAATCATAAAATTCTGACATAGAATAAAAAGCAATTAAATCATCTGTGATTTGCGGTCTCGATCCAATGTCTATATCAAAATCATTTCCCATAATTGCTGGAAGATTATTAAAATGACCTTCACCTCCTCCCGGCAAACCAGATATAACCAGTGTTCCGCCTTCTTCAACTGTGTAGACTGTATCAACAGCTGTAGGACATTCATTAACGGAAATAATATTTATGTAAACTCTCACTTCAGCACACTCTCTAGCCATATCTCCCATAGTATATGTAAAAGAATCCGCCGTTTGTTCTCCCCCGTCATGCACGTACACAAAAGAGCCATCAGGATTAATTTTATTTCCAACTATAGTTCCAAAAATAGGCAACTCATTAAGAGCAACATTTAAAGTATCCCCTTCCTCATCAACATCATTTAGGAGTACACCAGTATATTTACCATCACCTTTGGTCATTGAATCCATAAATGTGTTATATCCAAGATTAGCCCCATCAGCTGTAAGTGTTCCTCCCTCATTAACTGTGAAATAATCAGTTAATCCCTCCGCGCACGCGTTGTCAGGTCCAAAGAAAAGTCTTATTGAGTCTACTGAACAACAAGAAACACCCGTTTGTGGAACATCACAAACTTCAACATATATAACATCTCGAATATTTCCAGATCCGTCATGTTCATAATAGAATGATCCATCTGCATTAACCTGATAATCTTTTGCAAAAGGAGGAAATGGATAAACAGGGTTACCAGCTGCATCTAAAATCCAATTTGGAGATCCTGGCAATAGCTCCCTCATAAAAATATAGTCTCCCTCAGGATCAATATCAGTAAGAAGTGCTCCTGTAAGCGAGTCCCTAGTAAGAGTCCCTCCCTCATCCATTCCAAGAACCCAAATGATACCATCCGAAGCGAATACCAATAAGGTATCGCCAGCAGCATCTTTTCTAACACTGTCAATACTTATTGGATTTCCAGCAGCATCTGTAAGAGCTTCAATGTAATCTTTTATTGGAGCTCCATCTAATAAGGATAGACTATTATATCCATTTACATAAGTTACAGGGCAATCATTAACAGGAAGAACAACAATTTTAACTGTATCTGGAACACTATTACATAATCCATCATTAGCGTAATACAAGAAATAATCAAGATCACCTTCACCTCCGCCATGTGTGTAGGTAAATGATCCGTCTGCATTAACAACCACAGAACTACCTTTACTGGCTTTATCGTCAGCCAAAACTAGCGGGTCGGAGTCTTTAAATGCAAAAATATCGTCTCCATTAATATCACTATCATTAATCAGAAGGCCGTTTAAAGAATCTACAACTAACACTCCACCTTCTGAAACAGTGTAAGTATCAGAAACAGTTGTAGGACAATCATTTACTTTTATAACTACCTGACCATCTGAAACATCAAAAACCCCTGGACTATATACAATCATTAATCGATAGGTAAAATTATCAGTCTTTGGAGAAGTACTTCCGTTATGTGTGTATGTAAAGCTACCATCAGAGTTTAGATTAAAAGCACTTGGCCCACTAGTTATAGCAAGGGTTGGTGAGGTTACAATCCCTGACTCACCAGTAGCTGAAGATGGAATAGGATCATTGACTAAAACTCCAGGTGCAGGAATATTAATAGTACCACCAACTCCAACTGTAAAAGTATCTGCTACTGCCTGAGGAACTGAATTATTGATTTGAATGGCAATAACATCTTGCTTTACACAGCCTCCACCATCAGTTACCTTATAT
>JAYZHZ010000126.1:0-4047 GCA_036166035.1 Bacteroidota bacterium
AGAAGTTAGCCTAGTATATATTGAATCTCCAGCAAATCCTACAAATAGCATTGTTGATATTAAAAAATGCAGAAAAATTGCTGATTATTATTCATCTAAAGAAAAAGTTTATTTGGCAATAGATAATACGTTCATGGGGCCAATATTTTCACAGCCGATAGATTTTGGTGCTGATGTTGTTTTATATTCTGCAACAAAATACATAGGAGGACACAGTGATCTAGTTGCTGGTGCTGCCTGCGGAAGCAATGAGGTTATTAGTAGATTAAAGACAATGCGTGTTTTTATGGGAAATATGGCATCACCTTTTACTTCATGGTTAATACTAAGAAGCTTAGAAACACTAAAGATAAGAATGGAAAAAAGTGCAGAAAATGCGGATAAAATAGCTGAAGTTTTAAACAAACACCCAAAAGTTTCAAAAGTATATTTTTTGGGACTAATAGATAAATCATCAAAAGAATATAAAGTCTATAAAAACCAATACAGCAGTAATGGTGGAATGATATCTTTTGACATTAATGGTGGTGAAAAAGAAGCATTTAAATTTTTAGATAATTTAAAACTGATAAAACTAGCTGTCAGTTTAGGAGGAACAGAAAGTTTAGCATGCCACCCCTACTCCATGACTCATGCAGATGTCAGCATTGAGACAAAAAATAAAATTGGTATGGGGCAATCTCTTGTAAGGTTATCAATTGGTATTGAAGATTCTGATGATTTAATCTATGATATTAATAAAGCATTAGACTCTGTTTGATCAATAAGAATCATTATGAACTTTTTTTACTGATCTTCCTGATGGATCAATCATATTACTAAATTCCTTATCCCAACGTAATGCCTCCTCAGTACTACAAGCAACAGATTTTGCAGAAGGAACACATTTTATACAATCATCATCAGGAAAATGTTTCTCAAAGATTTTTCTATACAATAATTCCTCTTTTGATTTTGGAGTATTAATCGGGTGATTTTTTTCCTTAGATTTATATTCATCATCAGATATTGACTCTTCTGCATATTCTTTTAATGAATCTATCCAAGAATACCCTACTCCATCAGAAAATTGCTCTTTTTGTCTCCATAAAATCTCTTCGGGCAAATAGCCTTTAAAAGATTCTCTCAAGAAATGTTTTTCTATTTTATCTTTTGATATCATTTTATGTTTAGGATCAATGTTCATTGAACAATCTAAAAAATCAACATCAAGGAAAGGAACTCTACCTTCAACTCCCCATGCAGAAAGAGATTTATTAGCCCTTAAACAATCGTATAAGTGTAATTTTTTAATTTTCCTTAACGTTTCTTCATGAAATTCTTTTGAGTCAGGAGCTTTATGAAAATAGAGATAACCACCAAATATTTCATCTGCACCTTCACCAGAAAGAACCATTTTGATTCCCATTGACTTAATATATCTAGCCATTAAATACATAGGGGTTGATGCCCTAACTGTAGTAACATCGTAAGTTTCCAAATAATAAATTACATCTTCTAGAGAATCTATAGCCTCTTGTATTGTGAAGTTGATTTCATGATGAACTGTACCAAGATAATCAGCAACCTTTCTGGATGCTTTTAAATCAGTTGAGTTTTTTAGTCCTACTGCAAAAGAATGAATTCTGGGCCACCAGGCTTCCTTTTTATCATTTGACTCAATTCTTTTCTTAGAATATTTTTTTACAATTGATGAAATTATTGAAGAATCTAGTCCACCTGATAACAAAACACCAAACGGAACATCTGACATTAGTTGTCTTTTAACAGCATTCTCAAGAGAATCCCTTAATTTATCATGTGATGATTCATTTTTTAAAGTGTCATATGACATCCAGTTTTTCTTATAGTATCTTATTGGTTCAGAGTTCTTTTCTGTCATATAATGACCGGGAGGAAATTCTTTTATATTTTTACAATTACTAACTAAACACTTCATTTCTGAGGAAAAATAAGTATTTCCTTCATTATCTTGACCCATATAAAGAGGTATTACACCTATAGGATCTCTTGATACAAAAAATGAATTATTTATTTTATCGTATAAAAAAAAAGCAAAAATTCCATTGATTTTATTTAATAATTTTGATCCATGTTTTTTAAACAATGGTATAATCACCTCACAATCGGAATTTGTTTTATAATCATAACTTAATGTTTTATCATTTCTGAAATCCAAATGATTATATATTTCTCCATTGATTGTTAATATTAAATTTTCATCACTTGAAACTAAGGGTTGTTTTCCTGAATGAACATCGACTATAGATAGTCTCTCATGTGCCAATATTGCATGATCTGATGAATAAATACCAGACCAGTCTGGACCCCTATGTCTAACTTTTTTAGACATAGATAGAGACTTTGATCTCATATGTTTATCAAATTTTAATTGATTATTGTAAATTGCAACAATTCCGCACATAAACTATAAATAAGGATGCAATATAATTTCAAAAAATCATTTTTTCACATAATATTATTTTCATTCCTTTTCACTTTTTCATGTGAAAACAAAAAATCATACTATAACGGTATGGTTTCTTCTGCACATCCTATTGCATCAAAGATAGGTTTAGATATTCTCAAAAGTGGTGGAAATGCTTTTGATGCTGCTATTGCAGTACATTTCACGTTAGCTGTTGTTTATCCTCAGGCTGGTAATTTAGGAGGAGGAGGTTTTGTAGTATACAGACTCGATGATGGTGAACATGGAAGTTTAGATTTCAGAGAGAAAGCACCTAGTATGGCAACTAGAGATATGTATTTGAAAGAATCAGGAGGTGATATGGTCGTCAATGATAATAAGAGCAGACTGGGACATTTGGCTTCTGGAGTACCCGGATCTGTTGATGGAATGGTAAAACTTTATGAAAAATTTGCGACGAAAGATTGGGATGATTTAATTAATCCAGCTATTAACTTAGCTGAAAATGGATTTAAAGTAACTAAAAAACAATCTTCAGGATTAAATAACGTAAAATCATCGTTGGAAAAAGTTAATGATAAACTAATTCCTTTTCTAAAGGATTCAGAATGGAAAGAGGGTGATATTCTAATTCAAAAGGATTTATCAAAAACACTTAAAAGAATAAAAAATAAAAAAGGAGACGGATTTTATTTGGGTGAAACAGCAGATTTGATAGTTGCAGAAATGAATAGTGGAAATGGAATAATAACTCATGAAGACTTAGAAAACTATTCATCTATCTGGAGAGATCCTATTATAGGTTATTTTAAAGATCATAAAATCATTTCAATGGGACCACCATCAAGTGGAGGAATAGCATTACTGCAAATGCTTCATGGCGCAGAACAACTAAAAACTAATGAATTAGTTCATAATAGTGTAGAATACATTAATGTTTTATCTGAGATTGAAAGTAGAGTCTACGCTGACAGAGCATCTTATCTAGGAGATGCTGATTTCTATGGCGTTCCAATAGATTTTCTATTAAATGAAAATTATCTTTCAAATAGGTACAAAAACATTAAAGAAAATATAAAAACCCCTTCATCTGATATTAAAAGTGGTGAGATTTACATTAATGAATCAGATGAAACAACACACTACTCTATAGTTGATAAACTTGGAAATGCGGTGTCAGTCACAACAACTATCAATTCATCATTTGGCTCAAAAGTAGTAGTTGATGGAGCAGGATTCCTACTTAATAATGAAATGGATGATTTTAGTATAAAACCGGGTTTTCCAAATATGTTTGGATTAATTGGAGGAGAAGCAAATGCTATTGAACCCAATAAAAGAATGTTATCTTCAATGACTCCTACGATAGTTGAAAAAGACAAAAAACTATTTATGGTATTAGGAACTCCAGGTGGTTCAACAATTATAACTTCTGTTTTTCAGACTATCTTAAATGTAATTGATCACAAAATGGGAATGCAAGAAGCTGTTGATGCTAAAAAATTTCATCATCAGTGGCTACCAGATGTGATAGTAATTGAAAAAAACTCTATCAGTAAAGAAAGCTTAGAAAAGATTAAAAAAATTGGCCATAAAATAATGGAGAGAGGTTCTATAGG
>JAYZHZ010000127.1:0-2576 GCA_036166035.1 Bacteroidota bacterium
AGGTGTAGTTTTGATTTATCACAAGTTTTGTTGGTACATGACGAAAAAAACAAAGCAATAAAAACAAAAAAACCTAATCTCATTTTTTGGTTTGAATTATCTGTCTGTTAGAGTCTAAAAAAACATAATCTTTAATTCCAATATTGTTGTCTTTTTCAATTTTAACCCATCTTCTATGTTTAATAAACCACTTGTATTGTCTAGATAAAACACCAATGGTAAAATAAGAATATAAATATGGATGAACCACTAATGTTAGTTGTTTTTCATTCTGTTTAACAAAAAGGTGTTCTATCTTTTTTTCTATCTTATCTGCCGCTTCAGTTCCATCTTGATCTAGTTCAGCGTCTTCTTTTGTCATTTTTAATTCTTGCCTAACTCTTTGCCGGGTTATTTGCATTAAACAAAATTTAGATAAAGGTAAAATTGTGTGTTTTGACCTGTCTTCAACCATTGCTTTTTTCATTGCTTCATAAAGTTTTCTTTTGTTAGAGATTTTTTTAAGGTCTATAAAATCAATAACAATAATTCCCCCAATATCCCTCAACCTTAATTGTCTAGCTATGGTTTCTGCTGCGTCTAAATTAACCTTTAATGCTGCTTCTTCCTGATTTGCAACCTTACTTGTTTTTCCACTATTTACATCAATCGCGTGTAATGCTTCTGTGTGTTGAATTATTACATACCCTCCATTAGAAATTGGAACCGTCTCTCCAAATAAATCTTGTAATTGTTTTTCTATTCCATAAACCTCGAAAATAGGAGCAGGTGAAGAATAGTATTTAACGATTTTTTCTTTTTTAGGCTCAAACTTCTTAACATACCCTTTTACTTCTGAAAAAAGTTTTTTGTTGTCAATAATTATATTGTCAAAAGAAGAGTTAAGAATATCCCTAAGTAATGCGGTAGCTTTGTTTTCTTCCCCCAGAACCTTTTCGCCAGGTTTTGATTTTTTTATTTTTTTTAATCCTTCACCCCAAGAGGATATTAAAGACTTTAAATCTTTATCTAATTCAGAAACTGATTTTTTTTCAGCAACCGTTCTTACTATTACACCAAAATTTTTTGGTCTAATTGATTTTATTAAGTTTATCAACCTAACCCTTTCTTCTCTGTTTGTTATTTTTTTCGAAACGTTAATTGTTTCAGAAAAAGATACTAATATCAAATATCTACCGGCCAAAGAAAGTTCAGTTGTAACCCTTGGTCCTTTTGTTGATATTGGTTCTTTTACTATCTGTATAAGAATGTTATCTCCTTTGTCTAAAACCTCATTAATTTTTCCAAACTTGTTTATATCATCAGTTTTTTTGAAGGAACTAAAAGAGGGAGGTTTGCCTTTACCTTTAGTTTTTTTAACAAATGATTTAAGCGACAAAAATTGGGGACCTAAATCTAAGTAGTGTAGGAATGCGTCTTTCTCAAAACCAATATCAATAAAAGCGGCGTTAAGGCTTTTGTTAATTTTTTTTACTTTTCCTACATATATATCACCTACATTAAATTTAGTTTCATCGTTTTCTTGATGAAATTCGACAAGTTTTTTGTTCTTTAGAAGTCCAATTCTACTTTTGTCGCGAGATGAATTTATTATTAACTCGCTACTCATAGTATTATTGTTTTATTTCTTTTTATGTCTGTTTTTTCTTAATCTTTTTTTTCGTTTATGTGTTGATATTTTATGTCTTTTTCTTTTTTTACCACTAGGCATATTTTTTATGTCTTTAGTTGTTTAAAAAAATGTTTAATTCATTGACTAACAAACTATCTCCTGATGCTTTTACTTTATTAAACATAGAGTCAGCGATATTATACCTTTCAAGATAATAGTTGCTAATTCCCAACTGCAAATATGCCTTTTTATCCGATGAATCAATAGCTATTATCTGATTAAATCTATTTATAGCATTTTCATATTGCGCTGTTTGAATAGATAAAACTCCTAAATAATACAACGCTTGAGTGTTTTTGGGTTCTTTTTCAAGAATTTCTCTAAGCATAAAAACGCCTTCCATAGGATTATTTCCTTCTAAAAGCTCTAATGCTGATTCTATGGAGTTTGTTTTGTTTATGTTTTCTTGGGCGTTAGTTGTTTCTAAAACAGAAGTCGGTAGTTGAAATAAAAAATATACCAATATCACCGCACCAATTATAATTAATATTTGAGTGATTTTTGTCCGCATGATATTATTCAATTATTTTATTGTTTTCCTTTACGGATTTAATGAATTTTTTTGATGGTTTAAATGACGGAATGTAATGGGCTTCTAAGATTATTGCTGTATTTGTTGAAATGTTTCTAGCAATTTTCTTTGCCCTTTTTTTATTAACAAAACTACCAAACCCCCTAATAAAAACACCTTCCCCTTCAACCAAAGCTTTTTTTATAGTAATTATGGTGGCTTCTATAGTTTCCTGTACATCGGATTTATCAATCCCTGTTTCTAATGAAACTTTATTTATAATATCTGCTTTTCTCACTATTTTTTGTTTTAATTGTTTTTTAATTCAACATAAAACTACTTTAATATAAACTATGAACAAAAATAAACTTTCTGTTAGGTTTTCATCTTTGT
>JAYZHZ010000128.1:0-2839 GCA_036166035.1 Bacteroidota bacterium
TGTATCTACTTTAATATTTAAATTTTTTTCTAATGATTCTAATGTAAGTTTTTTAAACTCATCAAGTTGGGATTTTATATCCTTTTTAAAATCTTTAAGATAATCATCACTCGTCAAATCTTTTAGATTTTTATTAATCTCTTTTATTTTCTGATCTATAATTTTTAATTCTTGATCTTTAAGTTTTAAGATTTCATCAACCTCTTTTTTTAAATTTGATATTTCATTGTATTCTTCTTTTATTTTGGAAGAATACTTATTCTCTAATTGATTTAAGTAATCTTTATTTTTTTTGACAACTTCTTCTATTTTTTTTGATATTTTTTCTTCCAGGTCCTTATTAATTTTTTCAATCTCCTTAATTAAGTTTTCAATACTTCTTTCAATAACTTCATCATTAGATTCGTCTTTATTTTGTGAAAATAAAGGATTTTGAGATGAAAAAATTATCACTAAGAAAAATGTCAGATATGATATAAAATTACTTTTCATTATAAAAACTTTCAAAATATATTTTTGAATCTTCTCCAGTAGTATAATATTCTGGCACAAAGTTATCTATTAATATGTAATTAGCATCGGCTCTGACAGCATATCCAAAACCACATTCATTTTTCCCATCTTCTGTACTAACACTCAAAATGTTATTATTTAAAGTTATTTTTAAACTACATTCACCATATTCCTTTGAATAAAATAAATAGGTATCATTAGAATTTTTAAAAATTCTTCCTCTCAGCGCACCACTGTTATATGATGGAGCTCCTCTGTTTACATCTATATAAAATAGTGCTGTAGAATCACTTTCAGGATGTATAAGTACTCTACCACATCCATTTTCACAATCATCATCTCCAAATGAATATGTTCCTACAATTTTATATTTACTTTTTCTTATTATTTCAACATCATTTTCATAGAACTTAACATCAATAATTTCACCATTTCTAGAGTATTTAACATGTTTTCCCTCGTGTTTATAATAATTATTTGTACCATAACCATTTAATTCTCCCTCACTCTCTAATTGACCATTGAAATAATATTTTTTGTGGATACCAACTGGATAATCTGTTCTAGCCCATTTTCCCTCTCTTTGCAATTTCCCATTTGTATGGTACCATTTTTCTAGCTCATTTTTTCCGTTTTTCCAATGTTTTTCAAATCTTAAGAATTTTTGATCTGATGGAGTAGGTGGGTATTCTGATCTATACGATTTTTCTATTCCATGTTTGACTCCATTTTTCCAGTAAACTGAATCGTAATACCAACCACCCTCAAAAATTTCCAGACCATCTAATTTGCCATTAATGTAATTTCTTGAGTATATTAAATCACCTCCATCATCAAATGATTTATGAACACCATGTTTTATTCCATTTTTATAATTTTGTAATAATTTAAGCTGTCCATCATCGTAATAAGATTTAAATTCTCCATCTAATGTTTCTACTAACTTTATTTCAGAAATTTTAGAGGTAATAACACAAAAACCTGTTTCAATAGTTCTATAAAAATATTCCATTGCTCCTTCATAATTATCACCAAGCAGAGTGACCTCTTCTTCATAAACTGCTTTTAAACTGATTGAAATTTCTTTATCCATATAATCCTTATTTGCCCAATTATGATATTCCTGCATTTTAAATAATATCTTAAATTCTTCCATATTTTCTGATGAGATATACTCCACGTCAGTTATATAATTACCACCTTCGTAGGTATCTCCTCCTTCATCATAACCTATACCACCAAACTTTATTATTCCCTTGATGGTAACTTCAGATATATTATTATCAAACTCAACAATTACTCTTTTATCTTTAGAAATATTATCGTTGGACCTTAAAATTTTTGTATTTTCTTCCCAAATTTTTTCATTTATTACTTTACCACTTTCTAAATTTATGATCCTGCTTATCCCATTTTTTAAGCCATTTTTGAAGGATATTGTTTTTAATAAAATTTCCTCAGGATCATCTTTATTCCAAAGTAAGTCGTAACCAGATTTAAAATCAAGATAGTAAGCTGTTCCCGTAAATGGTGTACCGTCTTTATTTTTAATAAAACATTTATCACGAATACCTACAGCGGCTCTATCTGCACTAGAAATATCTAGACTTTCATTATCAAAATGAACATAATTGTCTTTAATCAAATCAGAATAAGAATCTTCAGCATTCAATTTTTGTAAAAATCCATCAAAGACAACACCTCTTGAATTATTATAGTTATCTTCCCATAATACCTTATCTCCTTTTAGCTTTGGAGGTTTAAGAGTAATAATGCTTACCCAATTACCATTTATAATTTTTGATTTACCTGTATTTTTATCAATATCAGTAACAGTTAAAGTTTTATCACTTTTCCAGTAAACATATACATAGTCATCTTTTAAAAGCGTTGCAATTTTTTTTCCTCCAGGGGATTCACGTACATTTAACCCTCCCTTTGCATTAACCTTATAAAGTTGAGAATTACATAAAAAAGGTGAAAACAGTAAGAGAAATAACAGATTCTTCATTTATTATCGTTTGGTTTTTTTTGTGTTGCCAATTTAAAAAAAAATGAGTAATAAATGACTAATTATTACAAAAAAGGGCTTATTTATAGCCCTTTTTTATATGTGTATATTTAATGATTGATTATTTTCCAATACAGGAATTACTTTATCTTGAATAATATACCTCAATAGTATTTAAAGAGCGTTTTAGGTTATTTAAAACATCCCGTGTAACTAATATGTAACTAAACTGTTTTAAAACCTTCTGATTTTACAAAGAATGATTAGTTTAATATGACTTTAAATGTATTTAAATGGGGTTTAGTTTTTCTAAAT
>JAYZHZ010000129.1:0-13966 GCA_036166035.1 Bacteroidota bacterium
ATTTAAAATTTTTAATAAAACTAAAGGTTAAAAAAATGAAGAATTTAAATATGAGATGAGATTTTTAAAGAAAAGACTAAATTTTGAAAGTAGTCAACTTGAACTTGCAAAAAAAGAATTCAGAAGATATAATAATGAAAAAAAAAGAATAGAGAGAAATTTTAGAAAATATGATTTAATGATAATGAATGATTTATCCAATGGAAAATATATAAATGAAGATAATAAAAATGATTATTATGATCTTGCAATATCACTTAATCAAGTTAGAATAAATCATTGGAAAAATATAAGAGAAATAGCAAACAAAGAACAAGAATCTAAATTAGATAGTATTTGGTCTAGAATGAAGAGTAGGATTGAATCTCAACAATAAATTTAATTTAACCCAATAATAATAGGTTATGAAAATTGGAATAATATCTGATACGCATAACTATCTACACGACAATATCTTTGATTACTTCAAAGATTGTAATGAAATATGGCATGCCGGTGATATAGGAAGTATAGAATTACTAGAAAGATTAAAAAACAAAAAAAAAACAATCGCAGTTTATGGAAATATAGATGATGAAATACTAAGAAAAGAACTGGATGAATATATAATAATTGAAAAAGGAAATATAAAATTTTTAATCATACATATTGCAGGTAAACCACCAAAATATAACGATAAAACGATAAAATTAATTAAAAAACACAACCCTGATGTAATAGTATGTGGGCATAGTCATATATTAAAAATAGAGAAAGATCAAATAAATAACTTATTATTCATTAATCCAGGAGCAGCTGGAAAAATAGGATTGCATAAAATGAAAACTATTATAAGATTTTGTATAAAAAGTAATAAAATAAAAGATATGGAAGTTATTGAATTTTTGTAATTAACTTTTTTGCTTCTTTTTCGATGATTTTTTTTTAAATTCTTTTTTTATAGCCTCAACGTCAACATTTCTTATAACAGGTTTTGCATTTAGACTTTTAATAACCTGTTTAGCTCTTTTAGCTTTGGAAACGTTTCTTCTTCCTTTCCTTTCTAATCTAGTTATTGACATAAATAAAATTTATTGCCGCAATTTAAATAAAAAATAATGTAAATCATTTGCTAGCTTTGTAATAAATTATAGAAACGTGAAAAAAATTAATCCTTCATTACCAAAAGGCACAAGAGACTTTGGACCTGATGATATGAGAAAAAGAGAATATCTCTTCAATATCTTTAAAGATGTCTTTAGTTTATTTGGTTTCAATTCTATCCAGACTCCCGCTATGGAAAATATGGAAGTATTGAATGGGAAATATGGCGATGAAGGTGATAAGCTTATTTATAGACTCTTAGACTCTGGAAATTTTATAAAAAAAGTAGACAAAATAGAATATAAAGATTACACTAGTCTTCGCTCTAAAATTTCGAAGAAAGGACTTAGATATGATCTTACCGTTCCTTTTGCAAGATATGTGAGCATGAATAGAAATAAAATAACACTACCATTTAAAAGATATCAAATACAACCAGTTTGGAGAGCTGATAAACCTCAGAAAGGAAGGTTTAGAGAATTTTTCCAGTGTGATGTTGATTATATAGGAACAAAATCTTTAGTATGCGAAGCTGAAATTATAGATTTAGTGTATTCACTTTTTAACAGAATAAATATTAGTGATTTTGAAATTAAACTTAATAACAGAAAGATTTTACTTGGAATTGCTGAAATCTTAAATTTTTCAGAAAATTTTGAAAAGTTTTGTATTCTTATTGATAAAATTCAAAAAATAGGCTTTGAAAAATTTAAAATTGAACTTAAAAAGAATGGGTTTTCAAGTACATCAATAAGTGAATTATTCAAAATTTTATCTTACAAAGGTGATAATAACAAGAAGATAGAATTTCTATCTAAGTTTTTAAAAAATTCTAAAATAGGATCAGATGGAATAAATCAAATTCGTGATTTAATAAAAGTTAACAACAAATTCAAAATAGACTTTAGTCTTGCGAGAGGACTTTCTTATTATACATCAACAATTTTTGAAGTTATTCCAACAAAAGAAAAAATAGGTAGCCTATGTGGAGGTGGAAGATATGATGATCTCACAGAAATTTTTGGATATAAAGATATCTCTGGAATAGGAATTTCCTTTGGAATTGAAAGAATCATTGAAATTATGAATGTAAAAAAGCTTTTTCCTAATAATATATTATCTTCAAATAATGTCTTAATCAGTTATTTATCTAATGAATACATGTCAAAATCATTAGAAATTGCCAAATTATTTAGAAAAAATAATATTAAGGTTGATTTATACTCAGATAATGGAAAGTTAAAAAAACAACTACAATATGCAAATAATAATAATATCCCTTACGTTATTATAATTGGTGAGGAGGAAATAAAATCTAATTTATTTACATTAAAAAATATGAAAGATGGAAGTCAGAAAAAATTGAGTATTGAAAATATTTTATCTAAAATATCCTCATAAATATTGATGAATAGAATTCTATCTTTGATTTTAATATTATTCAGTATTAACTCACTTTATTCCCAAACAAGCAATCTAGGAAGATTTGAAGTAAATACCATAAAGGGGTGTGTTCCTTTAGAAGTAGAAATAATATCTGAAAATATAGATTCTGGAGTAACAGTTATTCAATATGACTTTAATTATTCTTCTTCAAGTAACATTTTTAATCCTTCATCTTCAAATTCATTTATATATAATACTATTGGAACATACACAATTGCACAAGCAATTAATCAAGATGGAGTGGAAAAAATAGATTTAATTGAAATTGAAGCAATGGAATCAAAACAAATTGAATTGGATCTTTTTAATTGTTTAAATGATAATCTTGAAATCTTAATAAATGATAATTATTATGATGGATATAATCTATATGTAGACAATCTTTTTGTAAAAAAATTAAATAGTGGAAGCAATATTTTTAATTACTCATCATTTTTTGGTTCTGATTATAATGTAGATGCTTATGTAGTAGGAAATTTTGAAGATAATGATATTAATTGTTCAAAATTTGATTTTTCAATATCCTCAATAAACAATAATATAAATACCATAATTGATTCCGTTATTTTATCTGATGATAAGACAAATTATGTTTTATACTATAAACCAGAAAATAGTACAAATTACAATTTTGTAGTAGATGATGAAATTGACTCAAGTTTTATTAGTTCCTCATACATATATTTTTCGGATACAAAGGTTTTATTCCAAAATGAATCATTTAATGAAAGGTGTGTTTCAGTTGAAAAATATTATAAGTGTGATAATCAAACTATAACTGATGAAATATGTATTATTTATTTATCTGGCTATGAAAATAACCAAGGAATATATATAGAATTTAATTATGAAAATGATTTTGATTCTTTAGCTATTTATAGAGATAACATAATTAAAAAAACATTCTATGGTAACATTAATAATTTTACTGATAGTTATGAAATCTTAAAAAACGAAACATATTGTTATAAAATTCTAGGGTATAAGGATAATAAAATATCAAAATCTAATAGTATTTGTGTAACAAGTCAAGATAATTATAATCCAATACCAATACCAACTGCATTTACTCCAAATGATGATGGATTAAATGATGAATTTAAACCATATGATTCTGGTGTATCCGATTTTAAAATGCTAATATTTAATAAGTTTGGTGAAAAGATTTTTGAGAGTAATGATATAAATTTAGGATGGGATGGTTATTTTAATGGAAAAATAGTTCAAGGATCATATGTTTATAAAATGGAATTTGTTCTTGATAGTAAAAATGTGGTTCAAACTGGTAAATTTTTGTTAATTAAATAAAGAGTAATGTTTGATATGATGAAAATGATGGGTAAGATAAAAGAAGCGCAAGAAAAAATGAAAAGTATAAAAGCTGAGTTAGATGTGTTAAAAGTAACATCTGAATCCGGAGCAGGTCTGGTTAAAGTTGAAGTTAATGGTAAAAAGGAAGTTATATCAATAGATATTGACGAAAGCATTCTAAATGAAAGAGATATGGTTCAGGATTTAGTTGTAGCAGCAACCAATAAAGCATTAAAAGAAATAGATATAAAAGTAAAAGAACATATGAAAGATAAGACAGGAGATATTTTACCTAATATTCCTGGTTTCGATATGGGGAATCTATTTAAATGACAAATCCAAAAAAAAGAATTGCAGTAATAATTATAAATTACAATGGTGAGAAATTATTAAATAAATTTCTACCTTCAATTATAGAATTTTCTGATAAAAAAATTTCAGACATATACGTTATTGATAATAATTCTGATGATGATTCTGTTACGCTACTAAAATCTAAGTTTCCTTCTGTAAATACTATTATAAATAATAAAAATTATGGTTATGCTAAAGGTTACAATGAGGGAACAAAAAAAATAAAACATGATTATTTTGTTTTTATAAATAGTGACGTTGAAGTTACAAAAAATTGGTTGAATCCAATATTTGATACTTTAGAATCAAATAATAAAATAGGAACATGTCAACCAAAAATAATTTCTTATAATAACAAAAAGTTTTTTGATTATGCTGGAGCCTCAGGAGGTTATATTGACTATTTAGGATATCCATATTGTAGGGGCAGGATTTTTGATACTATCGAGATTGATAAAAGTCAGTACAACAATGAAACGGAAATCTTTTGGTCATCAGGGTCGTGTTTTATGATAAGATCAGAAATTTTCTTTGATTTGGGTGGATTCGATGAAGATTTCTTTGCACATATGGAAGAAATAGACTTATGCTGGAGAGTTAAAAGAATGGGATACATAAATTACTGTCAACCTAAAAGTAAAGTTTATCACATTGGTGGGAAAACTCTAGACTATAATAATCCTAGGAAAACATTTTTAAATTTCAGAAATAATCTAATGATGATAGCAAAAAATGAAAATTTTATAGAATTTCTAATAAAAATACCTATTAGATTCATATTAGATTCAATTGCTTCAATAAAAATATTATTTGAAAAAAAATCATTACTTCATTTTTTTTCGATCTATAAGGCTTACTTTTCATTTGTTTCTTATTTGCCTTCAATTCTTTTAAAAAAGAGACGAGAAAGTTTAAATAGAATATCATTAAAAAAAATAATTATACCATTTGAGTATTTTATTAGAGGTAAAAAAAGGTTTAGTGATTTATAGGTATTTGTTCCCAATATTGATAAAAATATGTATTTTTGTCAATTATAAGTAATTACTTTAAAGAACTAAAACATGAAAAATATTAATATTTTAAATTTATTTCTTGTTGTTTGTTTAGCGTTAGTTGGATGTAATCCACTAAAAAAGATGATGGAATTATCTAAACAACAACAAATAAACGTTAATCCTAATCCTATTGAATTAATGGGTTCAAAAGTTTCTTTTGACGTTGAATCCACTTTACCTGTAGGTATGCTACCTAAGGGAACTAGCTATACACTTAATTTTGAGTTTGAAGGTTCAGAAGTTGGATCAATTGAGTTTAAAGCTTCAGACTACCCTAATAGTGGTACATCTGTTTCTAAATCTACGCAAACATTTACAATGCCATATAATAGTTCATTGATGGGTGGAAGCCCTGGTAAAATATCTGTTGTTGGTACTGCCAAAATTATTGCAAATGGTAAAAGTTTGAATACCGATGCTTCAGATGTTGCTGATGGTGTTAATCGAACTATTACGTTGACTAGAGCAAGTAGAATCCCTTCACCTAAAGCTCATCCTGGTTATACAGATGCTGAAGAAACTGAAACTACTTCTGTTGATTTCTACTTTAATCAAGGAAGTTCTTATTTAAGAGGTTCTGAGAAAAAGAGTGACAGAGGAGAAAAATTTTCTGCTTTTCTAGCTGAAAAAAATATTACAAAAGGTGTTAATATAGTCGGAGCACACTCCCCTGAAGGATCTACTAAGGTTAATGAATCTTTGGCTGGAAGAAGAGCTTCTGCAATTGAAAAATATTATAGAAAAGAGATGGACAAGTATGATTATAAAGATGAGGCAGAAAGTATAAAATTTGAACTTGTTCCAGTTGTTGAAGACTGGAATAGCTTAAGACGTGCTTTAAGATCATCTGATGCGATATCTGAATCTGATAGATCTCAAATAGCTGCTATCATTAATGGTGGTGGTTCATTTGTTGACAAAGAAAAATCGTTGGCCAAATTAAGTTCTTATAAAACATTGATGAAAGAAGTTTATCCTGACTTAAGAAATGCAAAAACTGAAGTAGTTACTGTAATCGAGAAAAAGCCTAATAATGAAATTTTAGCAATTGCTCAGAATATAGTATCTGGTGAAGCATCTGCAGATGCTTTGTCTCATGGAGAATTATTATTTGCCGCGGGTCTTACTCCTGATTTAAAAGAGAAAGCTGCAATATATGAAGCTGCAGTTAAATGGGGAGGATCGTGGAAATCTCATAATGATTATGGCTCTGTTCATATAAATTTAGCTAAACAGGAAGAAGATGGATCAGAAGCTCAACTTAAGTTACTTGAGGCAGCTAAAACTCAGTTAGATATTTCTAATACAAAAGAAGAAAATGCTGAAGCGCATTTAAACCTTGCTTCTATTGCTGCTATGAACTATGATTGGTCACTAGCTTATGAACATGTTCTAAAAGCGGAAGAATTAGATCACTCAAACAGTAAAGTAGCTTTAAGTGTATCAAAAGGAACTTTATCTATTCCTTTAGGTGAATATACAAGAGCCATGCAAATATTTAATAGTCTTCCAAATAATGGCTATGCAATGTATAGAAGAGGTATTTTATATATTATGATGGGAGATTTGGAAGCTGCAAAAAAAGAAATGTCTTCAGTTAGAGAACTTCTTAAGAAAAATGGTTGGGAAGAAACTGGAGGTATAGACTATGCTAATGCAGTCATATCTGCTAGAGAAGGAAATGCTAGTGGAGTTGCTTCAAATTTAAAGGCAGCTTTATCAAAGGATGAAAGTGGTGATTTTAAAGAAAGAGCAATTAATGATCTGGAATTTAGAAATTATTCTGATGCTGTTCAAAATGCCATGAAGTAAATAATTAATATTTTTTAAAGAAAAGGCCTCAAAATATTGAGGCCTTTTTTATTTTTGCATGAAATGAGACAGATACAATTCAGAGAAGCACTGAGAGAAGCTATGGTGGAGGAAATGAGGCTAGATAAAAATGTTTACTTAATTGGTGAAGAGGTTGCAGAATATAATGGTGCATATAAAGTTAGTCTTGGAATGTTGGATGAATTTGGACCAGAAAGGGTAATTGATACACCTATTGCTGAAACTGGATTTAGTGGGATAGGTATTGGTTCAGCAATGAATGGACTTAGACCAATAGTTGAATTTATGACATTTAATTTTTCTCTGGTAGCAATGGATCAAATAATTAATGGTGCAGCAAAAATATATCAGATGTCTGGTGGACAATTTAATATACCTATTGTATTTAGAGGACCTACTGGAAATGCAGGTCAATTAGGAGCTCAACATTCCCAGAACTTTGAGAATTGGTACGCAAATACTCCTGGTTTAAAAGTTGTTATACCTTCAAATCCATATGATGCAAAAGGTTTATTAAAAACATCAATTAGAGACGATGATCCTGTGATTTTTATGGAATCTGAGATGATGTATGGTGATAAAGGTGAAGTACCAGAAGAAGAATATTTAATTCCTATAGGAGAAGCTAATGTTATTCATGATGGAAATGATGTAACCCTTATATCATTTGGAAAAATGATGAAAATTGCAGAAGAAACATATAAAGAAGCTAAAAGAGAAAATATAAGTGTAGAAGTTATAGACCTAAGAAGTGTAAGACCCATAGATTACACAAGTATTATAAACTCTGTAAAAAAAACAAATAGGCTAGTAATTATAGAAGAAGCATGGCCATTAGCATCAATATCTTCTGAAATCAGTCATCATATTCAAAGGTTTGCATTTGACTTTCTAGATGCACCAATACACAGAATAACATGTGCAGACGTTCCATTCCACTACGCTCCTACACTAATTAAAGAAATAACACCTAATGTTAAGAAAGCTATTAATGCTATCAAAAAGGTCACTTATAATTAATCAACTTATTTGTTATCCATTCCAAGTGCAGACATCATTCCAGATGGACCTGACTTTTTCATAATTTTCATCATTTTCTTCATCTGATTAAATTGCTTAATGAGTTGATTAACTTCCTGTACAGTGGTTCCACTTCCGATAGCAATTCTTTTCTTTCTGGAACCATTTAAAATATCAGGATTTTTTCTTTCTTTAAGAGTCATTGAATAAATAATTGATTCTATAGGCTTAAATGATTCATCATCAACATCAAGATCTTTAACCTTAGAAGATACCCCAGGCATCATTGCTATCAAATCTTTAATGTTTCCCATTTTCTTGATTTTTTGTATTTGAGATAAGAAATCATCTAATCCAAATGTATTCTCAAACATTTTCTTTTGAAGTTTTCTAGCTTCCTCTTCATCAAAGTTTTGCTGAGCTCTTTCAACTAAACTAATAACATCTCCCATACCTAAAATTCTCTTAGCCATTCTATCGGGATGGAATACATCTAGTGCATCCATCTTTTCACCAGTGCTAATAAATTTAATTGGCTTATCAACAACTTTTCTAATTGATAGAGCTGAACCTCCTCTAGAATCTCCATCAAGTTTTGTTAAGACTACCCCATCATAATCTATGGCCTCATTAAATGTTTTAGCCGTTAAAACAGCATCTTGACCAATCATTGAATCAACAACAAATAAAGTTTCATGAGGTTTTAGGGATTTTTTAAGTCCTTTTATTTCGTCCATCATTTTTTCATCTATTGCCAACCTACCTGCTGTATCGATAATTACTGACTTAAATCGATTTTTTTTAGCATGTTGAATAGCTTTTTTAGCAATATTCAAGGGAGATTTAGATTTTTGATCAGAGAAAACTTCAATTTTCAAATCTTCTCCAATAACATGAAGCTGTTCAATAGCTGCAGGCCTGTAAACATCACAAGCAACAAATAATGTTTTTTTACCTTTTTTTGTTAGATATCTTCCAAGTTTTCCTGTAAAAGTAGTTTTTCCAGATCCTTGAAGCCCAGATAACAATATTATATTTGGATTTCCTTCTAAGTTAATTTCAGCAGATTCACCCCCCATCAGTTCTGTTAATTCATCTGCAACAATCTTTGTGAGTAGTTGACCAGGTGAAACAGAAATCAAAACATTTTGACCCATAGCCTCCTCCTTAATCTTAGCTGTTATCTCTTTTGCAACCTTATAACTAACATCAGCATCTATAAGAGCTCTTCTTATTTCTTTAATGGTAGTTGCAACATTAATTTCAGTTATTCTTCCCTGTCCCTTTAGAACCTTAAAGGCACGATCTAATTTATTACTTAGATTTTCAAACATAATCTTACAAAAATAACAATTAAAGCAAATAATGATTATTTAAGTAATACTATTTATATTTCAATAAAATTACTTTATAGAAATTTTATGAATACTTTAGTTAAACATATATTTTCAATTTCACTTTTTATATCAATTACGATATATATTTTCAATCCCATCTTTTTTGAAAATAAAGAGTTAAAACAACATGATATTGAGCAATGGAAATATTCAGCTAATGAATCTATAGAATTTAGAAAAAGTAATAATGAGGAAGCCTTATGGTCAAATTCAATGTTTTCTGGTATGCCAGGGTATTTAATTGATGTAAAATGGAGTAATCAAATAGTTTCATATATTCATAAAATTTTTAGTTTTTTCTTTCCTCATCCGGTCAACATACTTCTAATTAGTTTTATTTCATTCTATATTATGATGTTATGTTTTAATGTAAGACCAGAAATTGCAGCATTTGGATCAATAGCATTTACTTTATCCTCATACATGTTAGTTGGAATTGGAGCTGGTCATAATGCTAGGATTGGAACAATTGCTCTTATGCCTCTAATAATAGCTGGAGTTCACTTATGCATAAACAATAAAAGGAATCTTGGTTTTATTATAACAGCTTTAGCATTAGCATTACAACTGAGACTAAACCATCTTCAAATAACATATTATACCCTTATAATTTTAATTTTTTATGGCATTGGTCAAATAATATACTATCACAATCAAAATAGATTAAATTATTTTTTTAAAAGATTGGGTTTATTGATTATTGCTGCCTCAATTGCAATAGGTACATTTTTTGGACAAATATGGTCTGTACTTGAGTATTCAAATGAGTCTATTCGTGGAAAATCAGAGTTATTATCAACAAATACTTCTGGTCTCGATAAAGGATATGCTTTTCAATATAGCAATGGAATTTTTGAACCATTAACACTATTTGTTCCACATATACTTGGCGGTTCTAGTCAAGAAACTCTTAGTAGAGATTCTAATCTTGGAAAAGCACTTAGAAAAAATAATATTGGAATCTCACAAATTAATACTCAGTTAAGAAAAGTTCCAACCTATTGGGGAAATCAGCCATTAACTGCACCATATTATGCAGGTGCAATTAGTTTATTTCTATTAATTTTTGGTCTTATAATACTTAAATCTCATGAAAAAAATTGGATTGTAGCTCTACTGATAATTAGTATACTTCTCAGTATGGGTAGCAACTTAAGTTTCTTTAATAATTTTATATTTGATTATTTTCCGGGTTACAATAAGTTTAGATCCGTAACATTTATTATAATAATATCTATCTTTTGCTTATCACTTATATCATCCTTAGCCATTGAAAAATTCATTAACAATTTTGATAAATACAAGAGCCATTTATTAAATGCTTTTTACTATACAATTGGAATCTATATTGCTCTCTACCTTGTCTCTTTTGTATTAAGTTTTGCAGGCTCTGTTGACACAAATTTTACCAATTATCCTTCTTGGTTTACTGAAGCTCTAATAAAAGATAGAAAAAGTTTGTACAATAATGATATATTAAAAGGAATAATTGTATGCCTAGTATTTTTCATTTTATCTATGGCACTTATCTATAAGAAAATAGGAAATAATATTTATTTAATTTCGATTATTACTTTAATTCTTTTAGATCATATGACATTTAATAGTTATATACTTAAAGATGATAAAAGTTGTGAATTATATAACGATTGTTCATATTCAACAATAAAGAACCTTAAGATTAACCTATCTGAATCAGATCAATATATTTTAGAAAATAATATTAATAGGAAAAGAGTTTACAATTTACAAAATACATTTAACGAGGCACGGACATCTTATTTTCACTCATCAATAGGTGGATATCATGGAGCAAAGATGAGAAGGTATCAGGATTTAATAGAGAGGGGAATAACAAATGAAAGAAATAAGTTAGTAAATAAACTTCAGAATAAAGATTTGAATTTTTCTGATTTAAATATACTAAATATGCTAAATACTGGATTTATAAAATTTGGTGATAATAAAACCAATGTAGTTGCAAATAATTATTCAAATGGAAATGTTTGGTTTGTAAGTGAATTAATTGCAACAGAATCACCCAATGAAGAAATAAATACTTTAATATCATTAAATACTAAGGACCAAGCAGTGATTGATATTAAAAAATTTAATTTAAGTAACACAAATTATTCATACTCAAAAAATGGAAATATAAATCTTATCGATTATTCACCAAAAAAAATTATATATAAGTCATCTAATAAATCACAGTCATTTGCAGTATTTTCTGAAATATATTATCCACATGGCTGGAAGGTATTGGTTAATGGAAATGAAAAAAAATTAGTTAGAGTAAATTATGTTCTTAGAGGACTTGAACTTGAACCAGGTGATAATACAATAGAAATGAGTTTCAATCCAAAATCTTATAGTTTAGGGAATTTGATTGTCAAAGGATCAAACATCATTTTACTTATGTTAATTGTTATTATTTTATTTATTGAATTTCGAAAATTTACTCATGAAAAAAATTAATCATTCATTCATATTTATTATTCTATTTTCATGTAGTATAAATAAAACTATAAATTCAGATACTAATGAATATGATATAAATAAAATTATTTTTAAACAAAAGTCTAATGTTAGTTTACTAAATAGAATAAGATCAAATCCAGGGGTATATATTAGTGGAAATGATGAGTTTGCTAAAGTTTATATAAAAGGGGTTACAAGTATAAACTTTCAAAAAGAAGTTTTATTTATTTTAGATGGTTTACAAGTTGGAAATTATTCTAAAATTGTTAATATAGTAGATCCTTCTGACATCAAAAGTATAACTGTTTTGAAAAATGCTTCAGATATTGCAATTTATGGATTTGTTGGATCAGGAGGTGTGATTATAATTAAAACAAAATAAATGATATGAAAAAAGTTTATATTTTATTTCTAATTATTTCAATGTCATCTTGTCAAATTAGCAAGTCACCTACATCATCGTATCAAGATTCTATTACAAAACTTGGACTTTTGGATAGATTAAGATCAATACCAGGATTAAAAATCAGTGGTTCCGATGAAAGAAATGCTGAAGTATATTTAAGAGGGCAAACAAGTATCATGTATTATCAAGAAGTAGTATTTTATATTAATAGCGCAAGAGTTGGTAACTATTCTTCAGCATATCAATTAGTTCAACCCGAAAATATTAAATCTATACGATTACTTAAAAGTGCATCAGAGCTAAGTATATATGGTTCAGACGGAAGAGACGGTGTAATTTTAATAACTACTAAAAACTAAAAAAGTTTAGGAAAAAAAACAGGAGTGTTTTTTTTATAATTTTGGTATTCTATTTTATGTCCCCATCTCCTATCTCCTATCTCCTCCAATAGATTAACACCACTTACTTTATTTAATAATAAGTATACAAAAATAGGAGTTAATAAAACTAAATATTGAAATCCTGATAAAGATGATAAAGAAATTATGGTTACACCGGTCCAAATTAAAAACTCGCCAAAATAATTAGGATGTCTTGATATAGACCATAGTCCATTAGAAATGAATTTACCTTTTTTAGTTTTATTAAATTTAGATTTTTGAATATCAGCAATAACCTGGAATACAAAACCAAATAACCAAACTATACATCCAATAAGTGTATAAATATCTAATCTTGATTCTATAGAATTCAAAATAATTAGTGCAGGAAAAACACACATAAATACCCAGAAACCCTGTAAAGTAAACGTGAATAAATATCTTGAAAAAGATTTTTTTATTTTTTTAAATCTTATATCCTCACCGATTTTTTTTACTCTTAAAAAAAGAAATGTGCTAAGTCTAACTGCCCAAACACAAACCATAACTGATACTAAAATAGATCTTACATCTATCTCATAAACTAAACCTTTTATATATAATGATAAAATTATTGAAGATATAAAAGTTATTCCCCCAGTTAAATCATAATAATGTTCTGTTTTAAAAACAAATGACGGAATAAATACTATAAATTGTATTATAAAAATTAAAGACCAAACAAAATAGATTGATGGAAACCCCAAAAAAATAAGAGAATTTTCTACAGATAAATATGTTAGTAAAAAAGAAAAAATCAATATAATAATTGTGTATAAATTTGATTTCATTAGCAATTTCCAATATTAACATAAATTGATTCAGACCAACAGCTAAGATTACTATCATCTGGATCATAGTTTTTTTCAATAGTATACGTTATTGCAACAAATTGATTTGGATATTTATCATTATTAAGACATTCGTATACATAAGTAATTTGATTTATAGTTTTAGTTTTAAAATCTTCAACTTTATCCGGGTTTGGATATGGTGGTTCTGGAACTTTATTAAATCTACATGATAAATCATCACAGGATAGAATAATTAAAATACTAAAGGTTATAATGATTCTTGAATCCATATCCTATTTAGTTCATTTTTTTTAAAATATTTTCTTTTTCCAAATGTTCTTATAAGGAAACCAACACTAACTCC
>JAYZHZ010000130.1:0-2832 GCA_036166035.1 Bacteroidota bacterium
TGTGGAAGTCTTGTTTCTAGAATTTTATATACAAAACAATCATTTGGCAGAAAATATATCATATTAGATTCAGGAATGAATAATTTAATTAGACCTGCACTATACAATAGCAAGCATATGATATTGAATTTATCTTCTGATAGTTCAGATAAAGAATCATATGATGTGGTTGGTCCGATATGTGAAAGTTCAGATGTTTTTAGAGAAAATTGTTTTCTTCCAAAATCTTCAAGAAATGATATCATAGCTATTTGTTCAACAGGAGCATATGGTGATTCAATGTCCTCAAACTATAATTTAAGAGGTAAGATAAAATCATATTATTCAGATTCTATTTAATATATTTGAGTATAATGAATTTTAAGAAAATACATTTATTAGTTGTCCTAGTTCTATTGGTATATATTGTTCTGCTTTCTCTATTTACTCATTTATAAAATGTCGACGATAGATTTTTATGTTTTTTCATCAATTTTGATATTTATTACACTTTACGGTGCATTTAAAAATTATCAAAACAAAGACTTAAAATCATATATTCTTGGTAATAATTCTGTAAAATGGTCAACTATTGGCTTATCAGTAATGGCCACTCAGGCAAGTGCTATAACATTTTTATCTACTCCCGGGCAAGGATATAATGAGGGTATGAGTTTTATTCAAATTTATCTTGGATTGCCTTTAGCTTTAATTGTTGTATCTGCAATATTTGTTCCTATTTATTTTAAGTCAAAAGTTTTTACTGCATACCAGTATCTAGAAGATAGGTTTGATTTTAAAGTAAGAGCATTAACATCATTTTTTTTCCTTCTACAGAGAGGTTTACAGTGTGGCATCACAATATATGCTCCTTCAATCATCTTAACCACAATTTTAGGTTGGGAAATGACCCCTACAGTAATATTTGTTGGACTATTGGTAATATTCTATACTGTTATAGGCGGAAGTAAAGCTGTGAGTTATACTCATAAGTATCAAATGCTTGTTATTTTCTCAGGTTTACTTATTGTTTTCTATTATTTAGTTTCATATATTTCACAATATCTAAGTTTAGGTGAATCCTATGAGTTGATTAAAATATTCGATAAAAACAATGCAATTAATTTTTCATTTGATATAAAAGAAAAGTATACAATTTGGTCAGGTTTGTTAGGTGGTTTTTTCCTTTCTTTATCTTATTTTGGCACCGATCAATCACAAGTTTCTAGATACATAAATGCATCTAACATAGAAGAAAGTAGGATAGGATTAATATTTAATGCTATACTAAAGATTCCATTGCAGTTCTTTATATTATTATTAGGAGTACTTTTGTTTGTTTTTTACAATCTTTATCAACCACCATTAAATTTCAATAAAAATTTAATTACTTATCAGTCTATAAATAATCCAAATTTATTAGATGATATGAACGATAAATCCAATCAAATATTTAGTGAGAAGAAAATATTGATAACTGATTACAAAATCAATAAAGAAAATATAGTAGAGAAAAATATTGAATTAGAATCCATAAGAAAATCGTTTGAGAAAAATGCTATTGACAGTGGATTTAATTATGAAAAACCTGAATCGGATTTTATTTTTCTTCACTTTATTTTGAATTATTTACCTCAAGGATTAATAGGAATAATAATTGCTCTAATACTTTCAGCTGCCATGAGCTCAACATCTGCAGAAATAAGTGCCCTATCAGCAATTACAACAATTGACATTTACAAAAGATTTGTTAATAAGAAAGATAATCCATCAAATGATGTTTTGATGTCTAAATTTTTTAGTCTTGGTTGGGGAATAATTGCTATACTTTTTTCTCTATTTTTTGCACAAAAAGAAAACTTAATAGAATCAATAAATATTGTTGCCTCGCTATTATACGGTAATGTTCTAGGAATATTTCTGATAGCTTTTTTTGTTAAATTTATAAAATCAAATAATATTTTATTCGCCTCAATATTATCCCAAATTTTAGTGTTTATCCTATATTTTGAAATTGGAAATTCAATAAGCTATCTCTGGTTTAACTTTATAGGAACTTTACTAACTTGTATTTTATCTTACTTTTTATATTTAATAGATAGATTGAAATGAATATAGGAATAATAGCTCCAAAGACTAATATTGATACTTGGATAGATGTATTTAAAAAACATTCTAATAAATTAAAAGTTCATGTGTGGCCTGAAATTAAGGATTTAGATAAAATTGAATATTTGTGTTTATGGAAGCATCCTGATGGAGTTTTTAAAAAATTTAACAATCTAAAGCTTATACATTCTATGGGTGCTGGTGTTGATCATATAGTTAATGATAAATTTTTACCAAAAAATATTCCTATTTGTAGAATTTCTGATGATAAATTATCATTTTCTATGTCTAATTATATAATCATGGCGGTTATGTATTACCATAGAAAATTAAAAAAATTCCATGAAGATAAATTTAATAAGGTATGGGATCAGATTACTCATCCTGAGATTCCTGTAAAGATTGGGATTCTAGGATTTGGTGCTCTTGGTTCTGATGCAGGAAAAAAGTTAAAATATTTAGGTTTTGATGTTGTAGGATATAGTTTAAACAAAAAATTTAATAAAGAGATAAAAATATATTCCGGGGATGAGTTAGAAAAATTTCTCTCAAGTATTAATGTACTTGTTTGTACAGTACCTTATACTAGTAAAACTCATAATTTACTTAGTAGTAACCTTTTTGATAAATTAAATGACAATACTTATTTGATTAATGTTTCTAGGGGTAAGGTTCAGAATGAGAAGGATATAATTGATTATATAGATAATGGCAGACTTTCAGGTGCTTATCTTGATGTTTTTG
>JAYZHZ010000131.1:0-2566 GCA_036166035.1 Bacteroidota bacterium
GTTAGCGTGATTGGTAGATTTCTTTGGTTACGGCGGTTACTTCGGTTAGGGTGGATACGGCGGATACGGTGGATACGGCGGATACGGCGGATATGGCGGATATGGCGGATATGGGCAATCATCTAAAGACAGTAAAATTATAGGATCCATGAAAGTCCATGCTATTACAATTGGATTAGGAAGAAGAGTTAATTGGCCAGATGATTTTTTTGTTATATCTAATTCATTATTGTATTATAACTATGACTTGTTCAATTTTGGGCAATCACTTGGGTTCAATACTGGCGTAACCAATACCGTTGCTTTTAAAACAAACATTTCCAGGAATAGCATTGATAATCCCATGTTCCCAAGAAGCGGCTCTCAATTTTCATTAGATCTCGCTATAACACCTCCTTATTCGAAATGGAATAATATAAACTATGAAACTGCAGAACCACAGGAAAAATATAAATGGGCAGAATACCACAAGTGGATGTTTGATGCAAAATTCTATACTAAAATAATTGGTGACCTAGTACTAGAATCTCGTGCTCATCTTGGTTATATTGGTTCCTATGGAGATGAGAATAAAATAGGTCCATTTGAGAGATTTTATTTGGGAGGAGATGGACTTTCTGGTTCATATAGTAACTTCTTGCTCGGAACTGAAAGAATAGCTCTAAGGGGTTATGAAAATAATTCACTTGTTCCTTTAGATCTTGAAAAAAATATTAGAGGAGGAACTATATATAATAAGTTTGTTTTTGAATTAAGACATCCAGTATCACTAAACCCAAATGCAACGATTTATGGTTTAGCTTTTGTTGAAGCAGGCAATAATTGGAACTCTCAAAAAGACTTCAATCCTTTTGATCTTTATAGATCAGCAGGAGTAGGAGTCAGAATTTTTATGCCTGCATTTGGTTTATTAGGTATAGATTGGGGATATGGATTTGACACTATTCCAGGGCAACCAAATAGGTCTGGAGCACAATTCCACTTTTCTATTGGTCAACAACTTAGATAAATGAATAAAATTATTTTACTAATATTTTTTGTATTTAACTCAAATCTTTTTGCACAAAAATTTGGATACGTAAATTCAGAGTTTATCCTAAATAACATGAAAGAATATAAAGAAGCAATGAGTGAAATCGAAAGTCTATCAAAGGCTTGGGAAAAGGAGATAAGTGATATGTACATAGAAATTGAAAAAAAAGAAATCGAATTAAAAACAGAAGAAATTTTGTTAACAAAAGAAATGTTTGAGGATAAAAGACAAAAATTAGATGAAGAATGGAAGGAAATTAAAAATTATCAACAGAAAGTTTTTGGATTTGAGGGTCTATATTTTTTAAAAAAGAAAGAACTTATCCAACCAATACAAGATATTATATTCGAAGCAGTAGAAAGAGTTGCAAAAAAAAATCGCCTTCAAATAATATTTGATAAGTCATCAGAGCCTGTTTTACTATATACCAACCCTATTCATGACTATACTGATTATGTATTAGAAGATTTAGGTCTAACTAAAAAAAATAATTAATTTTGAGCTTTAAATTAAAACATATGAAAAAAACAAGTCTATTAACTATTTTAATTCTATTAATATTTTCTTTTAATACTTTTAGTCAAGATATTAAAATTGGGTATACAAATGTAGAATACATTTTAAGTTTTCTTCCTGAGACCAAGCAAGTTCAGAGTGAAGTTCAAGCTTATGGAACACAATTACAAAATCAGTTACAGTCTAAAATTACAGATTTTCAAAGTAAAGCTGATGTCTTTCAAAAAACTGCGGCTACTATGACTGATTTAGTAAGAGCAGATAAGCAAGAAGAGTTGCAAAATCTACAGACTTCTATTCAAAAATTTCAGAATGAAGCCCAAACATCTATTGCACAAAAAGAACAAGATCTATTTAAGCCTTTATTTGAAAAAATAAGCAATGCTATAAATGTAGTATCTGAAAGAGAAAATTATTCACATGTTTTTAGTGCAGGCGTTCCTGGTGTGGACGTTTTGCTGTATGCTAAACCAAGTGATGACATTTCATCATTAGTACTTGCTGAATTAGGAATAGATCCTCCGGAGAAACAATAATTTTATTTTTTTAAACCAATCTCCTTTAATCTTTCTTCTAAAAATTCCCCAGCAGTTGTATCTTCAAAGCTTTTAGGGGTATTTTCATCAATACAATTTTTAAGACATGAAAGATCCATTTCAGGTTTAGGATGCATGAAAAATGGAATAGAATATCTAGATGTATTAAGTTTTCCTTTAGATGGATTAACAACTCTGTGAACTGTAGACATTAATTTTTTATTGGTAAGTCTTTCTAGCATATCCCCAACATTAACAACTAATTGGTCAGGCTTAGACCTAATAGGAATCCACTTGTTTTCTTTTGTCAATATTTCTAACCCATCAGCACTAGCTCCCATTAATAAAGTTATTAAATTAATATCTCCATGAGCAGCAGCTCTAACAGCTCCATCTGAAATATCATCTGATTTTAATGGATAGTAATGAATAGATCGCATTATACTTTCACCGCCCTTAACTTTATCCGAAAAGTAATCTT
>JAYZHZ010000132.1:0-4897 GCA_036166035.1 Bacteroidota bacterium
GGAATCTTAGCAGACTTAGGTATTTCTTCATACCAAATTGATAATTTAAAGAGAGGTTTTTCCTATAAAGGAAATGCAAGTTTAGACATGAGAATGAATAAAAAAAATAAGTTATCTGCAAAAAAAATTCTTAATGAATATGATCTAGAAAAATTAAAAAATATTTTTTTTGAATACGGAGAAATTTCTAATACTAAGAAAATTGTAAAAAAGATTATAGAATATAGAAAAGATAAAAAGATTGAATATAATTCTGACTTTGTTAATCTATTAAATGAAATTTTTAATAAAGAAATCAGTTTTAAATTACTTTCAAGAATTTTTCAGGCAATAAGAATTGAAGTTAATGATGAGATAAATGCTTTAAGAGAAATGCTGACTAAATCAAAAGATTATTTAAATTCAAAAGGTAGGTTAGTAGTTATTTCATATCATTCGTTAGAAGACAGATTAGTAAAAAATTTTATAAACAAATCAAATTTTAGTTCAGATTATAAAAAAAATTTATTTGGAGTAAAAAAAGAATTTTATAAAAGAATAAATAAAAAACCTATAGTACCTACATCTGATGAAATAAAAAATAATCCCAGATCTAGAAGTGCTAAGTTAAGAATTGGTGAAAGATTATGAAGATAAGAGAAAAAATTGATGAAATCCTTGATTCAATTAAAATTGAATTACCAGATTCTATGATAAGTTTAGATTATTATAAAATAATTTATTTACTATTTTTTTTAATTCTTTATATAAGCAATCAACATTCTGTTGAAAAAAAAATTAGAGAAATAAATCAAGTTGAAAAAGAAGTTGAAGAACTTAGAACAGATTATATAACCTTAAAAAATAATTACATGTTTTCAAAAAAGGAAACGGAAGTATTAAAAAAAATAAAAAAATTGGGATTGCAAGATTCTAAATTACCACCAGAAAAAATACTCTTGAAAGAATGAATATAAAAAAAGAAATACTTTTCAGAGTAAGAATTGTTTTTGCCCTTATAATTTTGGTAAGCTTAGCAATTATCTTTAGCATTTTTGATCTTCAATATAATCAGGGAGATTATTGGGAATCAAAATCAGAGAATATAAATTTTAGGTATGATACATTAAAAGCTAGTAGAGGTAACATTCTCTCGGATGATGGTAGTATTTTAGCTACATCTCTACCCTTTTATAAAGTAGCTTTAGATCCCTCAATTCCTGATAAAAGAATATTAGAAGATGGTATTGACTCATTATCATTATTATTATCATCTTTTTTTAATGATAAATCAAAAAATGAGTATAAAAAACTAATTTTATCAGCAAGGGAAAATGAAAGAGAGTACTTATTATTAAATGGAAAAAAAATAGGGTACCAGGACAAAAAAAAAATGTCTAAATGGCCCATTTTTAGAATGGGAAGATTAAAAGGAGGCATCTTATTTGAAAAAATGGAAGAAAGATATAGGCCTTTTTCCAAACTGGGATATAGAACAATTGGATCTATAGATGAAAATAATAATGGTACAGTAGGAATCGAGTATAGTTATAATTCTTATCTTGATGGTAAAGATGGTGAGGTATTAAAGCAAAAAATTGCAGGAAACTATTGGAAACCCATTTATGATGGAACTGAAAAACAGCCACAGAATGGGTTTGATGTTGTAACAACTATAAATGTTAACCTTCAAGATATTGCAGAATCAGCTCTTTTAAGAGGATTAATTAATAATGATGCAGATTATGGATCAGTTATATTAATGGATGTTGAATCAGGGGAGATAAAAGCAATTTCTAATTTTAGCAAAAACAAATTTGGCTACTATACTGAAAATTATAATTATGCAATTCAGGGAATGCATGAGCCTGGGTCAACATTTAAACTTGCAAGCATATTAGCCTACATTGAAGATTCGAATAGATCTATTTATGATTCAATAGATACTGGAGATGGAGAGTTTAGATTTTATACTGAAATAATGAAAGATCATAAACCTGGAGGGTATGGTAAAATAACAATAAAAGAAGTTTTTGAAAAGAGTTCTAATATTGGAATTGCAAAAATCATTGATAATCATTTCAAGAAAAAACCAGAGGTATATTTAGAATATATCAAAAAATTTGGGTTTAATAAAAACTTTGAATTTCAGATCTATGGGGCTTCAATCCCCGCAATAAAAAATTCGACGGATTCAACATGGAGCAAAGTTTCATTGCCATGGATAGCACATGGCTATGAGTTTATGTTAACACCACTTCATACTCTTTCATTTTATAATGCAGTAGCAAATGATGGATATTACATTGAACCTAAAATTGTAAAAGAGATTAGAAATGCAAACAAATCAGTTAAGAAATTCAAATCCTCAAATAAATTAAAAATTGCAAGTAACAGTGCAATCAAGACAGCAATAAAGCTTTTAGAAGGTGTAGTTCAAAGTGGAACGGCAGATAATATTAAACATAGTAACTATAATATAGCAGGGAAAACAGGGACAGCAAAAAAGGTAGTTAATGGAAAATATGTAAATCAATACTATACATCTTTTGCAGGTTTTTTTCCCTCTGAAGAACCTAAATACAGTTGTATAGTAGTGATTGATAATCCAAAAAAATATAGAATCTATGGGAGTGATGTTGCTGCTCCTGTTTTTAAAGAGATAGCTGATAAGATTTTTATATCGGATAAAAAATATTTTAAAGAGATGGAAAAAAATGATATAAAATTTACTTTTCCAAGAATAAGATCTGGTTACAGAACTGATTTAGTTAATCTTTCAAATAATCTTGGTTTGGCTAATCACTCTGTCACAAATAATGAATGGGTCAAAACTAAAATTATTGATAACTCAATATTTTGGGAAGGTATAAATTCTAAGATATATCTTGTTCCAAATGTTGTTGGGATGACTTTAAAAGATGCAATATTTATTTTAGAATCAAGAGGATTAAATGTAAGTTTTTCAGGACGGGGTAGAGTCCTGAAACAAAGCATATCTCCAGGTAAATTGATAAAAAATTACAAAAAAATAACTATTAGATTAGGATGATAAAATTAAAAAATCTATTAAAAGGTATTGAAATTATTTCTTTAGAAGGTAATAGCAATATTATAATTAATGGAATTTCGGATAATTCAAGCAAAGTGGAGAAAGGATTCCTTTTTTTTGCAGTGAAGGGATATAGAATTGATGGTCATAAATTTATTGAAGATGCTATTGCTAAAGGATGTATAGCAATTATTTGTACTAATAAACCAGACAGATTAAATGAGAATGTATGTTATATAGTTGTTGACAATATTAGAGAGTCTGTATATCAGATTTCATCAAATTATTATAATAACCCTTCAAAAAAATTAAAGATTATTGCTGTAACAGGAACAAATGGAAAAACATCAATAGTTTATTTTTTGTATCAATTTTTTACTTTAATGGATAAAAATGTTGGTATGATGTCAACAATAGAAAACAAAATAGGCAGAAAAACAATAAGCTCAAATTTGACAACACCAGACCCAATCTCACTAAATTCATTGTTGAATCAAATGGTAGAAAATAAATGTGAATATTGTGTCATGGAGGCCAGTTCTCATGCTATAGAACAGGTAAGAATTTCAGGAGCAGATATTTATATGGCTATATTTTCAAATTTATCTCATGATCATTTAGACTATCATAAAACATTTATTAATTACATAGATGCGAAGAAAAAATTATTTGATAATATGGACTATAAATCATTTTCAATAATTAATTCTGATGATAAAAGATCAAAATATTTGATTCAAAACTCAAAATCAAAGGTGTTTACTTATGGGATTAATACCTTGTCCGATTATAAAGCAAAAATAATGGAGAATGATATTAATGGATTAAGTTTAGAAATAGATAATAAAACTGTTAATCTTCAAATTTTAGGAGATTTCAATGCATACAATATTCTTTCAGTTTACTCAGTCGGAAAAATTCTTAATATTGAAAATGAGAAAATATTAAAAATTACATCCCAAATTAAAACACCAAAGGGAAGATTCGAATTTGTTAAAGGAAATAATAATGTTTTGGGTATTGTGGATTATGCGCATACTCCTGATGCTTTGAAAAATGTGCTTAAGACTATTAATAATTTTAAAGAAAATAAAAAATTAGTTACAGTCTTTGGTGCGGGTGGAGATAGGGATGAATCAAAAAGATCAGAAATGGGGAGAATCGCTGATATTTTTAGTGACTATTTAATAATTACATCAGATAATCCTAGAAATGAGAATGAAAATGATATAATTTCTGATATTGAAGATGGTATTTGTTCATCAAATTATGAAATAATATCTAACAGGAAACAAGCAATAATTCAAGCTTGTTTGAATTTTAATAAGGAATCAATAATATTGGTGGCAGGGAAGGGGCATGAACAATATCAAATCATAAATGATAGATTTATACCCCATGATGATATGAAAGTATTAAAAGAACATTTAAAAGTATAAGTTATGTTGTATCACTTTTTTGAGTATTTAAGCCAAAATCTAGATATTATTGGAATAGGAGTATTTAAATATCTATCATTTAGAGCAGGAATGGCTGCACTCTTCTCTCTTATAATTAGCATCGTTTTTGGTCAAAAAATCATTAATGTTCTCAAAAACTTTCAGTTGTCTGAGAGAATTAGAGATCTTGACTTGAAGGGTCAAATAGAAAAACAAGGAACACCAACAATGGGTGGATTAATAATTATTGTTTCTATAGTTTTTCCCACACTTTTGTTTGCTGATTTAAGTAATATCTATATTATCTTAATGCTTTTCGTAACAACTTTCATGGGGTTGATCGGATTTATAGATGATTATTTAAAAATAAAAAATAAAAACAATGATGGTTTAAAGGGTAGATTTAAAATAATTGGACAAATAATGG
>JAYZHZ010000133.1:0-7070 GCA_036166035.1 Bacteroidota bacterium
TCATTCAATTATTTTAAAGAATTAAACTTATCAAATAAATCAATAATATAGGGTAAAGAACCAGAAGAGTGAGTTTTTCCATTTAAAGGAATAAATTCTATAACTGATTGACTTGCACCATTAGATATGAAATTATTATATGTATCTACAGAGTTTTGGTAAGGAACTGTTATATCAGAGGTTCCATGATACATTAACATTTTTGTCTTTGGAACCCAATTATCTAAACTGTTTTCTTCAAATGCATCAACTATAACTTTTAAATCTGAATCTGAGTAAATATTATTTCTAAAATTAGATGTTAATAATAAACTTAAATCATCAGTTAATACTGAATTAATTTCATAACCTGAATACTTTCCATTAAAATAATCAGGAATTATTGATGCATAAGGTTCATTAAACATTGCAGATAGTGGGAGATCCCAATCATAAGAAGTTTTATAACCCATAGCAACATAAGCAATGTAATATGGCACATGGTATGTTTCCTTTGAAAGGAAATAATCAAGCATTCCAATTATATCATATCCACCTGCTGCTGGTGCAGAAGCAACCAGATTAATTCCGCTATAATTATTATTCTCTAAATTATGATGAGCAGACATTGTTGCAAAACCTCCTTCAGAGTATCCCGACAGAAAAACATCTCCATTAAAGTTATAACCTTCCTCTCTGGCAAGTTCTTTTGTAGCCCTAATCATATCAACGACTGTCTGACCTGTTATATCAGACCTGTAGTAAGGATGGACAATATTATCTGAAATTCCAAATCCCAAATAGTCAGGAATAACAAAAATATATCCAGCACTCGCTGCATTAGAAAAAAAACTATACTGAAACAGATCTTCTGTTGGAGCATCACTATGTAATGATGTAGTTCCATGATTAAAATTTAGAATGGGCATTCCTTTCTCTGTATCAGGAAATGCTACAAGACCCGATGCTTTAATTTGATCACCCTTATACAAAGTATTATATGTGATTGAATAAACACTTATATCATACTCAAGGTAATTTACCAAATTATCAAATTCTGATTCAGCAACAATTGAAAGTATTGTTTCCTTATCAATTGAAAATAACTTTGTGAAAGTATCAAGATGAACCTTAGTTATTTCTTCATTATTGTTACATGAAAAGATAAGAAAGGTTGTTATTAATAATATTTTAAGTTTATTCATTTTTTAAAAATTTCTTTAGCAAATTTAATTAATATTGATCTATGGATAACTATGGTTTTCTATCTTTAATACCTCCAATTATAGCAATAACTTTGGCTATTAGAACTAAACAGGTATTTATTTCTCTTTTAACTGGTATATTTTTTGGATGGCTAATAATTGGTGATTGGAATCCTTTAAAAGGTTTAATCCTTACTATAAATGGAATAGTCGATGTTTTTTTAGATCCAGGAAATACACGAGTGGTATTATTTACTTTTCTCGTGGGTTCTCTGATTACTTTTATTCAGATTTCTGGTGGTGTTGCAGGATTTATAAAAAATGTTAAAAATAATTTTAGTTCAAATTCTAGTGAGATTAATAACAGTAGAAAAAGAATTCAATTATATGCAGCAATTACAGGTATTTTAATTTTTGTAGAATCTAACATTTCCGCGCTAACAGTTGGAACAATTTTTAGACCAATTTTTGACAAACTCAAAATTTCTAGAGAAAAGCTGGCATATATTGCTGATTCTACATCTGCTCCTTCAAAATTATTGATACCATTTAATGGGTGGGGAGCATTCATAATGGGACTTCTTTTGACTCAAGGTATAGAAAATCCATTTCTTGGACTATTGAGTGCAATGCAGTATAATTTTTATCCTATACTAGCGGTTATTATTCTAATTGGAATAATACTCTCTGGTAAGGATTTTGGTCCAATGAAAAATGCTGAGAATAGAACAGCCAATGGAAAAATATTTGATGATGGTTCAACTCCAATGGTTTCTGAAGAAATCACAATAATTGAAACAAAAAAAGGAGTTAAAGAAAATTCATTAAATATGTTTATTCCTTTAATTACAATGATATTAACTATGATTATCATGTTATTCTATACTGGCTATGATCCAACAATGGAAGATAAAAGTTTTTTTGGAATTATAGGAAATGCATCAGGATCAGCATCAGTTCTTTATTCAGTAATAATTGCACTTATTTTTTCATCCATATACTATCTTATAAATAAGATACTAACAATCAAAGAAATAATTAGCTATACAATTAAAGGAATGTCTGGTATGATGTCACTTTCTCTACTAATTATGCTTGCATTTGCGATTGGAAATTTATGTAATGAACTGGGAACAGGTATATATGTTTCTAACTCCTTAAAGGATATATTATCTCCTGAATTGGTACCTTTTCTTCTATTTATTACCAGTTGTTTTATATCATTTTCTACAGGGACATCTTGGGGAACGTTTGCTATTATGATTGCTATAGCTGTTCCTATATCTAATGAAATGGGAATCAATTCATCATTAGCAATTGCTGCTTCACTTGGAGGAGGATTATTCGGAGATCATTGTTCACCAATATCTGATACTTCTGTAATTTCTTCTATGGCATCAGCAAGTGATCATATCGATCACGTAAAAACTCAGTTACCGTATGCACTGATATCCGGATTAATAACTGCAATACTCTACTTAATAATTGGTTTTAGTTATTAAAAAATATGTCTATTAATTAAATTTTCAAGATATTCTTGTCTTCCCGAAATCAAATCAGGTTCATCAATTTTTTTAGCGTGACTATATAAATCTTTTAAATTCATTTTATTATTGGTAAATTTTTCTCCGATACCTGAGTCAAAGGAAGAATATCTATCCTTCAAAAATTTTATATATTCTGAATCATTTAATACTTTTTCCGTGATTAATAGAGATCTAGCGAATAAATCAATCCCACCAATATGAGAATAGAACAAATCAATTAAATCTGTAGAATTTCTTCTGGTTTTTGCATCAAAATTTATTCCACCACCTTGCAATCCCCCAGATCTGTTGATTACAATCAAAGCTTCAACAATTTCATATATATTATTTGGAAACTGATCCGTATCCCATCCATTTTGATAATCTCCTCTATTTGCATCAATACTTCCAAGCATATTTGCATTTGCAGCAACTTGCAATTCATGATCAAAAGTATGACTTGCTAGAGTAGCATGGTTTACTTCTATATTTAACTTAAAATCTTTATCAAGACCATAATTATTTAAAAATCCAACTACAGTAGAAGCATCAAAATCATATTGATGTTTCGAAGGTTCCATAGGTTTAGGCTCAATTAAAAACCATCCCTCAAATCCATTACTTCTTCCGTAGTCCTTAGCCATATGAAGGAACTTAGCTAAATTATCAAGTTCTCTTTTCATATCGGTATTTATTAATGATGTATATCCTTCTCTCCCACCCCAAAAAACATAATTCTCACCATCAAGACTGATAGTTACATCAATAGCATTTTTAACTTGCGCTCCAGCATAAGATAAAATATCAAAATTTGGATTAGTTGCTGCACCATTCATATATCTCGGATTAGAAAATAAATTTGCTGTACCCCAAAGAACTTTTATATCACTTGATTTGATTTTCTTTTTCCCATATTCAGATATTTTATACAATCTCTCTTCTGATTCAGTAATAGAGTTTCCTTCTTCAATTAAATCAAAGTCATGAAAACAGAAATATTCTATTCCTAACTTTGAAATAAATTCAAATGCAGCATCCATTTTATCATAAGCTCTTTGGAAAACATCAGAGGATTTAGACCAGGGATATATCTTTGTTCCGGAGCCAAAAGGATCATTTCCAATGTTTACAAATGAATGCCAATAAGCTACTGCAAATTTAAAATGATCTTTCATTGGCTTTCCCATAACCAATCTATCCTTATCATAATACCTGTAAGCTAGAGGATTATCAGAATCATTACCTTCAAATTTAATTTTTCTAACACTTTTAAAAAATTCCTCTTGACCTATATCGACTCCCATAATTTAATTTAATTTATTTAAATATTTTTTCCAATCATTATAACTATCTAGATATGAATTCATATTAGTTGGAGAAACTTCAGACAGCAATTTTAAATCCTTAAATGTATCCTCTTCATTTTTATAATATCCAAAGCCTAATGCAGCTCCTCTTGCAGCTCCCTCGGAACCATTTGTATCATATAATTTTAAATTAACTATTGAAGAGTTAACAAATGCTTCTTTAAAGATTTTACTTTGAAATAGATTTGCGTTTCCTACTTTTACAGTGTTTACTTCAACACCAAAATTTCTCAATAATTCAACCCCATAAGATAAAGAAAATGAAATACCTTCTAACACAGATCTAATTATATGTGATTTATTATGTATTTTAAAATCTAAACCAACAATATGTGAATCAACTTTTTTATTTTTAAATAGTCTCTCCGCTCCATTTCCAAAAGGATAAAATTTAAGTTCTTTAGTGTTTTTAATACTTTCTGATTTTTTATCCATTTCTAAATAAGAATTTTCATTCAAAATAGATTTCATCCAAGAGTAAGCAATACCCGAACCATTTATACATAAAAGTAAGCCATTTCTTTTTTTATGAGTTGTATTATTAGAGTGTAAGAAAGTATTTATTCTATTATTAGGATCATATATATTTTTATCTGTAACAGAATATATTACTGCAGAAGTTCCAGCTGTTGCTGCAATCTCTCCTGGATTTAACACATTTAATGAGAATGCATTATTTGGTTGATCCCCTGATCTATAAGTTATTTTAACATCCTTTTTAAAGTTAAAAATTTTACATTTATCTTCAGAAACACTTCCTTGAATTCCAATTGGTTCTACAATATCTGGTATTATTTTTGAATCAATTTTATATAATTCCAATATTTCTCTGCTAACTGAATTCGAATCATAATCCCACATAATACCTTCAGATAACCCTCCAGCTGTTGTATTTATCTTTCCTGTAAGTTTAAATGCTATAAAATCTCCAGGAAGCATTATTTTATAAATTAAACCATATTTTTCAGGATCATTTTCTATAACCCATCTAATCTTTGATGCAGTAAAATTTCCAGGTGAGTTTAAAAGTTTTTTTGAAATTATACTATTTTCAAGGTTTTTTTCTGCTTTTCTTCCTATTTCAACAGCTCTAGAATCACACCAAATTATTGATGGCATTAAAGGTTCTCCATTTTTATCAACAGCAACCAGACCATGCATCTGATAAGATATACCTATAGCCTTAACTAATCTAAAGTCATTTCTCTCTTTAAGATATAAAAGGCTTTTTTTAACACATTTCCACCAGTAATTTGGTTCTTGTTCTGCCCACCCTTTTTTTATTGATATTATCTCCATTTCATTTTCTGGAAATGAATATGAATCAACTACTCTACCTTCATTAGGAGAAAATAAAGTAGTTTTTACAGAAGAGCTACCAAGATCAATACCTAAAAAAAATTCAGTTTGACTCATTTAAAAATGTTAAATTGTAACAATCAATGAACAATATAAAAAATAATAAAATAGAATTAAAGGAATCAATTAGCCTAGTAATTGGTAACATGATAGGTGCAGGGATTTTTATGCTTCCAACTTCTCTTGCTGTGTATGGTTCGATAAGTATTTTTGGTTGGTTTATCTCTGGAATAATGGCACTAGTTATTGCAATAATTTTTAGAAGATTAAGTTTGAGATTTCCTGGAAAGAGTGGTCCCTTCCATTATACAAAAGAGAGCTTTGGAGAATTTATAGGTTTCTTCGTAATTTGGGGCTACTGGATATCAATACTATTGGTTAATGCAAGTTTAGCATTTGATATAACAATTTTTTCAACTTTTTTTTTTTCAAATTTAAACGACACTACAATAAGTATTCCTTTTTCAATTTTTGTGGTTGTAATTATAGCAGTAGTAAATAATTATGGAATAAAAAATGTTGGAAAATTCCAATACATAACATCTATACTTAAGGTTATGCCATTATTGATAACTGTTATTGTTGGTTTCCTTGTGTTTAATACTGATAATTTTTTTCCTTTAAATATTTCTGGTGAAACAAATTTTGAAGCTATTACAGTAACAACTGCACTTACTTTCTTTGCTTTTCTTGGTATTGAGTCTGCTACAATACCAGCTGATGGTATAAAAAATCCAGAAAAAACAATTCCTAAGGCAACGATAATTGGGACTACAATTACATTAATCATTTATATTCTCTCTACAATAGCATTGATGGGAATAATGCACCCGAGTGAGATTGCAAATTCTAGCGCTCCATATGCTGATGCTACAGGAATGATTTTGGGAGATTATGGGAAAAATATTATTGCAATTTTTGCAATTATTTCAGGGATTGGATGTCTAAACGGCTGGACGCTCTTACAGATTGAGATTCCAAAAAATTTGGCAAAAAATAAACTTTTAGGTACTATTTTTTCTGATACAAATTCAAGAGAAGTTCCATACAAAGGGCTAATTATTTCTACAATTTTAGTTTCAATCTTAATTCTTATTAATTATTCAAAAGATTTGTCAAATATCTTTACTTACTTAATATTAACATCTACATTTTGCACATTAATATTATATTTTTTTATTTCACTATCTGAAATATTTATTCTATACAAGCAAAGAAAGCCCCTAAAAAAATTCAAATCTTCATTGTTAACCGGAATACCTGCATTCATATTTACAGTTTGGATGATTGTTGGAGTTGGTAAAGAATCAATTATATCTGGAATTATACTACTTTCATTTTCAATTCCTATATATATATATCAAAAAAAAAATGCTAAATCTTAAAAAGATAAGAAGACAATTTCCATCACTATCGCGAAAAGATAATGAAGGTAACAAGATAATTTACTTGGATGGCCCAGCAGGAACTCAAGTGCCAGATGTGGTTATAGAGGGTATTTCTAGTTATTATAAATCTTCAAATTCTAATATTCACGGTGAATTTATAACCAGTATTGAGACAGATAAAATCATGGACTCTATGAGAGAGAAAGCATCTATTTTTTTGGGAGCAGAAAATAAAAATTGTATATC
>JAYZHZ010000134.1:0-2551 GCA_036166035.1 Bacteroidota bacterium
TATCAGAAATTTTTGTTGTTGCAAAATTTGATAATAATTCAAGAGTGTTTACAGAAATTAGTGGCTTATCTAAAGAGTAACACAAACCTTTAAAAGATGAAATGCCAATCCTCAATCCAGTATATGATCCTGGACCTTTTGAAATTGAAAAAGCATCAATATTACTTAATTCTAAATTACATTTATTTAATAAATCATCAATTAATTTAAGTAACAACTTAGAATGAGATCTTTCAATTTTAGAATTTACATTACCTAATAAAGATAAATTATCAAAAATAGAAATTGAACAGTTTTCAGATGTCGTATCTGCACATAAAATTTTTGTCATTTTAAATTAATTTTATTTAATGCTTTAATTAAAGAATCATTAATTTTTTTAAATAAAAGAATCTCACTTGTTGTATATATTATAGCTATTGAATATCCCAAATCAGATAAACTATTTTTATTAATTCTGTAAGCCTCTCTTATTCTTCTTTTTAACAAATTTCTTTTTACTGAGTTCTTAATTTTACCTTTTGGGACTGAAATTAAAACACGGTTTATATTGTCCTTCTTATTTTTATAAAATCTTATATCAAATGGATAAACTCTAAGTTTTTTAGCTGAATTAAAGAGATATTCAATTACTTTTTTTTGAGTTATTCTTTCATCTTTTGAGAAAGAAAAATGGCCTTTATCTGACCTTTGATTCATGAAAAATAAAATTTATTGAGAAATTATTTCTTATGTTTTTTCTCATCGGAAACTGTTAGCTTTTTTCTTCCTTTTGCTCTTCTTCTTGCAATGACTTCTTTCCCGTTTGCAGTTTGCATTCTTTTTCTAAATCCATGTTTATTTGATCTCTTTTTTTTTGAAGGTTGAAAAGTTCTTTTCATAATTATATTGATTTATACAACGAGTACAAAGATAAATACTTTTAGTCTTAATAATTATATTACACCAATGATTGTTTTATATAATCTATATCACTTTTTTCTAATCTTGGACCAAGTTTACTTATTACCTTTGATGAAAGAGCTGAAGCTAGATTTCCGGATTGTTTAATGGTCATGCCATTATTTATTCCATATAGAAATGCTCCTGCATACGTATCCCCTGCACCTACAGTATCTAATGGATTAGTTTTATAAGGTTCAATTTTAATTTTATCTCCAGAGTCATTAATAATTATTGAGCCATCACCTCCCATTGTAATAATTACCATAGAAGAGAATTTTAATAAATATTGATATGCCTCTTCAATTTTATCTGTACCAGAATAGGTTAGTGCTTCTTCTTCATTACAGAATAAAAGATCAATTTTATTATCAAGAATAAAATGAAATTTATCCTTAAAATATTTTACCATGCTCAAATCAGAAAATGTTAAGGCTATTTTTATTTTATTTTTTTTTGAAAATTCAATAGATTTTCTAATGGCTTCTATAGCAATATCAGAAGTAACAAGATAACCTTCAATGTATAAATATTTAGAAAGTTTTAAATCATCAAAATTTATATTTTTTGTAGAAAATTTAGAAGATACGGAAAGACAGGTATTCATTGTTCTTTCACCATCAGGGGTAGTTAATACTAAACAAGATCCAGTCATTCCTTCATCAATAGTATATTTTTTCCCTCCTGTATGTATACCACTATTTTTTAAATCATCAATATAAATTTTTCCATATTTATCTTCAGATACAAGAATAGACAGATAACCTGACCCACCAAGTTGAGAAAGTGTATATATAGAATTAGGTACTGATCCACCAGATTGAATAAAGGGTTTTGAATCATTGATTTTTTCAATTATTTTTTTTTGTTTTTTTTCATCAACAAGAGTCATCAAGCCCTTCTCAATATTATTTTTTTCAAGAAAAGAATCTTCAACAAGACAAACACAATCTACTAAAGCATTTCCTATTCCAAAAACATCAAATTTTTTCATATCATTCTAATAAATCTAAAACCCTATTAGGGTAGTCTGAGATAATACCATCTACTCCTAATTCCAAAACTTTTGCAATATCATCATAAGAATTAACAGTCCACGGTATTATGTCAATTTTTTTTTCTTTTAAAAAAAGAACATCCATTTTATTTAGTTTATTATAATTTGGACTATAAATATCAGGTATAAATCCTAATTCCATTAGATTGTTTTTTGGATTATAATTATCATTTACTAAAACTGAAATTTTAATATTAGGATATTTTTTGTTAAAATATTTTAAAACTCTAAAGTCAAAACTTTGTATTACAATTCTATTTTTTGAAATTAAATTATTGATTTCTCGATAAACTAAATCAGAAAAAATTTCATAGCTAGGATGAAATATGTTATCCCCTTTCTTATTAGATTTTATTTCTATGTTATAATTAGGTTTTTCAATATTATTTTCCTTAACATAATTCTCTATTTTGATTATTACTTCTCTTAATAAAGGTTTTGAAACGAAACTATTTTCCTGAGATAAAAATTTAGGATTTTTTATGCTTCCACAGTCAAACTTTTTTATTTCATTATAATTCATTTTGAATATATTATATTTATTAAAATCAT
>JAYZHZ010000135.1:0-8902 GCA_036166035.1 Bacteroidota bacterium
AGACATTAGTGATGCTACTGGAAATAGCGTTTCTCCAGCAGCAGCAGCAAACTACAAGCTCTTATATAAATCCTGCACAGAATGTGATTTTACCGTAAAGGCTACGGGAGCTAGTAGCTCTGATGATGCCATTACTTTTTCTAACGTTGCACTGCAGGATGGGTTTTATGCCATCGCATCAACAGATTCTAATTTATAAACAATTCTTTATTCAGAATAGAGTAAATTTGATTTCCACTTTTATCGGAAACAATTCCAATTCCTATAAGCCCAAAATATTGTTTGTCCTTACAGTTATAAAAAGAGTGAATATTTTCATCTATCTTAAATGTTCTTATAAACCTACATTCAGCTAGAATTTCTTTTCTTATATTCATCATCATCTCTCTACTTAAAAGCTTAATCTCAAATGTATTTGCAACATTATCTGGAGTATCTTCTTTATAATAAAATATTTCTCCTAGCTCAAAGTGAGTTGCTTTAATAAAAAACCTACTACTTTGAGATACATTCCAATAATTTTCAAATATATTTTTCTCAAAATACTCATAGCTATTCCATTTTTTAATTTGTTGGAATGAGAGATCTTGAGAAAAAATATTCGTAGTTAATAAAAGAAATAAAGTAAAAAATCTCATTAGTTTACAATATTACAAGAATTGTATTCAGGATCTATATTTATAAAAACTTCTTCTTTTGCATCCTGAAACCATTCGTTCAACTCTACGTTTTGTTTTCGATTAAGGGCATAATTTCTAAACCTTTGGTAGTCCTCTTCTAGGTTTCCTAAATGTGGAGGAATTTTCTTTTTAAAATAAATCAATTTATAAGCTATTTTTCCATCATCCGTTCTGCTTTCAAAGGGAACAGATATTTGATTTACTTTCATCGTATCGATTGTAAAGAAAATTACAGGATCAAGTTCTTCAACTAAAACATTTTCCCCTCCCATTGCGTCTGTAAAATACCCACCAAAAGATGAGGTAAACTTATCATCAGAATGTTTCCTGGCAAGCTCTTCAAATGTAACACTATCAGAGTAAGCTATGTTTTTTAAACTATCTAAAAAATTAATTGTTTTCTTAATATCATTGCTTGAAAATTCAGGTTGTAATAAAATATGTCTAGAATTAAATAAATTACCTCTCTTTTCAATCAGCTCTATCAAATGATAGCCAAATTCTGTTTCTATAGGCATAGATATTTCTCCTGGTTTAAGTTTAAATACTTCAGCCTCAAATTCTGGCTGAAAAGCCCCTCTACCAACAAAACCCAAATTACCACCATTTTGTGCACTCCCTGGATCTTGACTATATAATGTAGCAAGAATCTCAAAACTTTCTCCATTTAAAATCCTTTCTCTAATTTTTAATAATTCTTCACGTGTTTTGTTTTTTTGTTCTCTTCCAACCTCAGGAATCTTAACAATCTGAGAAACCTTTACCTGAGTTGAAAAATAAGGCAAACTGTCTCTTGGGATAGTTGCATAAAATTCTTTAACTTCTTCAGGGCTAACTTCAATATCTCCGAGTATTTCTTGTCTCATCTTTCTCATGACAAGCTGTTCTTTAATATCATCAAATAGCTCTCTTTTAAATTCAGCGATTGTTTTATTATAATACTTTTCTATCTCTTCTTCTGAACCAATTTGATTAATTATAAGGGCCATTCTAGAATTTAACTCTTGATCTACCTGATTATCTTCAACAATAACTGAATCTATTTCAGCTTTAGCTACAAGTAATTTATTAGTAACCAAATCTTTTAACACAGCACACTTTGTGTTTCCCGAAATTCTTTCTCCTCTTGAAAGGATTTCAAGATATGTGCTTTCAAGCTCAGATCGTAATACAATATAATCATCAATTCTTCCAATTATTTCATCTACAACAACTCCTGATTGATTATTCTGTGATTGTAATTGAACAATAGAAAAGATATTAAATAATAATATGATTGTAACTCTAATAAATTTCATAATCAACTCCTTCAATAGAATTAGTAAAAATACTATCCCGCAAGTTATCAAATAATTCTTGTTTTCTCTTATTTAAAAGTATTGTGTTAATTATATCAACCTCAAATGGAAGTGGCGAATAATCTCCAATAAGTTTCTTATCTAAAATCTTAATAAAATGAACAAACCCTTCCTCTTTTATTTCATAAAATGTTCTTGTTTTAAGAAATGATGTCTTATCTATATTTCTAGGGAAAGGGGTATTTATAATAATATCATCAAACTTTATCCAGATAGAATCCTCTAAAAAAGATTTCTCAGCAAACTGAAAACAATAAGATCTTATTTCAGAAGTGTCACTTAATGGATACCTTATAAAATCTGACTTAAACTCATTTATTGAAGGTGCCTGAAGAGGTATTTTAGCATACAATGCCTTCACTAAATTAAAAGGTAAAATGAAATCGTTTATATTTTCTTCATAGTAAGCTAGAATCTCATCATAAGAAATAGGATTTTTGATTGTAGTTGAAAAAAGATACTTTTCAAATTCAAATAAAATCAAATCTTCTCGATACTTATTTACCTGTCTATCTATTTTGTTTTTTAATTCTACATTTTGAAATGAAGAATTAAGAATCAATTGTCGTTTGATCCACACGTTTACTTGATTGGAATAAAACTCTGAGCTATCTCCTAATATGGGACTGTATGCTATATCTTTATGATATAATATTTTATTACCAACTCTAGCTAAGATATTCTCTTCAGTATTATTTTGATTACTAATCCACGTACAAGATTTTAGTAATAAAAATAAAAACAAAACAAATAATCTATTCATTTCTTATTGCAACGATATAAAATTAATTTTTTGAATAATTTGGAGCTTCTCTCGTAATAAAAACATCATGGGGGTGGCCTTCAATCGAACCTGCGTTTGTTATTCTTACAAATTTTGCGCTTTGCAGCTCTTTTATATTCTTTGCCCCTACATAACCCATACCAGCCCTTAAGCCTCCAGTTAATTGGTATATAATTTCACTCACTTCTCCTTTATAGGGAACTCTTCCCACAATGCCTTCTGGCACTAATTTTCTTGAGTCTTTTTCATTATGTTGAAAATATCTATCTTTAGTTCCTGCCTCCATAGCTTCAACTGATCCCATACCTCTATAGGCCTTATATTTTCTGCCTTCATATAGGATAATATCTCCTGGAGCTTCTTCTGTTCCTGCTAACAATGATCCTACCATTACTAAATTTGCTCCAGCAGCAAGACCTTTGACAATATCACCTGAAAACCTTATTCCTCCATCAGCAATTACTGGGATGTTAGACCCTTTAATTGATTTATAAACTTCATAAACAGCAGATAATTGAGGCATCCCCACACCAGCAATTACCCTTGTAGTGCAAATACTTCCAGGACCTACTCCAACTTTGACAGCATCTGCTCCAGCTTGGACTAAAGCTTTAGCAGCCTCTCCTGTAGCAATATTTCCAACTATAACATCGATAGAATATTTTGATTTAATTTGTTTAAGTACACCGATGACAGATTTTGTGTGCGCATGAGCTGTATCAAGAGAAATAACATCAACGTTTGAAAATATTAGTTTTTCTAATCTTTCTTGCCAATCACTTGATATACCTATAGCTGCCCCTACTCTTAGTCTTCCTAGCTCATCTTTACATGCATTAGGCATAGATTTGTTTTTTTGAATATCCTTATATGTAATTAAACCAATAAGTTTTTTCCCTTCAATAATTGGAAGTTTTTCAATTTTGTGTTTTTTTAATATTTTTTCAGCACTATCTAAAGTTATACCTGCTTTAGCGGTTATTAATTTTTTAGTCATAATATCGCTAAGTTTTAAGCTTTGATCTTTTTGGAATCTTAAATCTCTATTAGTAACAATACCAACTAAATCAGCAGCAGCATTTATTATGGGAATTCCTCCAATATGATTTTTTTTCATTATTGCGATAGCGTCTTTAACATTTGCTTCTACTCCAAGTGTAATAGGATCTTTAATCATTCCACTTTGCGATCTTTTTACTTTTCTTATTTCTTCTGCTTGCTTTGTTATTGACATATTCTTGTGTACAATGCCAATACCCCCCTTAAGAGCGATAGCTATTGCTAATTTCGACTCTGTAATGGTATCCATTGATGCGGAAATGAGGGGTATGTTTAAACCAATATTTCTAGTTAATGATGTTTTAATATCAACCTCATTAGGAACAACTTCTGAGTAAGCAGGCACTAGAAGGACATCATCATAGGTAAGTGCCTCAAATTGAAATTTATTATCTATTTTCATGGCAAATAAGAATTTTATCTATTTGCCAAGCAAAACTAATACATTATAATTGAGTTAAAAAATTCTTTTACTATTATTACTATGAATGTCGCCCTTGAAATTATAGCAACTTCTTTTGGGATTTTAAGCGTCTGGTATGCAAGAAAAAACAATATTTTAGTTTTTCCCACAGGAATAATTAGTGTTCTAATTTACGCATACATAACATATGAAAACAGAATATATGCAGAAACAGGCATCAATATTTACTATTTTACTATGAGTGTTTATGGTTGGGTTTTATGGTCTTCAAAAAACTTAAGAATTAAAAAAGTAATCTCATTTTGTTCAAAAAGTGAAAAAATATCCTCTTTTATTTTATGTGTTTTCTTTTATCTTATATTATATAATGTTTTGGAGATGACGGATAGTGACGTAGTTATACTGGATAGTATAACCACATCCTTAAGTTTAACTGCGATGCTGCTTTTAGCAAGGAGAAAAGTTGAAAATTGGTTGTATTGGATTGTTGCAGATATAATTTATATTCCTCTATTTATATACAAAGGATTATATATAACTAGCCTACAATATGTGGTCTTTCTATATTTAGCAATTAGGGGATATGATGAATGGAAAAAAGAAAAAATTCAATGAAAAAAATTTCAATTGTAGGGCCAGAGTCTTCTGGTAAAAGTTTACTCGCTAACACATTATCAAAAAGTTTAAATTGCTCTTTAACACAAGAATATGCAAGGAAATATCTCAATAATAAAAACAATTATGATTATGACGATTTAACACAAATTGCTATAGAGCAAAATGCAATTATTAAGAAAGAAATAAAAAGGGGAGGTGCTTTTCTTATAGCAGATACCTCACTAATAGTAATAGAAATATGGAGCAAAATAAAATTTAATAAAACTGATTCAAGAATTATTAATTTATCAAAGCAAGAAAAGTTTGATTATTACATTTTATGTAAGCCAGACATACCATGGGTATTTGATAGTTTAAGAGAAAACCCAAATGATAGGGATTATATTTTTAAGTTTTATTTAAAAATTCTAAAAAAGAGAAACTATAATTTTAAAATTGTAAGTGGCTCTCATGCTACAAGAACATTAGATAGTCTTGATTTTATTTTTAATAATTAATACCTTGCTCAATAGCAAAGGGGTGCTTTAAATTACAAGCTGAGATTATACTCTAAAAACTGATCCGGGTAATGCTGGCGAAGAAATATTATTAATTTCAAAATAATATAGCTCCCTAAAATAAATCTTTAATTATAGAGTGATGAGAGTTTTGTTATTATTGTTTCTTAGTTTCAGCGGAGCCAGTCAAAATCTTTTTGAAGGAAACGTCATAAATAAGGATGGAGAGAAAATCAGTGGGGCTAATATTTATTTACCATCATCAAATCAAGTAAAAAACTCAGATGCAAAGGGTTCTTTTTTTATAAAAACAGATACACAATTAATAACCATAGTTATATCTCATGTAGGATATAAAACCGAAGCATTTGAAGTTGATTTAAATAATGAATTGAAAAAAGATTTTGTTTTAAAAGAAGGGATATTACTTAAAGATGAAATTAAAGTTTTTTCTACTAGAGTAAGAGAGGAAAGCCCATTTGCGTTTAGCAATATCAATAAACATTATATTGAAAAAAACAACATAGCAAAAGATATCCCCTTTCTTTTAGACTTTACCCCATCTGTTCACACAACTTCCGACGCTGGGAACGGAATAGGCTATACTGGTATAAGAATAAGAGGTAGCGATGCAACAAGAGTAAACGTAACCATAAATGGAATACCATATAATGATTCCGAGTCACATGGGGTTTTCTGGGTAAATATGCCAGACTTAGCTTCTTCAACAAATAGCATTCAAATACAGCGAGGTGTTGGATCTTCAACTAATGGAGGGGGTGCCTTTGGGGGAACCGTTAGTGTCAAAACAGGAAACCCTTCTGAAAATTTTAGCTTAAACTACTCTTCATCTGCTGGATCCTTTTCCACTTTTAAAAACACGATTGACTTTAATTCTGGACTTATTAAAAATAATTTAAATTTAAATTTAAGGCTATCAAAAATTAACTCAGATGGTTATATAGATAGAGCATACTCTGATCTTAAATCCTACTATGCCTCAGCAAGTTATTATTTTGATAATTCTACAATTGATATTATTAACTTCTCTGGTAAAGAGAAAACTTATCAATCTTGGTGGGGGGTGCCAGAAGCAAGAGTTAATAATAATCTTGAAGGAATGCAGGCAGTAATTATAAATAATGGTCTTAATCAAGATCAAGCTAACAACTTATTAAATTCAGGAAGAACATATAATTACTATACGTATGATAATGAGATTGATAACTATCAACAGGATCATTACCAAGTTCATTGGAACCGCGAGCTTTCAGAGTTTTCCCGTTTACATATTGCAACACATTACACCTATGGAAGGGGATATTATGAACAATTTAAACCAGATGATAATCTCATAAATTATTTTGATTTTCTAGAAGATAAAACAACTGACATAATTAGAAGAAAATGGTTAGACAATCATTTCTATGGTTTTACTTTTGCTTACCTAAATAAAACAGAAGGTGGAGAGTTAAATATTGGAGGTGCATTTAATAGATATGATGGTGATCACTTTGGTAAAATCATTTCTTCAGGAACACCAAATTTTTTATTAAAAGATCCCTATTACTTTTCAGCTTCTAAAAAAAAAGACGCAAACATATTTATTAAATATGATTTCTTATTAAATAAAAAAACAAGATTTTTTACTGATTTCCAGGTTAGAACATATTCTCATATAAGCGGGGGCTCTGATGATAATAGAGCCTTTGTTGATATAGACTCAAAAAAGATATTTTTCAACCCAAAGATAGGTTTTCATAAAAAAATTAATCATAAAATTAATATGTATTCTTCTTTTGCTTTAGCTAATAGGGAGCCTATAAGGAGTGATTTTATCGAATCTAAAATTAACCCAAAACATGAAACCCTCTATGACATAGAATTAGGAAAAAACTTTAATTATAAGCGAGGAATATTAAACCTAAACCTATACTGGATGGAATATAAAAATCAACTAATAGCTACGGGAGAAATAAATGATGTAGGGGGCAACATTAGAACCAACGCTAAAAAAAGTAGAAGATATGGAATTGAAATTTCAAACTCAACAAATACTGGCACCTTTAGGATTAATTCATCTATTACATTGTCAAAAAATTATGTTTTTGATTTTGAAGAGATCTTGTATGACTATGGTCCAAACTTTGATAAGTTCAAACCAATAAGAAATAGTTATACCAAAACACACTTAGCTTTTTCTCCAAGCATAATAACAAATAATGTAATAGAATGGAAGACAAATAAATACTTAAATATAAGTTTAAAGTCAAAATATATAGGAAAACAATACTTAGATAACACCTCAAATAGTAATAGAATAATTAAATCATATTTTATTAATGATTTAGAGTTTGAGTCAAGACTAACTCGTAAACTATTCAAAAATATACTTTTCAAATTTCAAATAAATAATATTTTTGACCGGTTATATTCAAGCAATGGTTATACTTTTGGTTATTTTGGAGGACAGACATATGAGGTCAGAGAGAATTACCTCTACCCTCAGGCAGGTAGAAATTTTATGCTAAGCATAAATGTAAAGATATAGTATATAGTTAGTTTAATAAAATAAAAATCCAATAGCAATCACACAAATTTATCAATAATCAAAAACCTTTTTTTATCATAAATATCCTTTTTAAGCCTACATTTATAATCAGAAAATATGTTTTGTAAGTCTTCAGAATATTTGTCATTTATTTCTAAATAAATACTCCCATTTTTCAATAAATGTCTTTTAGCAAATTTTAATATTTCTCTATAAAAATATAGAGGGTCATCATTTACAAAGAGAGCTTTGTTGGGTTCATAATCTCTTACATTTATATCAACTGAGTTTAAATCTTTTATTGGAATATAGGGGGGGTTGCTAACAATAATATCAAACTTAGAATCAGGAATATAGTTTTCTAATTTAACAGAAATAAAGTCTATTGAATGATTTGATTTTTTACTATTTTTTTTTGCTACCTCTATTGCTTCTGCCGAAAAGTCTATTCCTGTAACCTCAGATCTTAAACTTTTTTTTAGAATAATAGCTATGCATCCTGATCCAGTACCAATATCTAATATTTTTTTCTTTGAATTGCTTTTTTGTTCATCTATTATTAATCGTACAAGCTCTTCTGTTTCTGGTCTTGGGATCAAAACAGATTTATTAATCACAAATTTTTGATCGAAAAAAAATTCTCTTTGTGTAACATATTGAATTGGAAGACCTTGATTAATTTTAGAAATATCTTGAATTAATATTTTTTCATTTTCCTCATTCCATTCTATCTCTCTATCAATTAATAAATCCACCGATGAAAGATTATACTTTAAAAAAAAATATTTCTGAATTAGTTTTTTTAATTCTGTATCAGAATAATTATTTATTTTATCACGTAATTTGTTATAAAGTTTTTTTGCAGTAATGTTATACATCATATAAATAAATGATAAAGAAACACAAAAAATATATTCAAAGGACGTTTTTT
>JAYZHZ010000136.1:0-8590 GCA_036166035.1 Bacteroidota bacterium
TTCATTCTCAATAAAATTCGTTATAGTATTTAGACTTATTAATAAAAGAGGAATAACTATAACTAAATAGGGTAGTATACTAAATTTTTTATCTTTTATTTTTATTTTATCTATCGATATATTTCTATTTATGAGAGTTTTTCTTGCATAGAAAAAAGATATAAGAGATGAAGGAACTGAAACTAACATTCCAAATATCATAATGTCACCTATTATGTTCATAGCATTCAAATTATTAATTGCAGCAAGAGGTCCTGGTGTAGGTGGAATAAGTGTATGTGATGTGTATAGTCCTCCAGCTAGAGAAAGATTAAGACTAGTAAGTGAGTAAGAAGTTGATGAAGCTATTGACTTTGAAATTCCGTTCAAAATAAGAAAAGCAGAGTCACAAAATACTACAGTCCCAATAAATAGCCCAAGCATATTAATTGATAATAAGGTTTTTTTCTGAAGGTTTTTTAAAATGATATTCCCAAACCTCTCAATTGAACCACTTTCTTTAAGAAACTGACCTATAACACAACTAAAAAGTATAATTAATCCTATTCCTTCGACTGCTTGGTAAAATCCATTGAACAGATATGTGAAAATATCATATATATTCATTTTTAGAAAAAATCCCAAAAAGATTGATCCAATTACCAAACTTAATGCTGGATGTACCTTGAGTTTGGCACTAAGAAATAATATTATTGCTATGGATAATATTAGATAAATAAGAATTATCATTAATTTCTATTTAATGATAACAAATACATAACAGCCATTCTTATTGCTACTCCGTTTTCAACTTGATCTAAAATGATTGAATTATCCGAATCTGCTACATCACTACTAACCTCAACACCTCTATTTATTGGTCCAGGATGCATAATAATTATATCTTTACCAATATCATCCAAAAGTTTTTTGTTAATACCATAGTATAAACTATATTCTCTTAATGAAGGAAAATGGTTTACGTTTTGTCTTTCAAGCTGAATTCTTAAAACATTTGCTACATCACACCATTTGAGAGCATTTTTTACGTTATTTTCAATCTTCACATTTAAACCTTTAATATATCTTGGAATTAATGTGCTTGGACCACAAAGCATAACATCAGCTCCCAATTTTTGTAAAGCATAGATATTTGATAATGCAACTCTAGAATGTGAAATATCTCCAATTATTGCTATTTTTTTACTTTTTAGAGACCCCAATTTTTCTTTTATTGAAAATGCATCTAACAAAGCTTGGGTTGGGTGTTCATGTGTGCCATCCCCTGCATTGATAACTGAAGCATCAATATTTTTAGCAATAAAATGAGTAGTTCCTGGGTTTGGATGTCTCATAATTATCATATCAACTTTCATAACTAGAATATTCTTTATTGTATCTAGTAACGATTCACCCTTTTTTATTGAACTTATAGAAGACGAAAAATTTAAAATATCTGCAGATAGTCTTTTTTGAGCAATTTCAAATGATAGTTTTGTTCTTGTGCTATTTTCAAAAAAAACGTTAGCTACAGTTAAATGTCTTAAAGAAGGAACTTTTTTTATGGGTCTTGATAAAACTTCTTTAAACTTAATTGCGGTTTCAAAAATAAGATCAATTTCTTCTATTGATAAATCTCTGATCGCAAGTAAGTCTTTAGATTTTAAATTATTCATTTTGGATATTTTTTATCATGATATTGTCTTCTTTAAATCCTTGCTCTCTGAGATTAACCTCAATTCTATCTGACGTAATTGTATTTATTTTTATTCCATAGTAGGTTGGTTCTATTGGAACATCTCGACTATATTTTCTATCTATCAGTACTAATAATTCAATTTTTTTAGGTCTTCCAAAATTCATTATTCCTTCCATTGCTGATCGTACTGTTCTACCAGTAAATAGAACATCATCAATAATAACTACATTTTTATCATCTACGAGAAAGGGCATTAAAGTCTCTTTAGCTTTAGGGACTTCTTTTGATCTAAAATCATCTCTATAAAACGTGGTGTCTAGATATCCAATCTGAATTTCTTTATTTAGAATACTATCTAAATTTTTTTTAATTCTATTTAAAAAATAAATTCCTCTAGGTTGTAATCCAACTAGGACTGTATCACTGAAATTTTTGTGATTTTCTATTAATTCTTGACAAAGACGATTAATTGTTATTTCTAATCTTTTATTATCAAACAATCCAGATTTTTTCGTCATTTATTTGCAAATATAATTTCATTTTTGAAATATTTTCTATCTATTTTACAATTTCAAAATTAGTTATGAAAAAAACTTTTCTGTTTTTCTTAATGTCTAACTCTGATGACTTAATTTTTTGTACACCGTAAGTGTAATAATTATTTTTATACCAAAGATATGTCCCTTCTGGATTAGTTTCAGTATTTACAATTATATCATTTTTATTTATAGGGGTTATATTTAAAATATTTGATTCCATTAGTCCATTATCATAATCAAAGGAAGAATATATAATATCTCCTTTATTCACATAAAAGGAAGAAGCATTTTCTTTTGAAATAATATAATTATTATAAGGTTTTTTATAAAATGTATTTAATGAATTTATATTTTGTACAATACACCAAGAAATATTTCCTTCAAGACTTAAACTAATAATCATTCCAAGATTATGATTAAATCCACCAAAATTAGGATTGACTTTTGTGTCATAAGTACCGGAATAGGAATTGTAGAATGGCTTATAAGAATAATTACTAAAGCCATCATTGGTAAAATCAGGTTTTAATGCTTCAAGAGTAATAATCAATTTATCTTCGTAGCTAAAAATTGAATCTAAATAAAACTGATAGGACAATTTAATTTTATCTATTTTATTAGATTTTAATTTTTTTGATATTTTTTATCTATCTCTAGAAATAAAATTTTTAAAATAATTTATTTCTAAAAAATTAATCAATCTGGATGAGATAATTCTATTTTCAAATATTTTATCAAACTGAATGCCTTTTGTTTCAATTGAATTCTTATCACTAAATAAAGAAATAGAATAAGTATATTTTCCCACATCTAAAAGCTTTGAATTTATCAATGAGTTATTATAAGATAAAAGTTTTAGTGAAGCCAACTTTTCTCCATCTAAGTTGTATACTCTTCTCTCTAATTGATTTAGGGTATTGGATCCTTTTTCTGAAACTAAGACAAAAAAAATATTCTTATCTAATTTGTCGATGTATAAAATAGTATTTTCAGTATATAAATATTCATATATATTATTTAATTGGTTATTTATAACGTTATATATACTAACCAAATTTTTTCCATTTTTTGTACTACTATAAAAAACAATTTTATCTTGATATATTAAGATATCTACTATTTTCAAACTAAGTGGGAATTTAATTTTAGTTTGTAAAGTTCTATTTTCAATTGCGTTATATTTTAATAATAAATATTCTTTGTCATTGGAATAATTGTTTTTATATAAAATATAAAAATTGGTTTTATCAGACTTTATCTTTAATATATTATATGATCTATCTAAATTTAATATAGTATCTTTTTCAATATTTAATTTTTTATTTAAAAGACTTATTTTCCAATCTAATTCTTTGCCAGTTTCATAATCTCTCACTAATAAAAGGTTATCATTATTTGAACTAATCCAATAATTTCTACTTAAATAATCTATTTCAAATTCAATTCGCTTTTTTTGATGAACTATAGTTTCTAAATTGTCTTGAGATTTTATTGAACTTGTAGGGAATATTAATAACAAAATAAAATAAATACTAAATAATTTGAAGATATTAATAATTAGATTTTCTTCATTTGGTGATGTAGTTCTTTCAACTCCTGTACCAAGACTTTTAAAAAATAAATACCCAGAAAGTGTAATACACTTCATAACAAAAAAAGAATATAGTTCTATATATAATAACAATAATTATGTTGATAAGGTTATAAAATTTGAAAAAAATTTATATCAGACTTATATTAAATTGAGAAATGAGAAATATAATTTGATTATTGACCTTCATAACAATTTAAGATCAAACTATCTAAAGTTATTATTGTTTAAAAGAACATATACTTATGATAAACAATTTTTTAAACGATGGCTAGTTACTAATTTCAAATTAAACTTGAAAATTAAACACATTGCTAGTTCATACATAGAAACTTTAAGGGGTCTAAATATTGATGATGATAGAATGGGGTTGGATTTTTATATAGATGAAAATAATAAAATATTTAAAAAAGATTTACCTATTTCTCATAGAAATGGTTTTTATTCTTTTGTAATGGGAGCAAAACACTTTACAAAAAGATTACCTGTTAAAAAAATTATTGAATTGTGTGATAAAATAAATAAACCAATAATTTTAATTGGAGGTAAAGATGAAATTTCTAATTCTCTTAAAGTTGAAAATTTTTTTAAGTCTAGAAATACTGATTACGGTGATATTGCTAGAACTTTGGACAAAAAAACAATAATATATAATTTATGTGGAAAACTATCTATTAATCAATCTGCATCAATAATCCAGGCTTCAAAAGCGGTTTATACAAATGATACTGGGTTTATGCATGTTGCTGCCGCTTTTAAGAAAAGGGTAATAGCAATATTTGGATCAACTCATCCTAATCTTGGTTTTTATCCTTATAAAACAAATTTTTTTATTTATCAAAACAACAAATTATCATGTAGACCATGTACAAAAATTGGCTTATCAAGATGTCCCTTAAAACATTTTAAGTGTATGAATGAAATTAAATTTGAAGATGTAATCTTATGAAGAAGCTTGTAATAGTAAGACATTCAAAATCAAGTTGGTCGGATCCTTATTTATCTGATTTTGATAGACCTTTAAATAAAAGAGGAAATAGAGATGGAGGATTGATGGCAGAATTCTTATCAAAAAGAATCAATAATGTTGATAAATTACTTTCTAGTTCTTCAAAAAGAACTAGGCTAACATCTGAGTTTTTTAAGAATAAAATAAATATTAAAGTTGAGAATTATACTGACAAACTCTATCATGCTTCTTACGATGATATTATTGATTTATTGAATCAGGTTAAAGATGATGTAAGATCATTAATATTAATAGGTCATAATCCAGGATTGACTCATCTAGTTAATTTTTTTACAGAGGTTAATTTATATAATTTACCTACAACTGGTATTGTTGTAATTAATTTTATGATTGATAAATGGAAAAACATTAAAGATTCTAAGGGTAATATTGAAATTATAAAATTTCCTAAAGAGCTTAATTCATAATATGTATTCGCTAAGATCTTTATTTTCAGTTATTGAATTTAATTTATCTTCAACATTCTCTTTTGTAATTACGATTTTGGCATTTGGTCCAATTTTTTCCGGAATATCAAATAATATTTCGTTAAGCAACTTGCTCATAACGGTATGAAGTCTTCTTGCTCCAATATTTTCTATTTCTGAATTAATTATAAAAGCCTTTTTTGAAATTTCTTTTAAAGCGTCTTCATTAAATACTATTTCAACATTTTCAGATTTTATAAGAGCTTTATATTGTTTTGTTAATGAATTTTTTGGTTCACATAAAATTTTTAAGAAATCATCTTGGGTTAAAGTATCTAATTCAACTCTAATTGGAAATCTTCCTTGAAGTTCAGGTATTAGATCAGATGGTTTAGATAAATGAAAAGCTCCTGCAGCAATAAAAAGAATATGGTCAGTTTTAATGATACCATATTTTGTTGTTACAGATGTGCCTTCTACAATTGGAAGTAAGTCTCTTTGAACACCTTCTCTACTTACATCAGGCCCACCCCCACCTTTTTTAGAACTTCCACTAATTTTATCAATTTCATCAATAAATATTATCCCAGTATTTTCTGCTTTTTTTATAGCTTCATCTTTTACCTCATCCATATCGATAAGTTTAGAAACTTCTGAGTCTAATAGAATTTTTTTTGCTTCAACAATAGTTACCTTTCTTTTCTTATTTCTCTTAGGCATCATATTGCTAATCATATCTTGAAGATTTATCATTGATGATTCATCCATCATTCCACCACCAACCATACCAATTCCTGAATTAGATGGTTTTTGAATAATTATCTCAATTTTTCTATCATCCAATTCTCCCTTTTTTATTTTTTCTTTAAACTTTTCTCTAGTTTTTTCATTAATTTCTTTGTCTTGGTTTTGACTATTTTTTTCAAGGCTTAAATTAATATTTGATTGAACTTTATTAATGGGTGGTATCAATATATCTAGTATAATATTATTAACACTTTCTTCAGCTTTTATTTTAACCTCTTCTTTTTTTAAAGTTTTTACTAAATTAACAGATTGTTCAACTAAATCTCTTACCATACTTTCAACATCTCTTCCAACATATCCTACTTCAGTAAATTTTGAGGCTTCAACTTTGGTGAATGGCGCATCTGAAAGTTTTGCTAATCTCCTTGCAATTTCTGTTTTCCCAACTCCCGTAGCACCTATCATTAATATATTATTTGGAATTATTTCGTTTCTAATCTCATCTTTTACGTTTAGTCTCCTCCATCTATTTCTAAGTGCTATTGCTACATTTCTCTTGGCTTCATTTTGACCAATAATATATTTATCTAGCTCATTTACAATTTCTTGTGGAGTCATATTTTTTATTTTTTCCATAATTTAAATTTACATTCTTTTTATATTAAAATTAATAGAGATAGCGTTAGAACTTGAAATAGAATTTACTATTACTTTTGAGTAGTTAAAGTTAAATCTTTTCAAAATTAGTTCAATTCCGTAAGAAAAACCTCTTATTTTTTCTGAATTGGGTAAAACAAATCCTTTATCCATCTTTCTATTATAACCAATTTGCAAGTTTATGAATTTGGATATAAGTGCCTCTATTCCAAATGAGATATTATGGATATTATTATATAGGTACTTATATGGTTTTACATAAGTTATTGAAAACCTTAAGGGCATATGTTCTGGTTTAAATGTTGACCCAATCTTAAGAGTAGTAGGAAGTTCGATATTATTTTTATTTAAGATAATACCAAAATTTGCAATAACTAGACCTATACTAAGTTTTTTCCCTTTATAAGGAAAATAAATCATACCAATATCTGATAATATTCCAGAACTTGAATTATTATAAATTCTTGAGTGGAAATATTTAATATTAGTGCCAATAAATAAATTAGATAAGTTAATGCTTTTGCCAAAAGTTATCATAACCTCTTTAGGATAGAAATTTCCTAATGAATTACCAAACATATCATAGCCAATAAATTTTCCGTGAGAAAAATATTTTATGCCAAAACCATAATTTCCAATATACTTTATACTATCGGAATAGAGAATACTAGATGAATTAATATCTAATATATAATTCAAGTAATTTATAGATATTTTATCCCGATTAAAGCTTATTAAAGCTGGATTTGAAAGGAAATAATTTTGATTTTCATAAAGAGAAATATTATTTCCTCCAAGAGCACTAATTTTTGCATTTTCAGATATCTCTATAAAATCTAAAGTTTCTGATTGCGAATATAATTTTGAACTAAATAAAATAAGTAAGAAAATAAATCTATTCAATTTAAATTTGGAATTATCTAATTATAATTAAACAAATAACTTATAAATGTCATTAAATATCACATAAGACATTAAACCAAGTAATATAATAACTCCAAATCTTGTAGAATATTCTAAAAATTTTTCTGTCGGTTTTCTTCCAGATATAATTTCATATAAAATGAAAGTTGCATGACCTCCATCTAGGGCCGGTATTGGTAAAAGGTTCATGAATGCTAAAACCATTGAAAGTAGACCAACTAATCTCCAAAAGTTTGACCAATCCCAACTTGATCCAAATATTTGAGCAATCCCAATTGGTCCACTAAGATTTTTTGATGGATCAATATCACCCGAAAACATTTTTCCAAAAGCTTTAATATTTATGAAGACAATGCTGAATGCTCTTTTTGAACCTAGAACTATTGACTCTCCGAAGTTATATTTTTTAGTACTGTATGAAAGAGGCTTACTCTTAATCATTATTCCAATTTTTCCATCTTTAGATACCTCAATAACTTTTTCAAAATTCTTATCGGATCTTCTAATAGTTGCCTGAATTATTGAACTAGTATTTCTATCTAAAATGGATTTGAGTTCGTAAAAATCGATAATATTTTTGTTGTCAATCTTAATTATTTCATCACCACTTAAAATACCTGCTTTATATGCATTCCCATCAATAAAGACACTATCAATGTAAAAAGGTGTTCTAGCTTTTAAAAATGAAGAAAGAGCCTCTTTGCTATTCATCTTATTGATAAAATTATTAGGTAATTTTATGTCAATTTCATTACTGCTTCTTAATATACTAAAGGTTGTATTATAATCTAAAAACAAATTTGGATTGAATAAGTCAGAATCTCTTTCCCAGTTTTCTCCATTAATTTTAAGAATTTTGTCACCTGTAATAAATCCTACTTCCTCACCAAGCTCTAATGCTAAAATACCATTTTTATTAATCTCGTCTTTTGATAAGTATACATCACCATTATAAAATGTGATAATTGTGAAAATTATTAAACCTGTTATTACATTGAATAATATTCCACCAAGCAT
>JAYZHZ010000137.1:0-3650 GCA_036166035.1 Bacteroidota bacterium
TCTTTGAATAAGAGATATTTGAATTAAACTGAGCATTAATACTCTCATTAAAATTAGAATATACAAGATTTTTATTTTGATTGTATGAGTTTGTTTGAAAGTTTACTGATGATGAAAATCTACTTGACTTTCCTCTCGAATCTGGAGTATGAGACCACGAAAATGAGAAATCATTTGAAGTTGCCGGGTTTTCAAAGTCACCCATTTTTGATTTATTAAAATTAAATCTAAGGTTACCACTGTAAGCATATCGTTTCTTGTAATTGCTTCCTAGAGTTAGCCCATAGCTTCCTTTTGAATAAATGTCTCCAGTAAGTCTCAAATCTAAATTGTCACTTATAGCAAAATAATAACCTCCATCTCTCAAATAGAAACCTCTCATTTTTTCTTCACCATAGTTTGGCATAATAATTCCTGAAACTGTTTTTTTAGGCTGCGGAAACATTCCAAATATAAAACCAAGGGGTGTTGGAACGTTTCCAAATTTTAAATGAAAAGGTCCAGAGATTACTTTTTTTCCTGGAATTACCTTTATTTTTTTAGAGGATATGTGGAAGTGAGGATTTGCAAGGTTACAGGTTGTATATTTAGCCTCATGAATAAATAACTCATCTTGCTCATTTTTCTTCACGTCTTCTCCTTGCATGTATGCATCATCGAGTTGAGTTACTATTCCTTTAATCTTAGCTTTTCTAGATTCAAAATTGTATGTGATTTTATCCGTTTCATAGGACTGGTTGTCTTCAGTGAAAACTGGCTTACCGATTTTTTTGCCAGTTGAGTCTGTCATATAATTTGCATCAATTATTTGCTCATTCCAATCTACTAAAATTTCATGAGCTTCAAGATTAATATCTCCATAGTTTATTTTAGATTTACCATATAACTTTATCGTCTGAGTTTTAAGATCGTAAAAAATAGAATCTATAGAACTATAATTAATTGTTGTCTCTATATCTCTTTTATTATTTATGGAATCAACAGCATCTAAAGCAATAGTATCTGAAGATATTAGTGCAGTTAGAGAGTCTGATTCCTTTTGAGAATAGGATACTAGAGGTATGAAAAACAAAATGTATGTAATAAGATTTCTCAATTTTATAAATTTATCCCTTTTTTATAAATTTACTCTAGTGCAAATTTATCTTCTGTAAATAAATAAATCGATAATGAGGTATTTTAATATGTCTTTTTTGCTACTAATTATCACATTTTTAACTTCTTTTAACTCTATAGAGCAAGATAAGTATAAGTTAAGGACAATTGTTATTGATGCTGGACATGGTGGTAAAGATCCGGGTTCTATTGGAAATAATTCGTATGAAAAGAATATTACACTTGCAATTTCTTTAGAATTAGGTAGAATAATTAAAGAAAATTTACCGGGAATTAAAATAATTTATACTAGGAAAGATGATAGTTTTCCATCATTATATGAAAGAGCAGAAATTGCAAATAAAAATAATGCAGATTTATTTATTTCTATCCATTGCGACTCATTCCATAATAAGTCTGTTTATGGATCTACTTCTTATCTCATGGGTTTAAGTAAGAATTCTGCTAATATGAATGTTGCAAAAAGGGAAAATTCCGTAATTTTTTTAGAAGAAAATTACGAGGAAACATATAAAAATTTTGATCCCAATGCTACAGAGTCAGTAATGCTTCTGTCTTTAACTCAAAAAGCCAAAATTGAAAATAGTACAATCTTAGCAAATCTAATACAAGACCAATTTAAAAACAGGGTTGGTATAAAGTCAAGAGGAGTTAAACAGGCACCTTTCCAAGTTTTATGGAATACTACAATGCCAAGTGTACTTATAGAGACTGGATATATTACAAATTCTGCTGAGGAGAAAAAATTGAATAACAAAACTCATCAAGTTTATCTTGCATCCGCAATATTTAGAGCAATTCGTGATTACAAAAAGTATTTAGAAGCAAATTAACTAGATTTGAGAAATGAATAAAGAAATTAAAGTAGGTATAATTGGTGTTGTTGGGCTAGTATTTTTTTACCTAGGCTCAAACTTTTTGAAAGGTATTGATTTCTTTTCACCAATAAACAGATACTATGCTATCTATGAAAATGTTGACGGACTTATTGTAGCAAATCCGATTATAGTTAATGGATATACAGTGGGTAGAGTAAGCAATATCAGAATACTCCAGAACAGAGATAATAAAATATTAGTTTCTATGGATATTGATAAAGGGTTAGTAATTGGTAAAAATTCAAAAGCTACATTAAGCAGTAATGATTTTTTAGGTAGTAAGGCTATAGTATTAACAATTGGCAATATCAATGACCCATTGAATGAAGGAGATACAATTAGCTCTGAGATAGCGGGGGGTCTTTCTGAATTACTAGAAAAAGCTACTCCTATTACAGATAATCTTGGTGTTACAATAAGTAGGTTAAATGAGATTCTCTCAGGTCTTAGAGGAAGTGGTGACATGATTACTACTACATTAGATAATTTAAATGACGTACTTACAAATACAAATAATCTGATAGATAGTAATGAAGAGACAATTACAACAACTCTTCAAAATTTAAATAATCTTACTAATGATCTATCCAAAAAGCTGGATGACATTGATCCAATTATTGAGGGTGCAAATAGTATGATTAATAATTTAAATAAAGTGGATTTTGAGGGAACATTTAATCAGATAGATATCATACTTACTTCTATGAATGGAGTTTTTGATGATATTGAATCTGGAGAGGGAGGAACATTATCCCTTTTACTTTCTGATGATTCTCTATATAATAACTTAAATAAAACGGCATATGATTTAGATAAACTCCTGAAGCATATGAATGAGAACCCTAAGCATTTTTTTGCACCACTGGGAAAGAGTAGAAAGAAAATAGAAAAAGATCTAAAAAGGCAGAAAAATTCAAACTAAGTTGTGTAAGCTATGATATGTTTATCTAACTCATTTGTCTCAGTAATATAATTTTTTTCATCAATCCTACATGCAAACTGATTTTTTGAAGTGAGTACTTTAATTATTATTTTTTTAAAAGCAACTGTTTTTCCTTCAATCTTGTAAATAGCCTCTTTTATTGCCCAGTACTTGGTTGCTTTTTTTACAGATTCACCTATGTAAACTGCCTCGTCATGATTTAAGAATTTGTCTTTAATTGTGAGAACTTTTTTGTCAATTTTTTCAATATCCACTCCACATGCTCTATCCTTACTGATCATAACAACAGCATATGGAAATTTATGTGAAATTGATATTTCTGCACAATTATTTTTTAGGTGTGGTTTCCCGTTTGAGTCTTTTTTTATTCCAATAAAATCTATACCTAATTTTTTACACCCATTTTTTAATGCCTCTCTTGATGCATAATATTCCATCTCTTTAATTTCGTTCTTGATATCAGTACTTTCTTTTGAAATTTCTCTGAGCTCATCTATTGACTCTTCAATTTTCCATACTGAGATAATTGAATTACTAGAGGGAAAAAATGTTTTGATTATACCCATATAACATCTAATTAATATAAAATTATTAAATAATTGTATGATTTTATTTAAATTAAAGAATATATGGAAAGTATCAATTCTAGAGATATATCAAATAAAAAATTCAGTTCAGGATTCAGGGGGTATGATAAGAAAGAAGTTGATAAT
>JAYZHZ010000138.1:0-2732 GCA_036166035.1 Bacteroidota bacterium
GAATATAAACAAGCAAAAATCTATTTTAAGAGGGTATTAAAATTGACCAAAAGAAAAGATGATTTAAATAAAAGATCAAGAAATTTTTTAAAAAAAATAAAATAATATTTTTATTAATTCCATTTAATCTTTAAAATACGAAACAATAATTCAAAATATTTAATTTTACGAAATAAAATTCTTTATGAAAATTGATAAGATTGATAAAAAAATATTAGAAATATTACAAAGAAATGCCAAAATTACTAATGCTCAATTATCTAAGGAAATAGGTCTTTCTCCTGCTCCAACTTTAGAAAGAGTTAGAAAGCTTGAATCTAAAGGTATTATAAGTGGTTATAATGCTAAACTTGATATGTCAAAAATTGGTTTAGGAGTAAGTACATTTGTGATGGTAACCCTAAAAGGGCATAACAAAAAAAATCTTGTTTCATTTCTTGATAAAATTAAAGATGTAAATAATGTTATTGAATGTCATCATATTACTGGTTCGGCTGATTTTATTTTAAAAGTTGTGTCTGAGAATATAGAATCTTATCAGGAATTAATGCTTGAGACAGTAAGTGAAATAGAGGTTACTGACAGCTTGCAGTCTATGGTTATTCTTTCTACATTTAAGGATAGTAAAGTTATGCCTATATAGACATAAATGAAGAAAATCATTCTTAATTCAGAAGATATAATAAATAAAATCAAAAGAATTTCTTTTGAGATAATTGAGAAAAACATCAATGAGAATGAAATTTATTTAGTTGGCTTGATGCCAAACGGTAAATACTTATCTGAAAATATAAGCAAATACATATCAGAAAACTCAAATATTAATGTAAAAGTAATTTTTATCAAAATGGACAAAAAAAATTACACCTTAAAAGAAATAACTTCAGAAATAGATTTAAAAGATTTACATAAGAAGATTATAGTTTTTGTTGATGATGTTATGAATTCTGGGACTACGTTGATTTATGCACTAAAAAAGTTTCTTTCTTACAATCCGAAAGAAATTCAAATAGGAGTTTTAATAGAAAGAAATTACAAAAATTTTCCTATTGTTTCAAATTATAAGGGACTAGAGTTAAGTACTTCTAAAGAGGAACATGTTGAAGTTATTCTTGGAGATACACCTAAAGTTATAATATCATGATATACGTGACAAGAAAGGAGCATTTTAATGCGGCGCATAGACTATATAACCCGTCTTGGACTGAAGAAAAAAATAAAGAAGAATTTGGTGTTTGTGCAAATAAAAATTGGCATGGACATAATTATGAAATAATGGTTACAGTAATGGGAGAAGTAGATAGTAGTTCTGGCATGATTATTAACTTAAAAACATTATCTAAGATTATCAGAGAAGAGATATTAGATAAAGTTGATCATAAAAACCTAAACCTTGATGTCCCATTTTTAGATGGTATAATTACTACAACTGAAAACGTAACTATTAAAATCTGGGAAATTCTTGAGAAAAAATTAGAGTCTTTAAAAAATACTAATTGTAAACTACATAGAATAAGACTCTATGAAACTTCTAGGAATTTTGTAGATTATTATGGTAAAAAATAAATCTGATCTTTTTATAGTTTGTGGAGAGAGATCTGGTGATGTTCATGGTTCAGAGATAATTAAACATTTGCTTAAAAAGAAATCATCACTAAAGATTCATTGTTGGGGAGGTGATGAAATGAAAAAATCTGGAGGAATTATTCTTGAAAATTATACTTCTTATAATATTATGGGATTCAATGAAGTAATTATGAATATTCGGTTATTATACAATAAATTATTGAAGTGTAAAAGGCAAATTCTAGATTTGAATCCAAAGCTTATATTATTAATTGATTTTCCTGGATTTAATCTTCGTATAGCAAAATTTGCTAAAAAAAATGGATTTAAAGTTGATTATTATATACCACCAAAAACATGGGCATGGAATCCTGGAAGGATGATATCACTCAAAAAGTATGTCGATAATATATATTCTATATTACCTTTTGAAAAAAAATTTTATAAAAAATATAGTTGTGATATCAAATATGTTGGAAATCCTCTAGTTAAAAAAATTGATTCTTATAAGTATAAGAAAATGTTTAATAATGATAAAGAATGGGTATCTCTATTGCCTGGAAGTAGAATCTCAGAGTTGAAGTATTCTCTTCCAATTTTTATTTCTTTGGCCAAAAAATTAGATAATATTAATTTTCTAGTTTGTGGTGTAGACAATATCTCTGAAAAATATTATGATGAGATAAATAAACTAAATAATACTAAGTTAGTTTATAATGATACATATAATGCAGTTAAATTTTCAAACTATGCAATTGTGATGTCGGGGACTGCAAGCTTAGAAGTAGCTCTAATAAATACACCGCAAATCGTAGTATACAAGGCATCAACTATTTCATTTATTCTTGCTAGAATTCTTCTCAATGTAGATTACGTATCATTAGTAAACTTAATTTTAAATAGAGATTCAGTTAAAGAATTGCTTCAATATGAATTCACGGTATCCAATATAATTCAACACATAGATCAACTAAGAAAAAAAAGGAATAAGGATAATTTATTGAAAGAGTACAAAAGGTTAAAATATAAAATAGGAAATAAGGACTCTTCTTTAGAGGTATCAAATTTGATTGGTGCTAGATTATGACTTTTTCCTGACTAAAACTTCATCAATAATTCCGTAATCTTTAGCTTCTTCAGATCTCATCCACTTATCTCTATCAGAA
>JAYZHZ010000139.1:0-2885 GCA_036166035.1 Bacteroidota bacterium
GATAATATTTTAAAAAAAGATGTAAGTAATTTAGAAGAAGATAATTACCTAAAACCTGATGATCAAAAAGTAAAAGTTTTATCAATTACTGTTGATAAATTTGGAGATGAAAATATTGAGTTAATAAACCAAAAAGCTTCTGCTGGTTATTTGAACTCTTATTCTGACTTTGAGTTTATTGAAAATTTACCAAAATTTCAACTACCATTTCTTCATTTTAGTGGTACACATAGAGCATTTGAAATAAAAGGAGATTCAATGTTCCCGTTAACTTCAGGAAGTATTGTTATTGGAAAATATGTTGATAATATTGATTTTTTAAAAGATGGTAAGACGTATATTTTACTTACAAAAGAAGATGGTATAGTTTATAAAAGAGTAGAAGTTTTAGATAAGTCTTTGAAGCTTATTTCAGATAATAAAACATATGAGCCATATGTAATATCAAATAATGATATATTAGAAATCTGGGAAGCTATTGCTTTCTTTAGTTTAGACTTTCCAAACCCAAATGAAGAATATAATTCTATAAAAAATCACATAAACAAATTATATTCTAATTTAGATCAGCTTAAGAATAAGTTGTGATGTTTTTTTTATAATTTTGATAAATGGGAATAAAAACCATTCTTTCTGAAATAAAAACAGATCAAAACTTCAAAGAATCCCTTCCAAACATTAATTCTGATGAATTTGATAAAGTTATTTTAACTAGAAGGAGTGTAAGGGTATTTACTAATGAGGATATTCCAAAAGATATAATTAATAATTCATTAGATAACGCATTAAAAGCTCCTACATCATCAAACTTACAGACTTGGGAGATATACTGCGTAAAGTCAAAAGAAATTAGGAAAAAAGTTATTAAAGCGTGTTTATCCCAACCTGCAGCTGCTACAGCAAAAGAATTGTTTGTCTTTGTTTCAAGACCAGACTACTGGAAAAGAAATAATCAGATGATGGTTGATTATTTAAATTCAAAAAAAAATCCACCAAAAGAAGTTTTAAAGTATTATAATAAGTTTACAAAAATTGCATACAGTCAGGGTTTTTTAAATATTTTTGGACTGTTAAAAAAAATCTATATTTCATTAGTCGGTATGTATAAAGTTATTCCTAGAGAACCAACATCATTTAACGATATGAAAGTTTGGTCGCAAAAAACTACCGCATTAGCTTGTCAAAATTTTATGCTATCAATGAGGGCATATGGATTTGATACATGTCCTATGGAGGGATTTGATTCATACAGGTTAAAAAAGACATTAAATCTTCCACCAAAAGCTCAGGTTTGTATGGTAATTGGAGCTGGAAAAAGAGATCCAAAAGGAGTTTATGGAAAGCAGTTTCGTTTTGACAATAGTTTTTTTATTAAAGAGGTTTAAAATAATGTCAAAAATTAATATTCAATTTCCAGATTCATCCATAAAATCATATAACAAAAGAACTTCTTGTTTTGAAATTGTAAAGTCTATAAGTAATAGTCTTTCAAAAAAAGTACTTGTTGCATCTTTTAATGATAAACTTATTGACCTTTCAACCAAACTTAATGAGGATGGCTTAATTAAGTTTTATACTTGGGATGATGACGAAGGAAAATCTACATTCTGGCATTCTTCTGCTCATATTTTAGCAGAATCTGTTGAAAATATTTACCCCGGAGTTAAATTTGGAATTGGACCTCCAATAGCTAACGGTTTTTATTATGATATAGATTTTGGTAAAGTAGATGTACCAAATATTGATTTGTCAAAACTAGAAGATAAGTTTAAAGAATTATGTTTAATAAATTCTGAATTTAAAAGATCAGAAGTTTCAAAAAAAGATGCACTTAAACATTTTACTAAGAAAAAAGATAAATACAAATTAGAATTAATAGATGAACTCGAAGACGGTGAAATTTCATTTTATGAACAAGGTAAATTTGTTGACTTATGTAAAGGTCCGCATATACCATCAACAAAATATATAAAATCGGTGAAAATTCTTAATGTTGCTGGAGCATATTGGAGGGGAGATGAAAAAAATAATCAATTAACTAGATTGTATGCAATCTCATTTCCTAAACAAAAATTATTAGATGATTATCTTACCAAATTAGAAGAAGCAAAGAAAAGAGATCATAGAAAATTAGGTAAAGAATTAGAGTTGTTTTTCTTTAGTGAAAAGGTTGGAATAGGTTTACCAATTTGGTTACCAAATGGGAATATAATTAGAGAAAATCTAATGAATTTCATGAGGGAACTACAGGAAGATCAAGGCTATCAACATGTTGCCACCCCCCACATAGGATCAAAAAAATTATATGTTACTTCAGGACATTATGAAAAATATGGAGAATCATCTTTTCAGCCAATTCAAGTTCCATCAGATAATGATGAATATCTACTAAAACCTATGAATTGCCCGCATCATTGTGAGATTTTTAATTTCAAACCACACTCATATAAAGAGTTACCTATAAGAATTGCTGAATTTGGAACGGTTTATAGGTATGAGCAAAGTGGTGAATTACATGGTATGACTAGAGTAAGAGGATTTACTCAAGATGATGCACATATATTTTGCACTATAGATCAAGTTAAAAATGAGGTAATAGGAGTTATGGATTTGATATTAAATGTTTTTAAATCTTTATCATTTAAAAATTATAAAGTCCAAATCTCATTAAGAGATAAAAAGGATAATTCAAAATATATTGGAGACGAAAAATTATGGGATAAGGCAGAAAAAGATCTTATAGATGCAGTAAAAGATAAAGGTGTAGATGCAGATGTTGTATACGGAGAAGCAGCATTTTATGGCCCTAAAATAGATTTTATGGTTAATGATTCATTAGATAGAGAATGGCAATTAGGAACAATTCAGGTTGACTATCAGTTACC
>JAYZHZ010000140.1:0-3729 GCA_036166035.1 Bacteroidota bacterium
TTTCAATGTTATAAAGAGAAAAATTATTTCCAACTACCCAAATTTGATTCATAATTAGATCAAAGTCGTATATTAAATCTGTATTAGATTTATATATTTCCTGAAAAGACTTATTTTCAACCAGTACACCTAAAGTAGAATTTAGATTTTCTTCATCGAATATTAATAGATAAGGTTGATCATTTATTAACTTAATTTTAAAGATATTGTTTTTACCCGACTCATAAATTAATTCCCCATTATTTGAATAAATGGATTTCGTACTATAGAAAAAAATTTTGTTATTGAGTATATATGAACCCAATATTTTATCATCATAATAATTTTTTGTCTTCCATAAATTATAATCTAAGAGATTGGATGAATTAATATTCACATAATAAATTAAATCACTAGTAACTAAATAAATTGAATCCTGAAAAAATTTAGTTTCAATGATATTGATATTTTCTCCTCCTAATCCAATATTAGAGTATTTTTCTTTTATTATTATTTTCTCTGCATCAATTATAAATAAACCTGAAGATGTAGAAACATATAATAAGTTGCCTCTAATTAGCATTGAATTAATTATAGTTTTAGTATCAGTATTATTTAAATCAATAGATGAGATTCCATTACTTGATATAAAATCAATTTGACCTGAGCCATAACCTAATATGAGATTTTCTGGTGTTGTTGTTGAAGCAGAAACATTATAATCTGAAAACCTCTCATTAAATGTTGAAGTGGTTACAGTCTTTTCAACTAAATCAAAAGAATAAAAGCCTTTAGTTCCAAAACAATAAATTTTATCATTGTAAAATTGTAATCTTTTAATATCCTTTAGATTAAAATGTGTTTTCCATGAATCCTCTGGAAATAAGACCTGAGCATTTAAGAAAGGAACATAAATTACTATTAAAATTAAAGCCCTAATAAATATCATTACTCAATTATCAATATATTTATATATAAAAGAATTTTATATATTATCAACAAGTTAGTAAACGTAAAAAATTAAAAAAAATTGAACATTTATAATCTTATTAATAAGTACCTAGAAAAAACAAATGAGAAAATTGCAAATAATGAGATTTTTGGGAAAGATCTAATTAATCTAACCCCATCAAAACAAATAAATTTGTTTGTTATAAAAATCATTCATGAGGCTTGGAATAAAAATTTCATAAAAAACAAGTTAGATTATTTTAATTATGAAGAACCTGAAGTAATTAGTTCCATAAATACTCTTATGAATACTTTGTCTAATAATATTAAACTAGAACCTGATGTCACACGAAGTGTACTTTATAAAGCAATAAATGATGCATTGAGTTTAGTTACTAATTCCCACGAATTTATTAAAAAGGATTTATTAAATGCAGAAGATTATAGTGTTCAAAAACTTATTTCTAAATCAAAATATTACTGTTATCATAAAGAGATTTTTGATTATTTAATTAACAAAATACAAAAGAGTAGCAAATTAAATATAAAAACAACTGAATTGTTTAACTACTTTGATGATATCCCAACCAAGGAAAACAAAATATTAAATGATGAGTTATCTTCTTTACTAAATGTAGACTTTGAAGAAATTAAAAAGTCAAAGCAAAACGATTCTGAATATTACTCTCTTTTTTCTCTCGACAAAAACAAGGTAGATGATTTGATGATAATTGCTAAATCTAAAGAAAATTTTGAAGAGGCATCAAATATTATTCTTGAAAATTTAAATGATGAATTTCAAAATAAAATAAATCATGAAAAAATAAAAAACTTATTAAGTTCAATTAAAAAAGGTTTTAAATAAACCTATCTTGATAATAATGAAGGCTTAATACTATTTAATTTAAGGAAAACAAAAACAAGTAAACTAAAAGAAAGAAGTGAAGAGCCCCCATAACTTATAAAAGGAAGGGGAATTCCGATAACGGGAAATAATCCTAAAGTCATAGAAATGTTTACTGAAAAATGAAAAAATATTATAGAAAAAGTACAGTAGCCAAAAACTCTTGCAAATTTATCTTTTTGGTTTTCGGATAAAATAAGTACCCTATAAAGAAAAATTGAATACAAAATAATAAAAATCATTGAACCAACATATCCAAACTCTTCCCCGATAACAGAAAAAATAAAATCTGTACTTTGAATTGGAACAAAATTTAACCCTGTTTGAGTGCCTTGCAATAACCCCTTACCTAAAATACCTCCTGAACCAATTGCAATTTTAGATTGAGTAATATTCCAACCTGCACCAAGAGGGTCAGCATTTGGATTAAGTAATGTTTCAACTCTCAATTTTTGTTTTGGGGTTAATAGGTTAGTCATAACAAAATCCTGACCATTTATAATTACAAGAGTTAATATAAAAAATATTGTTGCATTTGTAATTCTTTGAATATTCTTAATTGAAAGGCCTAGTACAACCAAAAATAAAACTGTAAAAATTACATATAAACTATTTATATCTAGGAAAAGGCCTAGTACAAACACACAAATAAAGAAAAATATAAATAGAAAAAAATTAATTGAAAGGCCTTCCCTTAACAAAACCAAAAAAAAGGATGAATAAACTAAAGCTGTGCCGGTATCTCCCTGCATCAAAATCAATAATGCCGGAGTTATTATTATTATTATTATTAAAGAAATATGTTTTAGGTTTCTTAAGTTTATTGTATAAGAATCAAAAATTTTAGCTAGTAATAATGCACTAGAAAATTTTGAAAATTCCGATGGTTGAAATTTGAATCCAAAAAAATTAAACCAGGAAGAGTGGTTGTTAACCTCTTGTCCAAAAAACATAACAAGTACCAGTAAAATTAAAGATATGGAATACAATGGAACAGCTAAATCAAAAATGAATCTATATTCTAAAATTGAAATAGAAAAGAATATAACTAGACACAAGGAAATCCAAATCAATTGTTTAAAAGATTCATTTTTGATTGAAAACACCTCAACATCATTAGAGAATTCCGAAGAGAAAATTGAAATAAAACCAACTAGAATTAAGAAGAAATAAATTCCAGTTACTATAACATCGTTTGAAAAAAAATTATTGGTAATCTTCCTCATCTATAAAATCCCCTATTAAAACATATTCTTCTAACCAACTTCTTTTAATCTTCTTGAAAAGGTAATATTCGGCTGCTAAACTTGAAATTGAAGTTGCTGCTCTTGCTCCCCATCCTGCATTTTCAATATATGTAGCAATTGCAATTTGTGGATTTTCTTTTGGGGCAAACCCGATAAATCCTGAGTGATCATATCCGTGTGGATTTTGAACTGTACTTGTTTTACCACATAATTTTAATTCTTTCAAATAACCCCTTCTACCTGAGCCAGATATTACAACTTCTTCCATTGCATTTACAACATAATTGAAGTGTTCTTTATTTATATCTAAAACATTAATTTCAGAATTATTTAATTTTTCATTATTAATTTCAATTACTATTTTAGGGTCATAATAATGTCCTCTATTTGCAATAATTGATGCGACATTTGCCATTTGTAATGGTGTAACTAAGAGTTCACCTTGACCAATGCTGAGAGAGTATACATTCGAGAACTTCCATCTGTTCTTACCATAATAATTATCATAGTATTCATAAGATGGAACAAAACCTGTATTAACTATAGGCATATCAATATTTAAATTAGATCCCAAACCAAAATGTTTTACATAATCAGACCATGATTTTAGACCTAAACGAGAATCAATAAATGTATTTGGATCTCTTT
>JAYZHZ010000141.1:0-5914 GCA_036166035.1 Bacteroidota bacterium
AATATAATTATCTCTTCAAATCTGAAAGATTTTAAAAAATTGAAACTAAATTAGTTAAGATTAATATAGATTAATTCTATGAAAAAATTGTTTTGTTATTTGATTTGTTTCTTGATTTTTTCTTGTAATTCAGATGAAGAAAATAATCCCTCACCAACAGAATTTAACTTTAATTATAATTTACATAATAGTTTACCTACGGATTGGGTAAGTGAGTTCAATATAATTATGGAAAAATTAGATCAATTAATACCAGTTAATCCAACAAGTTATTTTTATGAATTAGATGTGTATGCGTGGAATGATAATGTGTCTTCACCATATAAAAGTGAGATTGGAGATTATTCAGGTGCTTGCATATGTGGTAATGATAAAAGAATATTCATGGTATTAGAAATTCCTAATGATGAATTTACCTGGAACTCAATGCATAGGTTTTCTGTAGTAGCTCATGAATATTTTCACGTGTACCAAATGTCCTTATCCAAAGAATTTTATGATGGAAATATAGAATTAAAATGGCTTTCTGAGGGAACTGCCGCATCGTTTGAATCTCTTTATATACAACAATTTTATTCTACTAATTACTTTCTTGAAGCACAGACAGAGGTTGATATATCAGCCATAAACAATACTAAAATCTATGAAAAATTTTCCTCATCCAGTACAGTTGACAGAAACTATTCTTCTTCTGTATTCATTACGCTTGCTCTTGTAAAGGAACTTCAAAAACTAGGAAAGTCCGAAGAAGAATCTTTTAAACTTATTTATAAAGATTTTTGGGAAAAGAATCCTACAGATAACAATTGGAAAAATAAATTCCAGGAAGTTTTTGGTATTAGTGTAGACATGTTTTATAATGAACTTTCAAATTATTCTGCAAACATTAATGATGTTTTACCTAGTGAAACACTAAAAATTGAAAATATATTTAATGATTAACTTTTTTAGATCTTTTATTGACAAAATAACATTTGATGCTCTGATAGTAACAACCGTTCTTTGGATATCTGTATGGATTGCATACGAAGGCTTAAAAAAAATAGAAAATTCTAACAAAATTATTAAAAATAAGCACAGGGGTTATATTAAGAATGTTTACTTAATAATACTCTTTGTAATTACATATTCATTTATAAAATGGAATATGAAAAACGAATTTACTGACCGTTATTTAGATATTTTTCAACCTTTAATAAACAATTAGATTTTACAATTAACCTATATGTTATACAATTTTATCGTTACACTTTTTTTATTTTTCACCTCACTTACTGTATTATCGCAAAATATAGAAGAGTTAATATCTTTTGAAAGTTCAAATCCTTTTTCACTTAATGATATAATTGAAGATTTTGATAATCAGGAAAAACAGACTGTTTTCGGAAAACTAGTATTACCAAATGATTCATTGAATCCTAATAAAAAATTTCCTTTAGTAATAGGAGTTGCAGGTAGTCTTGGGTGGGGAGAACACCACTACAAATATCTTGAAATGTATCAAAAAATGGGCATAGCTACATTTGAATTAAATAGTTTTAAGAGTAGAGGTATTACTTCAACTGTAGGAACACAGAATCAGGTTACCATTAGTGCTATGATAGTGGATGCTTATAAAGCATTGGAAGCGCTTTCAAAACACCCTAATATTGATAAAAATAAAATCTCTATAACCGGATGGAGTTTAGGAGGAGGAGTAACTCTATTTTCTGCATGGATGCCTGTTAAAAATGCAATTAATAAAGAATTAAAATTTGCCTCTCATCTTGCGTTCTATCCCCCATGTTTTATTGAACCAGAAAATATTGAGTTTTCTGACTCACCTATTCACATACTTATTGGTGATTTAGATAACTGGACACCTGCAAAACCATGTTCTGACCTTGTTAATAAGTTAAATAAAAAATCTAATATTGGATTAACCATCTACAAAGATTCACATCATTCTTTTGATAGAAATTCACCAGTAATAAGAAATGAAGAAGCATATAATTTTAGCGATTGTTTATTTAGATTATCTGAAGATGGACACATAATGATGGATTACCTTAACATACCAATGTCTAACCCCTTACTTCAAAAAATTGGTTTTATGTTTTGTGTGACAAGAGGTGTGAATTATGGGGGAAATCCCGTGGCAAGAAAAAAATCATTTACATTTGCTGAAGAATTTATGATTAAAACCTTATTAAAATAAATAAAAAATATGGATCCATGTAACTGTGCTAATTGCAATTGCCAAACAACCTGTGATTGTGAATGCTGTGATTGCTAATTATAATTTAGTTTTTTTATTATTTCTTAATATCTTATAAAATAGATTAAAACTATTTATTTTTGAAAATGAATGATTCTTTAAAAACAATTTTATACATTCTTCTTTATTTTGGAATAGGTCTTTTATTAGGCTATATTATCGGAGAAGTATTCTTAGATATTTAATCCAATACTTTATCTGGAGTAATTTATCTATAAGTAATAACACCAGAAAAAGGATAAAAAAAATGTTGAGTAAATGGATTTTATCATCAAATTAACTTTTACCATTGAGAGTTTATAAAAACCAACATTGGCATATAATATTTCTGTTTGTATTATTAATTGGTATCAAAAAAACAATAGACATTAATCCTTTAATTTTAGAAGGAAGTTTACTTGGAATAAATACTAAATCATGGTTAATTCTATCTATAATTATACCAATAGCACATCAGATTTATGTACTAATTTGTTGGAGGCTCGAATTATATCACAAACAACTTTCTAAAAATTTTGGTGAGAATTCTTTTTTATACTACAAAAGATTGTTCACGTTTCTTATTATTCTACGACCAATTTCTGTTACCATCCTTTCTATTTCAAATTCTAACACTTTCTATCTTGATTCTACTTATTACTGGATAATAATTATTTCTTTATTAATTCCTGGTCTATATGCACAATATTCAGTTGCTAAATTTTTTGGTTTTGACAGAGCTTTTGGAATAGATCATTTTGAACCAGAAAAATACAAAAATCTACCATTTGTTAATAAAGGCATATTCAAATATACCTCTAATGGAATGTATCTATTTGCATTTTTTCTCATTTGGTTACCAGGTGTAATATTTGAATCGCAAGCCGCATTATTATTGGCTTTGTTTCAACATTTATATATTTGGATCCATTATTATTGCACTGAACTTCCTGACATAAAATATATTTATGAAAAATAATAAAATGTCTGAAAAACTGAATGATGAATATCCTAAGAGGGTATTTGAAGTGATTCTTGAAAAGACACATCACAAAGAAGAATCAGATTATTTTTTCTATACTGACCCATCATTTTTCAATTAAAAATTATTTTGTTTTCAAAACTAAAACTGTGTTTATAGAATCTTTTATCTGATTTTTAAGGTCTATAGTTAATGTTTTTCCTTTCACCTTATAAGGTATTTTTTCTTCGTTTATGAAGTTATATAGGGTTTTAATTTTTGCATTAAAATTATTCAATTCTAGCTCTTCACCTTTAATATTCAGTAAATGCAAAAAAACGACACCATCTTTCTGTGTTGATACTATCGAGTCATTAGGTGAAATTGGTCCCCTGCTAGTGCCATAGATAGTTTCACCATAAACACCCATCCAGTTTCCAATTTTTTCCAGTGTAGAAATATGTCTAGGTTGAATTTTTCCGTTGGGCATTGGGCCAACGTTTAATAAAAAGTTACTACCATAACCAGCTGATTTAATAAGATAATGTATCAATTCTTTAGTAGATTTATGTTTTCTGTCTTTCAAATTAAATCCCCATGATCCGTTTATTGTCTCACAAACCTCAAGTGGTAAATCACCTATTTGATCTTCCGGAGTTCCCCACCCTGTTGTATTACCTCCTGGCAAATCTTTCTCAAACATCTGAAAGTCTTCTCCATCAATAACCCCGATATGATGATTATTTCCAATTAATGCATGAGGCTGTAAATCATGTATTAGGGAATATAACTCATCATAATGCCAATCGACTTTTAACTTACCAAATTTTTCTCCATCCCATTCTTTCTGGTCCCAGTGTCCATCTAACCAAATACCACCTATATCTCCATAATTCGATAATAATTCAGTTAGTTGAATTTTCATAAACTCAATATAATTTTCCCAATTGCCCTCATTTCTTCCAGGAATATCATTACCTGTCCTTCCTCTTGGAAAATAATCATCATTATGCCAATCAAGTAATGAATAATAAAAAAACAACTTTATACCTTCTTTTCTGCATTCTTCAGCTAACATTTTAAGTATATCCCTCTTATAAGGAGAACTATCAATAATATCATAATTATTTGCTTTTGTATCAAACATCGAGAACCCATCATGATGTCTACTTGTAATTGTAATGTATTTCATTCCGGCACTTTTAGCAGTTTTCACCCACTCTCTTGGATTATATTCTATTGGATTAAAAAATGAAGGTAATTTTTCATATTCCTCTATGGAAATATTTTGATTATTCATTACCCACTCACCATCTCCTAGAATACTATAAACACCCCAATGTACAAAAAGACCGAATTTAGCATCTGAAAACCATTTTCTAGCTTCAAGATTTTTCTCAGATGGAATATAATTCTGAGAATATAAATTGATACTAAATAGTATTAAAAAAAGAAAAACATACTTTTTCATCTTTCCAATTTATAAAAAATGAAGATATAATTAAGCGGTTTTTTTGATTTTATAAATGTATAGTGTACGTTTATGATATGATCAAATGTAGATTAATAAAAGAGTTTATTGAGAAAAAAACTTATGTCATTAAACGATACAGATTAAAAATAATGTGGAGAGATGCTCTCAACAAAAAAATATTTGAATCATACTATATCCATAAAAATATCTAGATAAATGGATTATATTGACATGATTGGCCTCTTTGGTGCATTTTTATCAGGATTCACATTCTTTCCACAAGTCTATAGAACATGGAAACTAAAATCAGCTAGAGATCTATCTCTTACAATGATATTTATTATTCTCCTAAGTAATGTTGTGTGGCTTATTTATGCATTTGACAAACAAGATATAGCAATAATATGTGCAAATTTTTTTGTGGGTTCATGTGCTCTAACAATATTATACTTTAAAATAAAATACAAATAATCAACATAAAAAATGAAAGGAATAACATGTTTCATGTTTTTCATTAGTTTTTATATAATATCATGTGTGGACATGGAAAATATGGAAGATTATAAGCTTTCAGAAATTGAAGATTGTGATTATATAGATGAAAAAATAAATAATTATGATCTATTCGAAGGTTTTCTAACGTTAACATTAAATCATGCATACGTTCCAGATATTGACAAAAGAGATTCTTTAATGAATGATTACCATTATTTAAAATTTAGAAATGAAAAAATTAAAGGAACTTATATTATAACTGATGCGAATGTTAGGTATAAGGTCAATAGAGTTGAACCATATGACAGTATTTCACAAAATGAATATCCATTTTCAACAAATATTTTAGATGAGAACGTATGTATATTCTTAGATCTCCAAAAATCTGAGGGTTGTGACTGTAACTAAATATTATAATAAAAGTTATCTCTGAGTAGTTTTAAGCTTTTTGGAACAGCAGTATCCGGGTCTTCATTTCCCTCAAATTCCAATGATATGTATCCTTTATAGTTATTATCTCTCATTACCTTCCCTATTTTATTATAATCTATATCCAACGAATACCATACTCCACCACCATAATATGTTTTAGCTTGAACCAGACATGCATAAGGAGCAAGCGTTTGAATTTGATTGTCCCTGTCTTCCAAAAAATTTCCAGTATCAAGAGTAGCTCTTAACCATGGACTATTTATTTCATCTATTATTCTTTTCACGTTTTTGGCTGATATTCCTAGTCCCCAATGAT
>JAYZHZ010000142.1:0-6110 GCA_036166035.1 Bacteroidota bacterium
GCTTCGTACATCTGAGCAGGGTGCCTAGGGATTCCTGTAGTGTAAATTTCGGCATAATACTTAGAGCCATTTTTAAATATTTTATAGTCTAAATCTTTTCCTTGTTCCTCATAAATATGTTTTCTAATTCCCTCATAACCTATTAAATAATTCTTTACATTAGTCCTGTAATAATTATTTTCATACTCCTCATCTACACCTACACCATCGCCATACTCTAATCTAATTGTTAAAGGAATTCCATTTTCGGTTATGTCTCCATCCCTCTTGTGAAATGTAATATTTTCAACTCTTCCATCAAACCTATATGATAATATGTCATTTACACTTCTAGCGAATACTACACCATTACCTGATTCTGTTGGTAGCCCAAGAATTTCTGAATTCATAAAATTCCCTGTTCTTATGAAAGCACCAGCAAGACATACCACAATTACAATTCTGTCAATTACCCAAAAAAATGTTTCTCCTGCCTTTTTCGAATAAATAATCATGCCAAGAATAATGGCTATTGCAGCTCCATGGCTTGCCAAGCCTCCTTCCCATATATAAAGAATTTTTATTGGATTAGATAAGTAGTAGATAGGATCATAAAATAAACAATGGCCTAATCTTGCACCAATAATTGTGGAAAATACCATATATATAGTCAATCTTTCTACTTCTTCTGGATCTCTATTATCTAGTTTGTAAATCCATCTCATTATGTAAGAACCAAATAGAAAACCAGAAGCAAACAGAAGACCATACCATCTTGGTGGAAAACCTGAAATTATTTCAGGATTAGCATTCCATATAATGTATAATAAGTATGTCATGAAATTTAAATTTAAATAATACAGCTTTGGAAAAGATGTACATTTTGTTAATTAAAGCTAAAACTAATTATTTCTCCAAAAGATTGGAGTTATTATCATTAAAAAAGTAAACAATTCCAATCTACCAATAAACATCATTAACGACAAAACCCATTTTCCTCCAACTGGAATCGAGTTATAGGTACTTGAAGGACCAACATCCCCTATGCCAGGACCAACATTTCCAAGTGTTGCAGCAACAGAACCAATAGAAGTCATAAAATCTACTCCCATAAGAGTCATTATAATTGAACCTAATGAAAAAACAACAACATATAACATAGTAAAAGCTAAAATATTAGATACTACCTCAGCAGGTACTCTACGAGAGTTAAACTTTAAGGTAAAAACTCCAGATTGATGTAGCTGTTTTTTAATTTCTATGTAGCTGTTCTTTAGTAAAATCACATGTCTAACAATTTTAATCCCACCTGAAGTTGAACCAGCACAAGCACCAAAAAACATCAAAATAAAAAATAAAATTGTTATAAATTCTGTCCAACCGGTAAAGTCTGCAGTTGTAAAACCACTAGTAGTTACTATAGAGGCTATGTTGAAAAGGGAATCTCTAAATGTTTCTTCTAAATAAGAATTGTCTATAAAAACTAGAGAACTAAATACAATTAGTGTAAGAATTAAAATAAATGAAACATAAATTCTAAACTCTTCATTATTAATAACTTTTCTGAAATCCAATTTTAATGCAAAATATGTTAGTGTGAAATTAGTTGCAGATATAATCATAAATAGTATAATAGTATATTGTATAAGGGGTGATTCAAAATAGCCAATACTAGCATTTTTTGTTGAAAATCCACCAGTTGCAAAAGTTGTCATTGCATGGTTAACAGCATCAAATAAATTCATGCCCTCTGCCCACAAAATAAAGAAGAGAAGTATAGTAAATGATATATAAATTAGCCATAATCTTTTAGCCGTTTCTTTTATTCTTGGTTGTAATTTATCCAGTGAAAAAACAGGAGCTTCAGCTACAAACAGTTGCATTCCTCCAATTCCTAAAAAAGGTAATATAGCTACTGCTAACACAATAATTCCCATACCACCAATCCATTGAGTTAGACTTCTCCAATATAATATTGAATGATCTAGAGATTCGATATCATCTAATATGGTAGCTCCCGTTGTTGTATATCCAGATACTGTCTCAAAAAATGCATTTGATGCATTTGGAATCTGACCTGTTATTATATAGGGCAACATCCCAAAAAGACACATACATATCCAACTAGAAGTAACGATAAGATACCCGTCTCTTCTTTTCAAATCTTTATTTTCAGCATCTTTAGTTCTATAATATAGAAATGCTCCTACAGCTGAATTGATCAGTGAAGAAATTAGAATTCCCTTCCATGAACTCTCTGAATGATACAGCCCAAATGGAACCGCTGTTAACATCAAAAACCCATTAATCATTAACAGTATTCCAATAATATTACCTATAACATTTAGATTGAATTTCATTTGAACATCGCCTCAATTGATTTTTTGCCACTTTTTTTAGTAACAATTAAAACTCTATCTCCAATTTCAAATTTAAATTTTCCTCTAGGTATCATAGCATCATTATCTCTAATTATACCTCCTACTATACCTTCTTTTGGAAAATCTAAATCTTTTAATGAACTTTCTAAAACTTGTGAATTTTCTTTTACTTCGACTTCAATTACTTCTGCATCCACACCTTGCAATAAAGTAAAATTTAATAATTCTCCCTCTCTTATATATTTAACAATAAAGTTTGCAGTCAAATATTTAATATTAATAGTTGTGTTAAGACCCATATTCTGAGCCAAAGGAATGAAATCTATATTTTCAACTTGAGATATCGTTTTCTTTACACCTGATTCCTTAGCTGCCAAAGAAGCTAAAATATTTTTTTCTGTATCACTTGAAAGAGCTAAAAATGCATCCATAGAATCCAAATCTTCTTCTCTAAGAAAATCTATATCTGTAGCAAGACCATTAAGAACCATTACGTTTGGTAATTCATCAGCAAGTTTTTCACAGTGAACTAAATCTTCACAAATTAATTTAATATTATATTTTTTTGAAAGATGTTTTGCTGTAATGTAAGCGAGATCAGATCCTCCGTATATCATTAAATTATTTATATCAAGGTGTTTTTTTCCAGAAAGAGCAAGTACTCGTTCTACTCCACCTTCCGAATCAGCAATAAAGTATGCATGGTCATCTTTTTTTAAAATGTTATGGGATCTAGGAATTATAGTTTCATTCTCAATCTTATCTTCTATATCCCTAACTATCGCTACAGGAGTAAAATTTGTATTAGGATTAAGATAAATTGTTTGGCCTAGAGTTTTATCTTTTAATTCTGATTTTTCATCGATTTTTATTCCAATTAATTGTAGTTTACCGTTTTCAAATTCAAAAGAGTCTGTGACTGCTGACTCTTTTAGCAAATTTTTAATTTCATTCGCACCTAGAGACTCTGGATAAATAACTTCATCAATACCAATTGACTTTAAGTCAAAAGTTTCTTTTCTATGAAGAAACTCTGATTTAGAAATTCTGGCAATGCATTTCTTAACACCAAGATTCTTACCAATAATACACGATAAAATATTAACATGTTGAGTTGATGTTACAGCAATTAATAAATCTGCTTTACTTATTCCAGCATTTTCAAGAGTTTTTATAGAAGTAGCATCTCCTTTGACGGTTGAAACATCAAGAGTTTTAGTGGCTTTTTCAAGCGCTCTTTTATTATGGTCAATTATGACTATATCGTGGGATTCTTGAGCAAGTAACTTAGAGAGGTGAAACCCAACTTCACCAGTTCCCGCTATAATTATTTTCATATTCAATTTTTTTGGGACTACAAATATAAAAATTTGTTCTCATAAGTGTTATTTTAATTTTTTAAAATATTTTCTAGAAAAAACTTCAATTTTAGGGGCAAGAAGGATTGCTGATATCATTGTAGGAAATGCCATTATACCATAAGAGAGATCTATTAGGCTAATTACAAACTTTAAAGAAGAGACAGAACCAATTAAAATTAAAGCTAAATAAATATATCTATAGATGTTTTTATTTTTTTCTCCTATTAGAAATGCCATACATCTTTCTCCAAAAAAGGATAAACTAAATAAAGTAGAAATGGCAAATGTTAAAGTAGTAAATAACAATAAATAAGGGCCAATTAAAGGTAATGATGAATTAAATGCATTTGCAACAATTTCAATACCAGCGTAGTCAAAATCTTTCCAGGTATCTGTTACCAGTATACATAAGGCCGTTAGGGTACAGACTATAATTGTGTCCACAAAAGGACCAATCATAGATACCATTCCCTCATCAATAGGATTTTCTGTCTTACTTGAAGCATGGATGATTGGTGCCGTCCCAATACCTGCTTCATTTGAGAAAGAGGCTCTTCTAGCTCCTATTAAAATTATAGAAGCTACTGAACCACCTAAAATAGAATTAGCGTTAAAGGCATCAGTAATTATTAGAACGAGGGTTGGTATAATTCTGTCAAAATGAATTATAATAATATAGAAAACTACAATCATATAAGTTATAACCATAATAGGGGCAAGTTTACTTGCAACCTTACCAATTCTTTTTATGCCACCTAAGATGACAAATGATACAATAAGTGCTATACATAAGCCAATTATAAAATCATTATAAAATTTATTTCCCATAATGAAATTCTCTTTTATCATAACTGAGTTGATAACCTCAACTATTTGATTTGATTGAAATATTGGAGAAACACCCAATAACCCAAAAAAGCAAAACATAATAGCCATAGGTTTCCATCTCTCTCCTAAACCTTTGACTATTACCATCATAGGTCCTCCTACGTTTTCATTTTCTTTTTTTTCTCTATATAATACAGCCAAAGAGCACGTGTAAAATTTTGTTACCATACCAAGAAAAGCTGTTAGCCACATCCAAAAAACAGCACCAGGACCTCCTAGAGATATTGCAACAGCAACACCACTTATATTACCCATACCGACTATTCCTGAAATTTGACTTGAAACACTTTCAAAAGAAGTCAAGCCTTGAGTGGAATCATTTTTTCTTTTTAATAATTTAAACGCATGAGTGAAATAAATCAAGGGGACTAGTTTTGATCTAAATAATAAGTAGAGACCTCCTCCCAAAAGAAGCGTTACAAGAACAGGACCATTCCATATTTTATCGGCAGAATTAATTATAAATTCAGAAAATATTTTGAATATCTCCATTAATCAAAAAATGAATTGACAAATTCACCTTTATGGAATAATTTGAGATCACCAATCTTCTCTCCAACACCTACATATTTGATTGGAATTTTAAACTGATCTGTTATACCTATTACTACACCCCCTTTTGCAGTTCCATCTAGTTTGGTAATTGTAATAGAATTCACATCAGTTGCTTTGGTAAATTCTTCTGCCTGTACAAATGCATTTTGACCAGTACTTCCATCTAAAATTAACATAACTTCGTGAGGCGCATCAGGCTTAAACTTCTGAACTACTCTTTTAATTTTAGTTAGTTCATTCATCAAGTTTAATTTCGTATGTAATCTTCCAGCAGTATCAATTATTACAACTTGGTATTTTTCATCTACAGCTTTTTTAACTGTATCATAAGCTACGGAAGCAGGATCTGTATTCATTCCGTGAGAAACAACTTCAACACCAACCTTTTTTCCCCACATAATTATTTGATCCACTGCAGCTGCCCTAAATGTATCCGCGGCACCAATAAGTACCTTTAAACCTCCTTCTTTAAACTGCGCAGCTAGCTTTCCAATAGTTGTAGTTTTCCCTACACCATTTACACCAACAACTAAAATGACGTATGGAACCGTGTCTTCAGAAACATCAAATGCTTCTAAATCAGAACTATTTTCAGCTAATATTTTAACTATTTCATCTTTTAATAGATCGTTTAGCTCATTAACACTTGTATACTTATCTTTTGAAACTCTTTCTTCAATCCTTTCGATTATTTTTACTGTGGTTTCAACTCCCACATCAGAAGTAATTAGGATTTCTTCAAGATCATCTAAAACCTCATCATCAATTTTAGATTTTCCAAGTATTGCTGATTTAAGTTTTGAGAAAAAACTTTTTTTTGTTTTTTCTAAACCTTTTTTTAGAGATTCTTCATCCTCTTCTTTAACTTCCTCAGCAACCTCTTCTACCTCCTCCTCTTCAGGCTCCTCTTCTTTAACTTCCTCAGCAACCTCTTCTACCTCCTCCT
>JAYZHZ010000143.1:0-9014 GCA_036166035.1 Bacteroidota bacterium
TGCAGAATTAAATTACAATAGATTTAAAAGCTGGAAAAATCCTTCTGAATCAGATTCTTCTAAACAAGCTATTTATGCTTTTAAGGGTGATGTTTATTCTGGATTAGATGCTGAGTCTATAAAAGAGGATAATTTAGAATTTTTACAGGATAACCTAAGAATTATATCTGGATATTATGGTTTGCTTAGACCTTTTGATAAGATTCTTCCTTACAGGTTGGAGATGGGAATCAAATTGAGTAATTCTAGGGGAAAAAATTTATATGAGTTTTGGGGAGATTCTATTACAGAATTATTAAATGATGATATTGAAGATGAAAATGATTACGTAATAAATCTTGCTTCAGAAGAATATTATAAATCTGTAAATAAAAAGAAATTAAAAAACCAGGTTATAACACCTGTTTTTAAAGAGTATAAAAACGGTACTTATAAGACAATAGCAATTTATGCTAAGAAGGCAAGAGGTCTTATGTCTAGATTCATTATTGATAATCAAATTAATAGCCCAGGAAAAATCAAAACATTTAACACAACTGGCTATTCATTTGATAGTGATTTATCAGATACTTATAAGTATGTTTTTACTAGGTAAATGTAGCGAGAGGGGGAATTGAACCCCCGACCTCCGGGTTATGAATCCGACGCTCTAACCGCCTGAGCTACCTCGCTATAAAGTAGGCAAATCTAGATATATTATTATAAATAAAGAAAATGTTTTTGGTTCTTAAAATTTAATATATATTTAATAAATTGATAAAAAAGTTACTTAATGCCAAAGCAAAAATTCGTTGGGGAATATCAAATAAATGCATCGAGAAAAATGTTATTTCCTTACCTAAGTACAGCAACAGGTTTGTCTCAATGGTTTGCTGATGATGTTAATATAAATAACATAGATAAAAGCTTAATATTTTTGCTTGATGGTGAAGAAAGAATTGCTACCATTGATTCAATAAAAAACAACAGGTACGTTAAATTTAGATTTGTTAATGAAGATGAGAAACCAAAAGATAATGATACCTTAGAATTTAGATTAGAGATCAATGAATTAACTCAATCTGTTTTTGTCAGAGTTGAAGAATATACTGAAACAGATGATCTTGAAGAATCTTATCAAATATGGGATAATTTATTAGCCCAGCTGAAAGAAATAATTGGTGCCTAAACCTGTTTCTCTTGTGAGAAAAATTGATAAATTACTTATTAAATCATTTATTGGTCCATTTCTTGTGACCTTTTTTGTCGTAGTTTTTATCCTTTTGCTTCAGTTTATGTTAAAATATTTTGATGATATTTTAGGAAAGGATTTAAGTTTTTCAGTTTTATTCGAATTTCTTTTTTATTTCTCAGTTAGAATAACACCTGATGCACTTCCATTAGCTGTTCTTCTTTCTTCTATAATGACTTTCGGGAATTTAGGAGAAAACAATGAACTAGTTGCAATTAAAAGCTCAGGAATGTCTCTGATAAGAACTTTGGTTCCATTATTTGTGATATCTATTTTAATAACATTTTTTGCATTTTATTCTAATAATAATTTTGTTCCAAAGGCCAATTTAAAAGCTTTGAGTCTTTTATATGATATTAAAAGAAAAAAGCCTTCAATGGATTTGAAGGAAGGTCAGTTTTACAGTGGGATTCCAGGATATACTATTAAAACACAGAAGAAAATAACAGATAAACTTTTAAAGGGAGTAATGATTTATGATCATGTAACATATCAAGGAAACAACAGAGTAATTTTATCAGATTCGGCTTACATGTATTCTATTTTGGATAACAGATATTTAGTCTTTGAATTATATGATGGTAATTCCTATACTGAAATTCCAGCAGATCGATCAAAAGTGAAATATATAAATCAATTTTACAGAAATAATTTTTCATTTATGAAGCTAATATTTGATATGTCTTCCTTTGATTTGAAGAGAACAAAAGAAGAACTTTTTGCTGGTGATTATAGAATGAAGAATACAAGTGAATTATCTAATTCTATTGATTCATTGAATTACAATAAGAGCAAACAGAGATACATTATGTTAAAAACATCATCATCATTTTATGATTATCATATGAAAAACAAATTTGTTCTTCCAGATGATGTTTTATTTATGAGAAGTGAGTTTAAAGAACAAGAAGAGGTATATGATTTTTATTCTTTTAATGAAGAATCTATGTCTTTATCAGATTCTATATATATGGTGTTAAATGATAAATTAAAATTTAATCAGCAGGTATATACTAAGGCTCTAAACAGTGCTAGAAATATAAAGACTAATCTCGGAATAAATTCAGCAAGGATTAAGTCTCAAAATTTTGAAATTAATAAGAATGAAATTGAACTAATAAAGAAATATGCCCAAGCTTTTGCATGCATATCAATGTTTTTAATTGGAGCTCCATTAGGATCATTAATTAAAAAGGGTGGGATAGGTGTTCCTATTATAATTTCTATTTTATTTTATATTATTTATTATGTTTTAAATATTTTGGGAATAAAATGGGCCAGGGAGGACATTATATCACCTGATTTGGCAGCTTGGCTATCTAATATCGTTTTATTACCTATAGGTTTATTTTTTCTTTATCATTCAAAAAAAGATTCTAGAATTTTTGAAACTAACTTATTTAACTTCTTAAAGAACAAAATTTCATTTTCTGAGAAAAAACAGTAATTATTTTTAATAAATTAATATTTACCTATTTTTGCATGAATTTTAACGAATAATATAATTTAAACTTTGACTAAGCATGTATTTAGATAAAGAAGAAAAGGAAAAAATTTTTAAAAATCATGGTCGGTTGAAGAAAAACAATGATACAGGTTCTGCTGAATCTCAGATAGCTTTGTTTACTTATCGAATTAAACACCTTACAGATCATTTACAAAGTAATAAAAATGATCATTCATCTAGAATGGGATTGTTAAGGTTAGTTGGAAAAAGGAGAAAATTATTAAATTATCTTTCTTCTAAACATATTGATAGGTACAGAGACATTATTTCAAAGCTAAATATTAGAAAATAGTATAGCTGTTTTTTTCTTCAAGTTTTTGCGGGCTGATATCAAAAATTTATACAATTATGACAAAACCAATTAATGTAAGCACAAAACTTTCTGATGGTAGAGAAATATCATTAGAAACAGGAAAATTAGCCAAGCAAGCCGACGGTTCAGTCGTTCTTACTATGGGAAAAACTATGATTTTAGCAACGGTTGTTGCTAAAGAAGAAGCAAAAGAAAATATGAATTTTTTACCTTTATCTGTCGATTATCAAGAAAAATTTGCATCTGCAGGCAAAATTCCAGGTGGATTTCTTAAAAGGGAAGGTAGACTTTCTGATCATGAAGTTCTCATTTGTAGACTTGTTGATAGAGTTCTAAGGCCTTTGTTTCCTTCGGATTATCATGCAGACACACAGGTAATGTTATCATTAATAAGTGCTGATGCTGATGCATTACCAGATTCTTTAGCAGCTTTTGCTGCTTCTGCTGCACTAACAATATCAAATATTCCATTTAATGGACCAATTGCTGAAGTTAGGGTTGTTAAGTGTGGAAAAGAATATATTGTTAATCCTACACCAGAACAAATTGAAAAATCATCTTTAAATCTTATGGTTGGTGCTTCATATGATAATATATCAATGGTTGAAGGTGAGTCAAGCGAAGTATCAGAAGATGAAATAGTTGAAGCACTAAAAGTAGCTCATGAGGCAATTAAATCATTATGTGAATTACAAAAAGAATTATTGAAAAAATCAGGTGGTATTGAAAAAAGAGAATATTCTCATGAGGAATCAGATGAAGATTTATTGAAAGATATTACATCAAAAACATTTGATAAAATCTATAAGGTTGCTTGTAAAGGAATTGCGGATAAGAAAAAAAGGGCTGAAGAATTTTCTAAAATAAAAGAAGAATATCTTGATGGAATAGAGGTTGATGATGAATTTAATGAATTTCTTTTTGGTACTTATTTTCATGATGTAGAAAAAGATGCCATTAGAAAAGCAGTATTAGATAAAAAAGTACGTTTGGATGGTAGAAAGTTAAATGAAATTAGACCCATTTGGTCTGAAATAGATTATTTACCTAATGCTCATGGTTCAGCAATTTTCACAAGAGGAGAGACTCAGTCACTAACTTCAGTAACATTGGGAACTAAATTAGATGAACAGATGATTGATGGAGCAATGCATTCTGGGTACAATAAATTTATTTTACATTACAATTTTCCTGGTTTTTCAACAGGTGAGGTAAGACCAAATAGGGGAGCAGGAAGAAGAGAAATTGGACATGGTAATTTAGCTTTAAGAGCTTTAAAAAATATGCTGCCTGCTGATGAAGATAACCCATATACAATAAGAATAGTTTCTGATATACTTGAATCTAATGGTTCATCATCTATGGCTACTGTATGTGCGGGAAGTTTGGCTCTTATGGATGCTGGAATTAAATTAAAAAAACCTGTTTCAGGAATAGCTATGGGTATGATTTCAGATTCAAAAACAGGTAAATATGCTATATTATCAGATATTTTAGGAGATGAAGATCATTTAGGTGATATGGACTTTAAAGTTACTGGAACCGCTGATGGAATTACAGCCTGTCAAATGGATATTAAAATTGATGGTCTTTCTTTTGATGTACTTACTGAAGCATTAAATCAAGCTAAAGAAGGCAGGTTACATATTCTAAATGAAATGACTAAAACTATTGATAAGCCTAGAGCTGACTTAAAAGCTCATACTCCAAGATCATATCAAATGTCTATTGCAAAAGACATGATTGGTGCTGTTATTGGACCAGGTGGTAAAATTATTCAAGAAATACAAAAAGAAAGTGGTGCAACAGTATTAGTTGAGGAAGTTGAGGAGAATGGTATTGTTAATATTTTCTCTTCAAATCAAGAAGATATGGACAATGCTGTTGAGAGAGTTAAAGCAATTGTTGCTGTACCTGAAGTTGGTGAAACATATGTCGGAAAAGTTAAGTCAATTAAAGATTTTGGTGCATTTATTGAATTTATGCCAGGTAAAGATGGACTTTTACATATTTCTGAAATAAAATGGGAGAGGGTAGAATCTATGGATGGTATTTTAGAGGAAGGTGAAGAAATAAAAGTGAAATTAATAGAAGTAGACAGAAGAACTGGTAAATTTAGATTATCCAGAAAAGCCATATTACCAAGACCACAAAAAAATGATAAATAATTATGATAGAAAATAATGTTGATGTATTGATTATAGGATCAGGTCCAGCAGGATATACAGCAGCAATATATACTTCTAGAGCTGGTTTAAATACCCTTTTATATAAAGGGGATCAACCCGGTGGTCAGTTAACTATAACTTCAGATGTTGAAAACTATCCTGGTTATCCTAACGGTGTTCTTGGACCTCAGATGATGGAAGATTTTGAAAAGCAGGCTGGAAGGTTTGGTGCTCAAATAAGAAATGGAATGATAAAATCTGTTGATTTTTCTTCAGGTAATCTTGTTGCTAATTCTGATGACAACATAAAAATTAGTGCAAAGTCGGTTATTATATCTACAGGTGCATCAGCAAAGTGGCTAAATATTGAATCAGAACAAAGACTTAATGGAAAGGGTGTTTCAGCTTGCGCTGTATGTGATGGTTTTTTCTTTAAAGATCAAGTTGTTGCAGTAGTTGGTGGGGGAGACACTGCTGCTGAGGAAGCATTATATTTATCAAAATTGACTTCTAAAGTTCATATGGTTATTAGAAGAGATGAGATGAGAGCATCTACTATTATGCAAAATAGAATTAAGGAAAATGAAAAAATTGAAATACATTGGAATTCTGAAATTAAAGAAGTTTTAGGTAAGGATTCTGTAGAAGGCATTGATGTAATTAATAATAAAACTAATAATATTAATTCAATAAAATTAAATGGTGTATTTATAGCTATTGGGCACAAACCAAACACAAAAATATTTAAAGATTTTCTTGAGATGGATGATCATGGTTATATAATTACTAAACCAGGTTCTACTGAAACTAATGTTAAAGGTGTGTTTGCAACTGGGGATTCGCAAGATAAAATTTATCGTCAAGCTGTCACTGCAGCGGGCTCAGGGTGTATGGGTGCTTTGGACGCTGAAAGATATATTTCAAATATTTAATTATGCATGTAGATATTTTAGTTATAATGGCTCATCCTGACGATGCTGAATTATCATGTTCAGGAACAATTCTTTCATCAATTAGTAATGGTATGTCAGTGGGTATTATCGACCTTACTAAAGGTGAATTGGGGACAAGAGGCAATGAAAAAATAAGACTTAAAGAGGCTGATGATTCAGCAAAAGTATTAGGAGTAAAATTTAGAGATAATCTGGGTTTAAGAGATGGGTTTTTTGATAGTAATGAGAAGTCTGTTTTATTACTAATTGAAAAAATCAGATTACATACACCTAATATTATAATAACTAATGCAAAAACTGATAGGCATCCAGACCATGAAAAAGCTTCTAAATTGGTAAAAAAAGCATCTTTTTTATCTGGATTAATTAAAATTAAAACTAAAATTAATAACAAAAATCAGGATTTATTTAGACCTAATATTATATTATACTGTATTCAAAATAATTATATTAATCCAGATTTTGTCGTTGACATATCTAAATACTTTGATAAAAAAATAGAATCTATCAAATGCTTTAAAAGTCAATTTTATAATCCAGATAGTGATGAAGCTGAATCGTTTATTTCAACAGAAGAGTTTATGGGTTTTATTAATGCGAGATCTGTTGAAATGGGTCACTCTATTGGAGTAAAACATGGTGAAGGGTTTACATCTGACTCAAAAATAAAGATTGATAATCTTTTTAATATTATCTAAGGATATAACCTCATTTTTATCCATTTGTTTTCTGTTTTTTTATAGATTATTCTCTCGTGCATCCTTGATGCTCTTCCTTGCCAAAATTCTATTGAGTTAGGTATTATAATATAACCTCCCCAATAATTTGGCATAGGAATTTTTTTACCTTTAAATTTCAATTCATAGTACTTAAATCTTTCCAGTAATTTATTTGTATTATCTAATTCAGAACTCTGCTTTGATGCCCATGCTGCTATTTTACTTTTTTCTGGGCGGCTATGAAAATATTTAGTGGATTCATTTCTAGGTATTTTTATTGAATTTCCTGTGATTATAATCTGTCTTTCTATTTTTTTCCATAAAAAAACTGATGATACAATGTTATTTTTTTTGATATCTATAGCTTTTTTACTTTCGTAATTAGTAAAGAAAATGAAACCATCATCTTTAATATTCTTTAGTAGTACTGTTCTCGAATTTATTAATCCCTTATTTGATAGTGTTGATAATATCATAGCATTGGGTTCAACTATATTATTTTTTTTGGCATCTTCAAACCAAAGTTTAAATTCTTCAATTGGATTATTTTTCATTTTATCCATATTTATTAGATGACCTGAATAATCAACTCTTAAATTTTGAATTCCTTTCATTTTTGTTATAATTTAAATTAATATTTGGAATTTGATTATTTCAACTATAAATCTAATAATAAAGTTCAGAAAGGAAGTATAATATTTTCTCAACCTTTGATGAAAGATAAAAACTTCCATAGGTCAGTTATACTAATTTGTGAACATAATGATGATGGTAGTCTAGGTTATAAGCTTAATGAAAAGATCACATCAATAAATATAAAAACATCATTAGATAAGTTGATAATTGATAATTTGTATAATGGTGGTCCTGTTGATCATAATTATTTGAATTTTATTCACAATTTTGATGGTGTTGTCGGAAATAAGTTAGCAATTGAAAATAATTTGTTTCTTGGTGGTGATATTGATAATGTTATTTATTTATCTAAAAAAAAACCTGATACGCTAAAGTTTAAATTTTTTTTAGGTTATTCCGGCTGGGAACCAAAACAATTGGAAGATGAAATTAATGATAATTCTTGGATTGTTATCAATGAATATAATTCTGACTTTATATTTAAAGATATTGATGAAAAATTTTGGTTTAAATTTTTATCCAAAAATGGAGGAAAAAATAAAATATTTTCTAATTATCCTTCAGACCCATCTTTGAATTAAAATATTATTTAAATTTGTACCATGGTTTATTCTGATAGTAAAAGTAAAAAAACTGATGATTTACAAGAAAGTAATAGTAAAGAATTAGTTTCCGGTTCAAAATCTGATAAAAAAAATAAGGAAAATACTTCATCTAAGTTATTAGATTCTGAAAAAAAAGCAGTTACTAAAGTTGTTAAAAAGTCTGACCCAGTTGAAAATAGTATTTCTGCAAATAAAGATTCAAGTAAGACTGAAAAATCGAGTGGTAAAAATGATGAAGCTAAAGAATTAAATCCATTTAAACTTCTTAAAAAGAAAAAAGAAATTATAAAGAAATTAAGAGAATTAGTCAATGGAATTGAGAATAAAGAAACATTTAATAATGTAAAGGAACTTCAAAAATCTTGGAAAGATATAGGTCATTTTAATAATTCTAAGGAAAAATCTCTCTGGATAACATACAATGCTCTTCTCGATAGATTTTATGATAATAGAAGTATTTATTTTGAGTTAAAAGAATTAGATAGAAAGAAAAATCTTGAAATAAAAACTAAATTATGTGAAGACGCTGAATCATTAGTTAAAGAAACTAATATTATGAAATCAGTATCTAAATTAAATGATATACATACGGAATTTAAACATATAGGTCCTGTTAATAAAAGTGTACAAAATGAGATATGGGAAAGACTCAAAAGTGCTTCTGATGATATATATAAAAAGAAAAAAGATTTCGTGTCTAATATAAAAGAATCACTAAATGAAAATCTTAAAAAGAAGTTAAAGTTGCTGGATGAAATTAATAATTTTAAAGTTTTTAACTCTGATGATATAAGAAGTTGGAATTTAAAATCTAAAGAAGTTCTATCACTAAAGGATAAATGGAATGGAATTGGAGGGGTTCCTAAATCTTCATCTAGAAAT
>JAYZHZ010000144.1:0-5655 GCA_036166035.1 Bacteroidota bacterium
GAATTTCAAAAAAATTTGGTGAAATAATTGTATTGAATGATATAAATATAAACATTGAAAACGGAAAAATCGTTTCAATTTTTGGAAAATCAGGAGCTGGTAAATCAACATTGCTTTACATTTTGAGCACATTAGATTTACCTGATAAAGGAGATGTGTTTTTTAATGAAAAGAACCTTAATAAATTAAAAGGAGATAAATTGTCGGAGTTTAGAAATAGCAGAATAGGATTTATTTTTCAGTTTCATAATTTATTGGAAGAATTTAATGTGTTAGAAAATGTTTGCATTCCTGGTTATGTCTCTAATTCAAATAATATGGAGGTTGAAAAAAAAGGAAAGGAAATATTAAAAGAACTAGATCTTTCGGATAGAATAACACATAAACCAAATGAACTATCAGGTGGTGAGCAGCAAAGAGTTTCAATTGCAAGATCACTAATTAACTCACCTGATATAATCTTTGCTGATGAACCAACTGGTAACTTGGATTCTGAAAATTCTAAAATTTTTATTGATTTAATTAGAAAACTTAATAAAAAACATAATCAAACCTTTGTTATAGTTACTCATAATAAGGAATTTTTAAAGATTTCAGACTATTCTTATACACTTAAAGGTGGAGAAATTAAATTAAATTGAATAAGGGTATATATTTTATGTTTTTTGCTACCATATTTTTTATGGTTGTTAAAATAGGTGTCAAGTTGTTACCACATATTCCTCCCATGGAAATAGTCTTTTTTAGATGTTTAATTTCATTTATAATTACTTATTTTCTATTAAAAAGTAAAGGAAAAAGTATCTTTGGTAACAATAAGTTTTTACTCTTATTAAGAGGTATATTTGGTACTCTTGGTCTATATTTTTATTTTGTTATTTTGCAAGAAATTCCTCTTGCTACAGCATCAACATTAATTTATTTAACACCATTATTTACAAGTCTGGTTGGAGTCTTTATTTTAAAAGAAAAAATGACAACATTTCAGTGGATATTTTTTCTAATGGCTTTTTCTGGAATTTTTTTGATTCAGGGATTTGATTCCAGGGTTACTTTTCAAAGTGTACTAATTGGTTCTGCAGGTAGTTTATGTGCTGCTTTTGCATATAACATTATAAGACACTTAAGAGACAAAGAACATTCTCTTGTTCTAATGATTTATTTTCCTATGTTAGCATGTCCTATAGGTGGATTTATTAGTTATTTTAATTGGGTTGAGCCCTCTTTTAATGATTATTTAATTTTGATATCTATAGGCATATTTACTCAATTTGCACAGTATTTTATGACTAGATCCTATCAGTCTGATAAAGTCTCAAGAGTTTCTATTATAAGTTATTCAGAAATTATTTTTGTAATAGCTATTGGTAGTTTATTTTTTGATGAAAATTTTAATTTTTTGGTATATATAGGTATGTTTCTTGTAACTTTTGGAGTTGTTTTTAATGTAGCAATGAATAGAAATGATAAATAAAATTTATAAAACTTCTCTTTCTCTGTTAACTGATTTGTATCAAGTAACTATGGCTTATGGATATTGGAAGAAAGGTATTCATGATAAAAAAGCGTCATTTAATGTATTTTTCAGGAAAAGTCCATTTAATTCTGGATATGCTGTTTGTTGTGGATTGGAATATATAATAGATTATTTAAATTCTTATAAATTTTCAAATTCAGACATTGATTATTTAAGTTCTTTGAAGTCCGATAGTGGCAGTAAATTATTTGAAAAAAAATTTTTAGATTTTCTTAGAGAATTTAAATTTACTTGTGATGTTGATGCAATAGAGGAAGGTAGAATAATATTTCCTAATGAACCAATTTTAAGGGTTTCAGGTCCAATATATCAGTGTCAACTTATTGAATCTTCACTAATCAACATCTTTAACTTTCAGACTTTAATTGCTACTAAAGCATCAAGAATGTTTTATGCTTCCAATGGAGAACCAATTTTAGAATTTGGATTAAGAAGAGCTCAAGGTATTGATGGATCTCTTTCTGCAAGTAGAGCGTCATATATTGGAGGATGTTCTAAGACTTCTAATGTTTTAGCAGGAAAAATTTTTAATATACCAGTGAGTGGAACACATTCTCATAGTTGGGTATTGGCTTTTGATTCAGAAGTATCAGCTTTTCAAAATTATGCTGAGGTAATGCCTGATAATTGTGTTCTACTAGTTGATACATATGAAACAATGAGAGGTGTTAAAAATGCAATTGTTGTAGCTAAAGAACTTGAAAAAAGAAACAAAAAGTTATTTGGCATCAGAATAGATTCTGGTGATTTGGCTTATCTAAGTAAGAAGGCTAGAAAACTCCTGGATAAAGAAAACTTAGAATATGTAAAAATAATTGCAAGTAACGATTTGGATGAATTTATATTGGAGAGTTTAAAACATCAGAAAGCAAAAATATCTGTATGGGGGATAGGTACTAAGTTAATTACTGCTTTTGATAACCCATCTCTTGGTGCGGTCTATAAATTATCGGCATTAAAGAATGATAAAGAAAAATGGGAAAAAAAATTAAAACTATCAGAACAAAAAATAAAAATTAACAATCCGGGAGTTCATCAAGTCAGGAGATTTATTAAGGATGGAATGTTTAATGGCGATATGATATATGACATCAATTCATCAGTAATAAAAGAAAAAATGATTGATCCTAATGATTCAACTAAATTTAAAAAATTTAAAGAGGAATCTGATTATGAGGAATTACTTAAAAAAATCTTTAAAAAAGGTAATTTGGTGTATAAATCACCAAAAATTGATCAAATAAAGAAAAAACTCCATATTGATTTAGAGAGATTGGACAATTCACACAAAAGACTTGATAACCCTCATGTTTATCCTGTTGGTCTTGAAGAGTCATTATTTACAGAGAGGAAGAAAATGATTTTAAGCTTAAGAGATAAATGAATACTTTAGTAATTGTCGATCTCCAAAATGATTTTTTAAATGGAGGGTCCCTAGAAATTCCAAATGCAAATGAAATTATTAAACCTATAAATGATATTTTAGACAATTACGATTTAATTGTTGCTACTAAAGATTGGCACCCAGAGAATCATTTAAGTTTTTCATCAAACCATGAGGGTAAACGTAATGGAGATACAATAAGAATTAATGGTATAAAACAAGTTTTGTGGCCTAATCACTGTATACAAGACTCTGATGGATCAAATTTTCCTGTTGAATTAGATTCAAATAAAATAGATAAAGTAATATATAAAGGAATGGATTCAGGTATAGATAGCTATAGCGGATTTTTTGATAATGCAAAAAATAAATCTACAGGATTATCTGAATTTCTAAAAGAGAAAAAAGTTGAGAAAATAGACTATGTTGGTCTAGCAACAGAATATTGTTTAAAATTCACCGCACTTGATTCAGTGTCAGAAGGTTTTTACACTAGAGTTATTACAAAATGTATTAGAGGGATTGATAGTAATGATTGTAAATTTGCTTTTGAAGAGATGCGGTCTCAGGGTATAGTTCTTATTTAATTATCCTTAGAATTCATATATTCAATTAATTCAATAACTTTTGATGAATAGCCCCATTCATTATCATACCAACTCACAAGTTTTACAAAAGTTTCATTTAGCATAATTCCAGCACCTGCATCAAAAATTGATGTTCTTGAATCACCCATAAAATCAGTTGATACAACAGGTTCATTTGTATAACCTAGAATTCCATTTAAATCATTTTGAGATGCTTTTTTCATTGCATCACATATTTCATCATAGGATGTTTTATTTACAAGATTTACAGTAAGATCTACGACGGATACATCTACAGTTGGTACTCTAAATGCCATGCCTGTTAATTTACCATCAAGACTTGGAATAACTTTTCCAACAGCTTTTGCTGCACCAGTTGAAGAAGGGATTATATTAGAAAAAGCAGCTCTTCCACCTCTCCAGTCTTTTCTTGATGGACTATCGACAATTTTTTGAGAAGATGTAGCGGCATGAACAGTTGTCATTAGTCCACTTTCAATACCAAAGTTATCATTCAAAACTTTTGCAATAGGAGCTAAACAGTTTGTGGTACATGAGGCATTAGAGACAAAATTCATATCATTAGTGTATGTTTCATTATTTACTCCCATTACAAACATAGGAGTATCATCCTTAGACGGTGCAGACATAATAACTTTTTTAGCACCTGATTCAATATGTCCTTTGGCGGAATCTTTTGTAAGGAATAAACCTGTTGATTCTACAATGTATTCTGCTCCTATATCAGACCATTTGAGATAAGATGGATTTTTTTCATTTGTTACTCTTATCTTATTTCCATTTACAATTAAGTCATTTCCTTTAGTTTCTACTGATCCTTTGAATTTTCCATGAGTTGAGTCATACCTCAGCATATAACTCATATATTCTGCATCGATTAAATCATTTATGCCAACTACTTCAATATTTTTATTTTTTTCTGCGGCTCTAAATACTAATCTTCCTATTCTTCCGAAACCATTTATGCCAATTTTAATTTTATTCATTCCCTACAATTTTAATTCCTTGCAAATCTATACATCTATATCTTCAAATCAAATTCTAGGTTGCTGTCAAATTATTTTACTTTATATTTTTTTTAATTATTTCACTACTGATATATTTGCATCCAAAACCGGTCCCTTCGTCTAGGGGTTAGGACGCCAGGTTTTCATCCTGGAAACAGGGGTTCGATTCCCCTAGGGACTGCAAACAAAAAACCCATCTATAGATGGGTTTTTATTTCATCTTGTAAAACTATTTACCAGAGTAATGATGTCTAAGAGAATATAGATTGTCTTTATGTTCTAATGTATATTTCATTAGTTCATTCCATTTTTCTTGAGGCATAGTTTCTCTTATTCTTTTAAAGCCCTCTGCCCATGCTTTTAAAAATGCTTCATGACTCTCAGTAACAATCATATAATTTAAATTCCACTCATCTCCCCAAGCATGAGTCATCATCGAGTATGATATTATCATACCTTCATCGACTAATTGGTTCCATACAGGATTTAAATAGTCATCAAATAATTTATATGCCTTACCTTGATTAACAAATTCGACTTTATTTTGATTAAACATTACAAAACCTTGCTGAGCATTTAAATTAAAACAAGTAAGCATTAATACTATTATTATTTTTTTCATTTCGTAAATTTTATTTAAAAAATAAATCTACAACTATCCAGGAAAAATTCAAACGAGAAGTTCTTAACCTTTAAGAATGAGGATTTTTTATTTTAGGTAGAACATACTCAAAAAAGAATGCTGTCAAGCAACATATTCCAATTGTTAGTAAGTATCCTTCTTCATCACTTATACCCATATAATTATCTCCTAAGTGGGATGTTGAAAGTATTAATCCTGTAAAAAGGAGAAAATAATAAAATAGTTTTTTTATAAGATTAATCATATTGATGCGTTATTTTAATATAAATTCATTATTTGAAGTATTTAAATTTAGTTTTATTTTTTTTAATAATTATTAGTTTTTCTTGTGAGGAGGAAGAATATTTTAATTGTGAGATTGACAACGTATCTGTAGAAGTGGGGGATTGTAAAAACGATAGTACCTACAGCGTTACTTTAGATTTTGACTATGCTAACCCAAACAACGAATATTTTGATTTGTTTGTTAGAGATAC
>JAYZHZ010000145.1:0-22331 GCA_036166035.1 Bacteroidota bacterium
TATATTCATTTCGATTAAAAGATATTCTTCCTAAAGAAAAGTTGGAAAATATTGAATATCCCATTTTCTGTTTTCCTATTTTTTCTGAAAATTCTATGGATTTTTTATAGTTAAATATTGCTTTATCGAAGTTTAAGTTTGAATGGTAAATTTCACCTAAAAAGAAATGAGCAATTCTTGCTTCATCTTCATTGTATCCAAATTTTCTTTTATCGTAATTAATTATAATATTATTTGATTCTTTTAGACATTCATTTAATCGACTATTTCTATATAAAAGTTGTGTAAAATACTTATGAAAGATCGAATTTTCGGGATATGTATCTTTTAGATATTTTGAAAGCTGAAGGGCTTTTGTTAGTTTCCCTTCACCAGAATAAATTCTCATCAGAAAGTATTGTGCTTCAGTTCTTGTATAAAAAGAATTATTTGATGCGATATTGAGTTGCTCGACACCTTTATTCTTGTTGCCTTCAGGAAATAATTTTATTATTGGCTTTAAGAGTGGATACCTTTCTGAAATCCAGACTGAATAATAATTAAACAAACCATTTCCAAAAGATATTTCAGGTATCATTAAATCATCTTTTCTGATTTCTTTCAGATATTTTATAGCATTTCTACCTGCAAAAGCTGCCGCACTCCATTTTCTTCTCTCTGATAAAAGTCTACCTTTGAATCCGTAAGAAGCAGCAAGAAAAAAAGCTCCATCTACTTTATTGCCTTGGTTATATATTCGTTTAGAAAGATTGATTGATTCATCCATTAAATTCAAAAAATTCTTATCTAGAACATTCTCTTTCTGAGACTCTCCTATATAACTTTTACTAGATTGTGCATCAATTTTCCACCATGAGCTTAATCCTAAAAGAAATACAGGAAGGGGATGATTTTTATATTCACTCGAAAGCCATCTAAATTCCTTTTCAGCTTCTTCAAACTGATAATTATACATCTTATTAATAGCAGAAGTAGCTTCTATTTGAATATCTATATCTGTTAGGATACTAGTAGTATCTTTAACATTGCCATAAATTGAATTCAATAATGAATTCATGAAAATGTAAATAATAAAATATTTCTTTTTAAGATTCATTTAACAAAATAACTGAATCATTAAGAATATGATTATAATAATTTTAATTATTTTCGCCTTTATTCATTAGGTATGTGGAAATATAAGAAATTAAATAATTATACAGGTTGGTTTACTTTTTTAATTGCCCTAATAGTTTATAGCATTACTGTAGAGGATACGGCTAGTTTTTGGGATGCTGGGGAATTTATAGCAGTATCAAGTAAGTTAGAAGTCCCACATCCACCAGGTGCACCTTTTTATCTTTTATTGGGTAGGTTTTTTTCACTTTTTGCTTTTGGAAATCTTGAAAATATTGCAATTGCAATTAATTTTTTAAGTGTTTTAGCAAGTGCTTTTACAATATTATTTCTTTTTTGGACTATAACTCATTTAGCATCTAAAATTATACCTCCTGAAGATAAAACAAATATAATTTTAGTTCTATTATCAGGATTAACTGGAGCTCTATCATTTACCTTCACTGACTCATTTTGGTTTTCAGCTGTTGAAGCTGAAGTGTATGCAATGTCATCATTTTTTACGGCTTTTGTGTTTTGGGCTATAATGCGATGGGAAAGTACGAAAGATGAAGTAAAACAAAATAAATGGATATTATTGATTGCTTACATGATGGGTTTATCTATAGGTGTTCACCTACTAAATCTAGTAGCAATACCAGCTCTAGCATTAATAATTTATTTTAAGAAATCTAATACAATATCGTTATTAGGTGTTTTTCTTTCATTGGTAACATCTTTAATTATTATTGGAATAATAGTAGAGGGCATAATACCTGGATTACCATCCCTTGCAAGTTTTTTTGAAAGATTTTTTGTTAATTCTTTTGGTTTTCCATTCGGGTCTGGAATTGTATTTTTTACAATAGTTTTTATTTCAATCTTATTCTATCTTATTAGATACTCACAAGTAAAAGAAAAAGTATTATTGAATACATCTTTACTTTCTTTAACTTTTATTTTAATTGGATACTCATCGTATTCGCTTGTCTTAATTAGATCCAACTTCAACCCTCCAATTGATGAAAATAACCCTGAAAACATACTAAACTTTATTTCTTACCTAAAAAGAGAACAATATGGTTATAGGCCTCTATTCAAAGGTCAATATTTTGATGCAGATGTTATTAGTCAAGAACAAAGTGGTGTTAGTTACAAAAGAGGAAAAGATAGGTATGAGATAAAGGAAAAAAAGTTTAGGTATGTATATGATACTAAGAGAACAACAATTTTTCCAAGAATGTATAGTAGTTCTCCAAATCATATAGAAAGATATAGGGAGATAACTAATCTTAATAAAAATCAAAAGCCAACTTTTTCAGACAATTTGGAATTCTTTTTTAAATACCAAATTGGCCATATGTATATGAGATATTTTCTTTGGAATTTTTCTGGGAGAGAGTCAGATATTCAAAATGCTCAGTGGTTAGGTATAACAAATGTATTTGATAAAGTGCCATATCAGATCAAAATAAATAAGGCTAGGAATAATTATCTTATGATACCATTAATTCTTGGAATATTGGGGCTATTCTTTCAGTTCTATAGAGATAAAAAGAATTTTTATGTTGTAATGTTATTATTCATATTAACTGGTGTAGCTCTTGTAGTTTATCTTAACAGCCCTCCAATTGAGCCTAGGGAGAGAGACTATATTTATGCGGGTTCATACTATACATTCTCAATTTGGATAGGTTTTGGCTCTCTTTTTATCTTCACGTTTATAAAAAGGTTACTAAAGAAAGAAAATATAGCTATTGGACTATCAATTTTTCTTTCTTTATCATCTCCAATAATATTAGCAAAAGAGAATTGGAATGACCACGATAGATCCGAAAGATACCTTACTGTTGACTCTGCAAAGAATCTTTTAGCTTCATGTGCTCCAAATTCTATTTTATTTACAGGAGGTGATAATGACACTTTTCCACTTTGGTATGTGCAAGAAGTTGAAAACTTTAGAACAGATGTGAGAGTAATAGTTTTAAGTTACTTTAATACTGACTGGTATATTGAACAGATGATGTCTAAAAAAAATCAATCAGAAAAAATCAATTTTTCCATTAGTTTAGATAATTACATTCAAGGTGGTTTAAATGACTATCTTCCTTATAGAAATGATTCAAGAATACAAAATAGATCCATAAGTTTAAAGGGTTATATTAATCTTGTAAAAAGAAATAGCAAAGCAATTCAGGTTCCTACATCAGTTAGCAACTATAATTCTATACCATCAAAATCTTTTTGGTTAACAACCAATGAAGAAAATATGGAAACTTTATTTGAGTCTGAAACAAATACTCTTTCATTTAGAAATTTTAAAAATTACAAACAAGATACTTTAATTATCAGATTAAAAAGCAACAAGGGAGGTTTAGAAAAAAAGGATCTTGCTTTTCTTGATTTACTTCAAGCTAATAACTGGGAAAGACCCATATATTTTAATAACACATCATTAAATGGAATAAATCTAGATATTAAGAGAAATGTTGTTCAAGAAGGTTTTGCGTATAGATTACTACCAATATTAAATCCAAGTTCAGGAAGTTTAGTTAATACCGATATGATGTTCAATAATCTGATGAAAAATTCATATTGGAGAGAATTGGATAATGAAAACGCATACTTTTCTGAAGACCATAGAGGTTTTATAATGAATTATAGAGCAACATTTAATACTCTTATAAAAAACTTAATTGAAAAAGGTGAATATGGAAAAGCATTAGAAGTTATAAAAAAATCAATAGAAATTATTCCTGATAAAGCAATCATGTATGATCATTTCTCTGTTCAATTAGTAGAATTTCTTTTGGATCTTAAATCAAAAGCAAATATGGAAACTGAAGAATTCGCTAATGAAATTGCTGAGATAACTAGCCAAAGGGCAGATGAAGCATTAAACTATTATTTTGACAATAAAATCAACAATAAATATGAAATTCAGAGAAATTTAGTTTCTCTTAATACATTAGCTAGAGCATATAGTAAAACAGGCCCAGAAGACTTAGCAAAAAAATATAAGGAACTATTTGAAAATAATTATGCCAGGAATTCAATAAATTAATTCTTAAGGAACTTAATAATTTTTCTCTTTTTTCTAATCTTATCATCAACTAATAAAAAGAAAAATCCTTGATTAAATTCTCCAATAGAGATTCTCATCTCATTATCAGAAATAACCTCTGAATCTAAATTCATCTTATTTCCTATTAATGAGTGAATACTAAATGTGTAATCTTCAAGTTCTCTATCATTTGTTAATTTGATATTAATATATTCCTTAGCAGGATTTGGAAATAAATCAATAAAATCATTTTTTTTATCATTATCCTGAGAAAATGATGAGAAAGAAATTAATATAAATAGAACAAATAGATTCTTAACCATATTTAAATAAATACAATTTTTATTACTTATCAAAAACTTATTTATTAAGAAAAGTTAAATCAAATATAATTCTCTTACCTTTTTCGCTATCCAATCTCCAACTTCTGAGGTTGAAAAATTATCAGAATTATTGATATCCTCTGTTACAATACCATTTTCCAGAGCCTCTTTAACAGCTTTGTTAATGAGCTCAGATTCTTTTTTCATTCCAAATGATAAATCCATCATCAAACCTGCTGATAGTATCATGGCCATAGGATTTGCAATGTTTTTTCCTGATGCTTGAGGATATGAGCCATGAATTGGTTCATATAAAGAAATCTCATTACCTATGGATGCAGAGGGAAGCATTCCCAATGAACCTGTAATAACAGATGCCTCATCCGTAATTATATCACCAAACATATTTTCGGTAAGTATTACATCAAATTCTGAAGGATTCGTTATGATTTTCATAGCTGCATTGTCAACAAAAAGATAAGAGACGTTTACATTATTATATTTTTTTGCCAATCTCTGCACAGTCTCTCTCCATAGTCTTGAGGTTGATAACACATTAGCTTTATCCACCAGCGTAAGTTCATTATTTCTATTTATAGCTTCTTTAAATGCTAAATGTGAAATTCTTTCTATTTCTTCAACATTATATGAACAAGTGTCGTAAGCTGAATTACCATCTTCAGAAATCCCTTTATCACCAAAATAAATTCCTCCCGTTAGCTCCCTGTAAACCACAAAGTCAGTACCTGATATAATTTCTTTTTTTAATGGAGATGAATCCAATAATGATTCATAAGTTTTAACAGGTCTTACATTAACATATAGACCTAAAAATTTCCTCATTTCTAATAGACCATCTTCAGGTCTTACCTTAGCCTTTGGGTTATTATCGAATTTTGGATCACCAATCGCACCAAATAATATTGCATCAGATTTTTTACATAATTCTTTTGTTGATTTTGGGAAAGGATCCCCCTCTTTTTCTATAGCTACTGCACCAACTAAAGCATCATTAAAAACAAAATTAATGTTAGAATTTTCTGATATAATGTTCAAAACCTTGAGCGCTTCTCTCATTACTTCAGGGCCTATTCCATCTCCTTTTAAAACTGCAATATTCTTATCCATTATCTATTTTTTTCAAATGTCAATATTTTATCTTTAATACTAAGCAGATAATCAATATTATCATAACCGTTTAGTAAACAAGTCTTATTATATTCATTAATATCAAAATGTTCTTCAATACTTCCATCCAATGACATAAAATTTTGATTTTGTAAGTCAACAGCAAATTTCATGTTAGAATTTTTTTCTATTTTATTAAATAATTTCTGGATTATTTCTTCTTTAATTTGAATAACAAGCAATCCATTATTAAGAGCATTATTTTTAAAAATATCAGCAAAAAAACTACTTATAACTACCCTAAAACCATAATCATAAATTGCCCAAGCAGCATGTTCTCTACTAGACCCACAACCAAAATTTCTACCAGCAAGCAGAATCTTAGAATCAATATTTGATTTATTTAAAATAAAATCTTCAATAAGGTTATCATCTTTATCATATCTCCAATCTCTAAATAAATTTTTACCAAAACCTTCTCTTGATACGGCTTTCAGAAATCGTGCTGGAATTATTTGATCTGTATCTACATTTTCAATCTTAAGAGGTGTTATTTTAGAATTTAATTTTATAAACTTTTCCATTTCATATAAATTCTCTAATGTCTGAAACACAACCTTGTATAGCAGATATTGCAGCTGTTGCTGGACTGGATAAAAAAGTACGAGACCCTGGCCCTTGTCTTCCTTCAAAATTTCTATTTGATGTAGAAACGCAATACTTTCCCTGAGGGATTTTGTCTTCATTCATAGCTAAACAAGCAGAACAACCCGGCTGTCTAAACTCAAAGCCAGCCTCTCTGAATACTTCATCTAACCCCTCCTCTAATGCAGCTTTTTCAACTGACTTAGATCCAGGAATTACCCATGCATTTACATTTTCTGATTTCTTTTTTCCTTTAACTACATCTGCTGCTATTCTTAAGTCTTCAATCCTAGAATTTGTACAACTTCCAATAAACACATAATCTATTTTTTTATTTATTAATTTTTTTTCATTTTCTAATCCCATATACTTTAATGATTTAATAAATGAATCATGAGAGTTATTAATTGCAGATTCTGGAATTAGACCATTGATTTTGATACCCATCCCCGGATTAGTTCCATATGTTATCATTGGCTCAATATCTTCGGCATCAAATCTAATCAACTTATCAAAGTTAGCATCTTTATCAGATTTTAATTTTTTCCAATTTTTAACTGCTATTTCAAATTCTTTATCTTTTTGAGCAAACTTTTTTCCCTTTATATAATTAAATGTCTTTTCATCTGGAGCTATCATTCCTCCTCTTGCACCCATCTCAATACTCATATTACATATTGTCATTCGAGATTCCATAGAAAGAGATTTTATTGCCGAACCAGAAAACTCAACAAAATAACCTGTTCCTCCTGAAGCACTAATCTTTGATATAATGTACAAAATAATATCCTTGGAATATACCCCTTTTTTCAAATTACCATTTATTTCAATTTTCATTGTTTTAGGTTTATTTTGAAGTAAACACTGAGATGATAATACCATTTCTACTTCACTTGTACCTATTCCAAATGCAATAGATCCAAATGCACCATGAGTAGATGTATGACTATCTCCACATACTATAGTCATTCCTGGTTTAGTAATTCCAAGTTCTGGTCCAATAACATGGACAATTCCTTGATATTTGTGACCAAGACCATATAAATTAATGCCATGTTCTTTACAATTCATAGATAGAGTCTCTACTTGATTTCTCGAAAGCTCTTCTTTAATTGGTAGATGTTGATTAGTTGTCGGAACATTATGATCTGCAGTTGCTAATGTTTGATCAGGTCTAAATACTTTTAAATTTCTTCTTTTTAATCCTGCAAATGCTTGAGGACTAGTTACCTCATGAATCAAGTGTTTGTCTATGTAAAGAACAGTTGGTCCATTAGGAATTAAATCTACAACGTGATCGTCCCAAACTTTTTCAAATAAAGTCTTGCCCATTTATTTGTAATTTTTCACCAGTTCATACAGGTCCTCATCTTGTAGTAGCTTCTTTTTATCAGCAAGGTCTATAAACTTTATATAAATCGTTTCCATTTCTACTTTAGAAAATGAAAAACCAAGAAGTTTTAGTCTATGTGTTAGTGCAGCTCTACCACTTCTCGCAGTTAAATCTATCGAAGATGATTTGAGTCCAACATCCTCGGGATTTATAATTTCATAATTTTCCCTATTTTTTAAAAATCCATCCTGATGTATTCCTGAAGAATGAGCAAATGCATTTGCTCCAACTATAGCTTTATTCTTTTGAACAGGCATATTCATCATTCTACTAACTTTTTTGCTTAGAGGTACTATCATTTTTGAATTTATACCAGTATCTAAATTTAAATAAGGATGAGCTTTGAGAGCCATAACTACTTCTTCAAGTGATGTATTACCTGCCCTTTCACCAATTCCATTTATAGTAGCTTCAAATTGTCTAGCTCCATTTTGAAGCCCAGCTATTGAATTAGCTGTTGCCAAGCCTAAATCATTATGACAATGAACAGATATTATAACTTTATCAATGTTTGGCACACTATTTATAAGTTTCTTTATTTTATTTCCATACATTTCTGGAAGATTATATCCTGTAGTATCAGCAATATTTATAACAGTAGCTCCAGCCTTAATTACTTCTTCGACCATCTTGCAAAGAAAATCTTCATCAGCTCTTCCTGCATCTTCAGGATAAAATTCTACATCATCAAAAAATTTTCTTGAATATTTAACGGCAGCAATGGCCTGTTCTAATATTTTTTCTCTTGTAGAATTAAACTTGTGCTTAATATGAACATCTGAAGAACCAATTCCTGTATGTATTCTTTTTCTTTTAGCATCTTTAAGAGCAAGATTAGCCATATCTATATCAGTTATAACCGCTCTAGAAAGAGCACAGATTATAGGTTTCTTAAGAGTTTTAGAAATTTCTGTAACAGAATTAAAATCTCCTGGACTAGATATAGGGAAACCAGCCTCTATAACATCAACCCCAAGAGATTCAAGGTCTAAAGCTATTTCAACTTTTTCTTTTGTATTAAGTTGGCAACCTGGTACCTGTTCTCCATCTCTCAAAGTTGTGTCAAATACAAATACTTTATCTGAAGCCATAGTTAAAATATTAAGTTCTAATAGTAATTTACATATTATTGACAATTTCCCTGCCAAAATCAGAGCAAGAAAGTAAGGTAGCATTCTCCATCAATCTTTCAAAATCATATGTAACTCTTGCTGACTCTATAGAGCTAGTAAGTCCTTTATGTATTAAATCTTTAGCTTTATTCCAACCCAAATGTTCTAGCATCATTGCTCCTGAAAGTATCACTGAACCTGGATTAACTTTATCTTGTCCAGCGTATTTAGGAGCAGTTCCATGTGTAGCTTCAAAAATCGCATGACCAGTTTGATAATTTATGTTTGCACCTGGTGCAATTCCTATTCCTCCAACTATTGCAGCAAGAGCATCTGATATATAGTCCCCATTTAAATTCATTGTTGCGATAACAGAATATTCTTTTGGTCTTAACAAAATTTGCTGTAGAAACGCATCTGCAATAACATCTTTAATTATTAAATCATGAGACCCATCATTAATTACTTGCCATGGACCACCTTGGTAGTCTTTAGCATCAAATTCATCTCTAGCTAATTGATACCCCCAATCTCTAAATGCACCTTCGGTGTATTTCATAATATTACCCTTATGAACTAATGTTACTGATTCTTTTTTATGTTTCAAAGCGTATTGTATAGCAGATCTAACTAGCCTATTTGTACCCTCAACGGAAATAGGTTTTATTCCAATTCCAGCAGTATTTGGGAATCTAATTTTATCAAATCTTTTGGCAAAATTATCTTTTAGCAGATTCTTAATTTTATCATTATCTTGAGTTCCTTTCTCAAACTCTATTCCTGCATATATATCCTCTGTGTTTTCCCTAAAAATTATCATATTAGTTGTAGAAGGATCTTTTACAGGAGATGGGGTACCATTAAACCATCTGACAGGTCTAACACAAGCAAATAAATCAAGTTTTTGTCTTAAAGCAACATTTAATGAAGTAATTCCTCCTCCAACAGGAGTGGTAAGTGGACCTTTTATACCCACAAGGTACTCTTTAAAGTAATCAAGGGTTTCTTGTGGCAGCCAATTTCCAGTTTCATTAAATGCCTTTTCACCAGCCAAAACTTCTTTCCACACAATCTTTCTATCACCACCGTAAGCTTTCTCTACTGCAGCATCAAAAACCATTTTACTAGCTGGCCATATATCAACTCCTATACCATCTCCTTCTATGAAAGGAATGATGGGATTTGAAGGAACATTTAACTTTCCTTTACTAAATTTGATCTTCTTTCCTTCCATAAAGCTGCATATTTTAATCAGAAAGCAATTATAGATATTTTTTGATAAAATGAAGAAAATATTTTTTAAATGATATTTATTTCCATTTTATATTACATCCCATGCTAGGATATTGTGTAGAATTTATTTCTTTTCCATCAATACATAAGTCTAGAGCCGTTCTAAAATCTTCTCCGGTAATTTCTTCTCCATTACCTGGAGAAGAAGAGTCCAATCTGCCTCTATAAACTAGTCTTTTTGATTTATCAAATAAATAAAATTCCGGAGTACACTCTGCTTTAAAAGATTTTGCAACTTCTTGTGACTCATCATATAGATAAGGTATAGAGAGAGCAAGATCATTAAATAATTCTTTCATCTTATCAGGAGAATCCTGAGGATAATTAATTACATCGTTTGAGCTTATTGCTATAAAGTTAACTCCCGTTTTAAGATATTTTGAAACTAATAATTTTATTTCACCATGATAGTGAATAACATAAGGGCAATGATTGCAAATTATCATAATTACAGTACTCTGATTAGACAATAGGTCTTTATTAGAATATGTTTTATTATTCATAACATTTATTAAACTAAAATTTGGCATTATAGTTCCTAATGGTAGCATTTGTGAATAGGTTAATGACATACTTCTTTTAATTTTTAATTAAAAATAGTTTGTTAAATATTGATTCAATATATAATGATTAATTTTTTTTTTATAAATTATTAGATTATAACTAATCAAATAACTTAAAAATGAAAAATATCCTATTTCTTACACTAATTATATTATTTAACTATACATCTTTAGTTAGTCAAATTAAAGAGCCACCTGAAAGATTCAGAGGAGAAGGTCCTTTTAATCAATTAATAATTAGAGGTGCCACACTTATTAATGGAAATGGAGCACCCCCTACGGGGCCTGTTGATGTTGTTGTTGAAAATAATAAAATAGTAAGTGTAAAGAATGTAGGTTATTGGGGTGTTGAAATCAAAGAAAGTAGTAGACCAAAAGCAAAACCAGGAGCAAAAGAAATTGATGCTCATGGGATGTATTTATTACCTGGCTTTATTGATATGCATGGACATATAGGTGAAACCACCAGAGGAAGAGCTGATTATGTTTATAAATTATGGATGGCTCATGGAATAACTACAATAAGAGATCCTGGATGTGGAAATGGTTTGAGTTGGGTTCTTAAGCAAAAAGAAGATAGTAAAAAAAATAAAATAACAGCTCCTAGAATCCTTGCCTATACACGATTTGGTCAAGGAACAAAAAATGGAATAAATTCTCCTGCCGAAGCCACAGAATGGGTAAGAAAAAATGCAGAAAATGGAGCAGATGGAATAAAATTTGGAGGTGCAAGACCAGATATTTTTGAAGCTGCTTTAAAAGAAAATAATAAGCACGGGCTTGGATCTGCATGCCATCATGCACAAATGGATGTTGCATGGATGGATGTTCTAGAAACTGCAAGATTAGGATTAACTACAATGGAACACTGGTATGGACTTCCAGAAGCACTTTTTGAAGACAAAACTGTTCAAAATTATCCACTTGACTATAATTATATGAATGAACAAGATAGGTTTGGTGAAGCTGGTAAATTGTGGAAACAAGCTGCAAAGCCATATTCAAAAAAATGGAATGATGTAATGAACGAACTAATTTCTTTAGATTTTACTATTGATGTAACATTTGTACCATATAGTATTTTTAGAGATGTTGCTAGAGGAAGTAGATTGGAGTGGCATAAAGATTATACAACTCCCACCCTTTTGAAATTTTTTCTGCCTGGAAGAGATTCTCATGGTGCAGCATATTACGATTGGGGAACAGAAATGGAGATGGAGTGGAGAGAAAACTATAAGTTGTGGATGACATTCATTAATGAATATAAAAACAGAGGAGGTAGAGTAACAGCTGGAGCAGACTCAGGCTATATGTATAACCTTTATGGGTTTGGATATATTCAAGAACTTGAACTAATAAGAGAATCGGGGTTTCATCCAATGGAAGTAATTAGATCAGCTACTCTTCATGCTGCTGAGGCGATAGGTATGGAACAGAAAATTGGCACAATTGAAGTTGGAAAATTTGCGGATATGATAATTATGGAAGAAAATCCGCTTAAAAATCTAAAATATCTTTATGGAACTGGTGACATCAAAATTAATGACAATAATGAAGTGGTTAGAGTTGGGGGGATTAAATACACTATTAAAGATGGAATTATTTTTGATGCTAGACAATTATTAGATGATGCTAAAAAAATTGTTGATGAAGAAAAAGCTGCTACCCCTGGTTGGGAAAAATATCTAATGGATTCAATCGATAGAGAATAAACTATAATCCAAGCTCTTTAAGTTGATTTTTATCTATTTCAGATGGAGAATCCATCATTACGTCTTTTCCTGATGTGTTTTTTGGAAAAGCAATAAAATCACGAATTGATTCTTTTCCTGCAAAAAGTGCACAAAGTCTATCAAAGCCAAATGCAATTCCACCATGAGGTGGAGTTCCATATTTAAATGCATTAAGTAAGAATCCAAACTGATTATTTGCTTCTTCTTTAGTAAATCCTAAAATTTCAAAAACTTTTTGCTGAAGCCCTTTATCATGAATTCTTATAGAACCTCCACCTATTTCAATACCATTAATTACTAGATCATAAGCATTAGCTTTTACTTTTTCTGGTTCCTTTTCTAATAAATTTATATCACTTGAAAGTGGTGAAGTAAATGGATGGTGAATTGAATGAAACCTTTTTGATTCATCATCCCATGAAAATAAAGGAAAATTAACAATCCAAACTGGTTTATATTTATTAACATCTCTAATATCAAGTTTATCTCCCATAAGAAGTCTCAACTCAGACAATGCATTATAAGTTTGTTTCCTTTCTCCAGCAAGTATCAAAATTAGATCCCCTTTAACAGCATTACTTTCCTTAGCAACAACTTTTAAATCTTCCTGAGAATAAAACTTATCGACCGATGACTTATAAGATCCATCAGAGTTACATTTCACATAAACTAGTCCTTTAGATCCTATCTGAGGTTTTTTTACAAATTCTGTTAAATTGTCAATTTCTTTCCTTGAATAGCTACAGCATCCTTTTGCTGTAATTGATAAGATAACATCAGAATCATCAAAAACTTTAAAACCTTTACCCTGAACTTGATCTGATATATCATTAAATTTCATATCAAATCTAAGATCAGGCTTATCACTACCATAAAAATTAATTGCTTCATCATAATCCATTATCGGGATTTCACCTAAATCAACATTTAATATGTTTTTAAATAATTTTTTAATTAGTCCTCCAAATGAATTAAAAATATCATCCCTAGATACAAATGACATTTCACAATCTATTTGTGTAAACTCAGGTTGTCTATCTGCTCTTAAATCTTCATCTCTAAAACATTTGACTATCTGGTAATATTTATCAAATCCTGATACCATCAGAAGCTGTTTAAAAGTTTGAGGAGATTGAGGCAATGCATAAAATTCACCAACATTAATTCTTGATGGAACGATGAAGTCCCTAGCTCCCTCAGGAGTTGATTTTATTAATACTGGAGTTTCAACTTCTATAAAATTCTCTGAATCAAGGTATCCCCTAGTTTCTTTCATTAATTTATGCCTGAGAATTATATTATTTTGAATAGGAGATCTTCTTAGATCGAGATATCTATATTTCATTCTTAATTCTTCACCTCCATCTGTTTCATCTTCAATAGTAAAAGGAGGAACATCTGATTCATTTAATACCTCTAATTTTTTTACTCTAATCTCTATATCTCCAGTAATTATTTTATCATTTTTTGATTGCCTTTCTGAAACTAACCCTTCCACTCTAATTACAAATTCTCTACCTAAAGATTTTGCAGTAATATATGTATCATTACTGGTTACTCCTTCTTCAAAAAGTAGTTGTGTTATACCATACCTATCTCTCAAATCAACCCAAATAATCTTACCTTTGTCCCTAATTTTTTGAATCCAACCACACAAAATCACTTCGTCTCCTTTATTTTTAATCCTTAATTCTCCACAAGTATGAGATCTCAACATTAATATGAATTTTAACAAAATTAACAGATTTATAAACAATGCATTAATTTTTTTTATATTCTTACATATAGTATGAATATTATCAATAAAAGAGATGAACATTATATGAATATTGCTTTAAAGGAAGCATTAATTGCATATAATGAAGATGAGATTCCAATTGGGGCAATTATAGTTCATAAAGACAAAATTATAAGTAGAGGGTATAATCAATCACAAAAATTAAAAGATTCAACTGCTCATGCTGAAATGATTGCAATTACATCTGCTCAGAATAAGATAGGAAGTAAGTATCTTAATGAATGTGAGTTGTATGTAACCTTAGAACCTTGTATGATGTGCAGCGGTGCTATTTATCTTTCTAAAATTTCAAGGGTTGTCTATGGATTAGACGATAAAGAAAAAGGTTATTTAAGACTATCTAAGAGTAAAACAAATAATAATTTAATTATTGAATCAAACATTTTAGAAAATGAATCTAAAGAATTATTAGATTCATTTTTCTTTAAATTAAGAAGTTGAATCTTCAGTATTTAATCTAAAATTCTTATATTGAACTAGTTTATTTTTAAAAAATTAAATAATTAAATATGGCTTTTTCATTACCTGATTTACCCTATTCTTATAATGCTTTAGAACCTCATATTGATGCAAGAACGATGGAAATTCATCATAAAAGACATCACAACTTATATATATCAAATCTTAACAATGCTATTGCTGGAACTGATAAAGATAATTTATCAATTGAAGAAATCTGTAAAAATCATTCTGATATTCCCGCTATTAGAAACAATGGTGGAGGTCATTACAATCACTCACTATTTTGGAAAATTTTATCTCCTAATGGCGGTGGAAAGCCAATTGGAAATGTTTCTGAATTAATTAATTCAAGTTTTGGTGATTATGATAATTTCAAAGAAAAATTTTCAAATGCCGCAATGACAAGATTTGGATCTGGATGGGCATGGCTTTGTCAAGTTAAAGATCATCTTGAAATTTGTTCTGCTCCTAATCAAGATAACCCACTAATGCCTGGTATATGTAACGATGATAGTATTCCCTTATTAGGATTAGATGTTTGGGAACATGCATATTACCTTAATTATCAAAATAAAAGACTAGACTATGTTAATGCTTTTTATGAATTGATTAATTGGGATGAAGTCAATGCTAAAATAAATTGAAATAGGCATGAGCTCAAGACGTAATTTCATAAAAAATTCCTCTAAAATTGGAATTGGAAGTTATTTGTTGTCTGGACTAGAATTTCCAATCTATTCTAAAACTAGAAAAAGTGTATCTGCAAATGATAAAATTAACTTTGGTGTTATTGGTTGTAAAGGAATGGGATGGAGTGATATGAGATCTATCCTTAAAAATAATGAGGCAGATTGTATTGCATTATGTGATATAGATGAAAATGTTCTTAACCAAAGAAGCATTGATGTAGAAAAAATAACTGGGAATAAACCAAAACTATATAGAGATTATAGAAAAATGTTAGAAAACAATGACATTGATGGGGTTGTTATTGGTACACCAGATCACTGGCACTGTCTTAATTTGATAGATTCATTAGATGCAGGGAAACATGCCTACTGTGAAAAACCAATATCAAATTCTATAGAAGAGGCTGATATAATGCTTAAAGCAGCAAAAAAATCTGGTAAATGTGTTCAAGTTGGTCAATGGCAAAGAAGTGGAGGTCAATATAAAGAAGCGATAGAATATTTATGGTCAGGAAAAATAGGTAAAGTAAGATTAGTCAAAGTATGGGCTTATCAAGGTTGGTATGGTTGGGTAGATAAAAAACAAGATACCGAAACACCAAAGGGTATAGATTATCGTATGTGGTTAGGCCCTGCACCCATGAGAAAATTCAATGAAAATAGATTTCATTTTAATTTTAGATGGTATTGGGATTATGCTGGTGGATTAATGACAGATTGGGGTGTTCATGAAATGGATATTGCTCTATGGGGGATGAATGCTAAAGATCCAATTTCTATCATGGCATCAGGTGGTAAATTTGGATATCCAAATCAAGACACAGAGACTCCTGATACATTACAGGCAATTTATGAATATGATAATTTTACTTTATTATGGGAACATGCGAATGGTATTGATGGAGGAAATTATGATTTGAGTGAGGGAATTGCATTTATTGGAAGTAAAGGAACTATAGTAGTAAATAGGACTGGATGGGAAGTAATTCCAGAAAAAGATCACCGTAATGGTGGAGACTTATTTATAGAAGAAGTCCCAAGAACTACTTTTAATTGGGATGAAGTTCGTAAAAAGTACGGTAATGCTCTTGATTTACATACAGAAAACTTTATAGATAGCATTAAAAAAAATGATCCATCAATTTTAAACTGTGGTATTGAAAGTGGGAGCATTGTAGCTAAGAATGCACATATGGGAAATGTTGCATATAGAACAGGGAATAAAATATATTGGAATAAGGACAGAGAAAACTTTGGAAGTAATTATAAAGCAAATAGTTACATTAGGCCAAAATATAATAATGGATGGAGTCTACCTAGAATTTGATTTAGACTGCATTATTTTTTTTAATTCGCCTATTTCATCTCTAAGCCTTGCAGCTTGATAAAAATCAAGATTTTCAGCTGCAGAATTCATTTCTTCATGGTTTTTTTTGATAATTTTTTCGATTTCACTAATAGACATCTCCATTATAACTGGATCTATTTGTAAATCCGAAACAAAATTCTTATTAGTATTTTTATTTTCTGCTACTGTTGTTTGGGCAAGAATACTCTCCTTTGACTTATTTACTGTTTTAGGGGTTATTTTATTTTTAATATTATACTCATTTTGAATTTTCCTTCTTCTATTAGTTTCATAAATCGTAGATTTCATTGATTTAGTAATTTTATCAGCATACATAATTACAAATCCATTTATATTTCTTGCAGCTCTTCCAACCGTTTGAATCAAGGATTTTTCATTTCTCAAAAATCCTTCTTTATCAGCATCAAGTATTATTACTAACGATACCTCAGGTAAATCAAGGCCTTCCCTTAATAAATTTACCCCTACTAAAACATCAAAGCTTCCAAGCCTTAAATCTCTTAAAATATTTACTCTCTCAAGTGAATCAATTTCAGAATGCATATATCTTGTTCTTATTCCACTTTTATCTAAATATTTAGTTAATTCTTCAGACATTCTTTTTGTAAGAGTTGTTATTAATACTCTTTCATTAAGTTTTAATCTTTTATGAATTTCATTAATAATATCATCAATTTGATTTTCTGTTTTTCTAACTTCTATTTTAGGATCCAATAACCCTGTTGGCCTTATTATCTGTTCAACTATAGCTCCCTGAGAACATGTTAGTTCATACTCAGAAGGTGTTGCTCCAACAAACACAACCTTATTTATTAGTGATTCAAACTCCTGAAAATTTAAAGGTCTGTTATCTAAAGCTGAAGGTAGACGGAAACCATAATCTACCAAATTCATCTTTCTTGATCTATCTCCTCCCCACATTGCTCTAATCTGAGGAATTGTTACGTGACTCTCATCTATAATTAAAAGGAAATCTTCTGGAAAATAATCAAAAAGACAGAATGGTCTTTTTCCTGGGTTTCTTCTATCAAAATACCGAGAATAATTTTCAACGCCTGAACAATATCCAATTTCATTAATCATTTCTAGATCAAATTCTGTCCTTTCTTTTATTCTTTTAGCTTCTAAAAATTTTTTTTCTTTTTCAAAAAATTCGATTTGTTTTTTTAAATCATCTTCAATTTCTTTTAGAGCTATATCTATTACTTCTTTTGAGGTAACAAATAAATTTGCAGGATATATATTAATAGTTTCCTCATTAGATATAGATCTACCTGTAGAAGGGTCTACTTTTTGAATAGATTCAATTTCATTTCCCCAAAAAATAACTCTAACTATATAATCATCATATGCCACATAAATATCTAGAGAGTCTCCTTTAAGTCGAAACGAACCACAAATAAAATCCTCTTCATATGATCTTTCATACAGAATATCAACCAAATCAAAGAGTAATTCTTTAAGTGGTATTTTTTGACCAACTTTTAAGTTTATAACGTTATTACCAAAATCATCAGGATTTCCTATTCCATATATACATGAGACAGAGGCAACTACAATAACATCTGATCTTCCAGACAATAGAGAAGAGGTTGCACTAAGTCTTAGTTTTTCAATTTGTTGATTTATTGAAAGATCTTTTTCTATATAAACATTTGTTGTAGGAAGATATGCTTCTGGTTGATAGTAATCATAATATGAAATAAAATATTCAACACAATTTCTAGGAAAAAAACTCTTTAACTCACCATAAAGTTGAGCAGCAAGTGTTTTGTTATGAGAAATTATAAGAGTTGGTTTATTGAATTTATCTATAACATTAGCCATAGTAAATGTTTTGCCTGAACCAGTAACTCCCAATAACACCTGATATTTTTCATTATTATTTAGACCACTAATAAGTTGATTAATAGCTTTAGGCTGATCGCCAGTTGGTGAAAAATCTGATGATAACTGAAAATTCAATTTCAAAAATTTTAATTATTCCATAAATCCCATGAAATTTTTGCTTGTAGATGGAGCATTTCTAATCCATTTTTAATTTTTGCTCCTCTTTTTCTTGCTCTACTTAACAAATCTGTGACTTCAGGGTTATAAATTAAATCATAAACATAATTTTCCTCATTTAATTGACCAAAATCTATATCAGGACATGAATTTAATTTTGGAAACATACCTAGAGGTGTAGTATTAATTATAAGTTTATTTTCTGAAAGAAAATTGCCTCTATTTAAATCATCATATGAAATTTTTTTTGCAGATGCACTTCTAGATACTAATGTATATGAAATATTTAAATTATCTAATGCATATTTTACTGCTTTGGAACTACCACCAGAACCTAAAATTAATGCTGATATTTTTAAAGAAGGTAACCATTCTTTAATCGTTTGGTTAAATGCCAAATAATCAGAATTGAAACCAATTAGTCTACCTCTTGAAATTTTAATAACGTTGACAGAGCCTATTTTTTTGGCAGTTTCATCTATTTCATCTAGATAAGAAATGATTTCTTCTTTATAGGGTATAGTAACATTTAAACCTAGTAGATCTTTCTCTTTTAAGATTAAATTAAATTCATTTAAATTTTTTAACTCATAATTTTTATAATGACAATCATTGATATTTTCATCTAAAAATTTAACGTTAAAATATTCTTTGGAGAATGAATGTGAAAGAGGAAAGCCAATTAATCCATATTTTTTCATTTTATTGATTTTAAAAGAAAGGATAAAATACCGGATACAATAAATATTATAAAAGAAATAATAAAATAATTATTAGAACCAGTTAATTCAGTATAAATAAATGGGGAATAATTTAACCCATCAAATTGCCAAGGCCAAACTTTATTCAAAGCACCTAACATCAAACCTGATAATAAAAATATAGTAGTTCTGTAATATGTATTTAATAACCAGCCAATTAGTTTAGAGAAAATTAAAACACCAGATATTGCACCTAAAATAAAAACTAAAATGACATCTAATTTAAAATTATTAATTGAACTCAAAATAAATTCATACTTTCCAAGTAGCAGAAGCAGATAGCTTCCAGAAATTCCAGGAAGCAACATAGCTGATATTGCAATCAAACCAGAAATATATATCGAAAAAAAATCATATGAATTAGAAATTGGGTTAATTAGAGAAATTGAATATCCTACAATAATGCCAAAAAATATTGTAATAAACTCTATTAATTGAGATGGTTTAAGATTTGAAATTATTATTAGGGATGAAAATAGTATTAGACCGAAGAAAAAAGTAAAAATAAGAACTCTATAATTATCTAATAAAAAGGTTATAAAAGAGGAAAATGAAAAGATTGAAAATATTATACCAAGAAGAACTGGTATCAAAAACTTCAAGTTTATTTGATTATCTAATTTATTAAAATTAAATGAGAGCAGATAAATTAATGATTTATGATTAATTGATTTTAGAGAATCAATAAAATTTTTATATATCCCTAATAAAAGGGCAATTGTCCCTCCAGATATTCCAGGTATCAAATCTGATATACCCATTGCAACACCTTTAAAAAAAATGGCAATAGATTGAGAATTAAACATATTCTATAAAAATTGATTAAATGTATCTCCCCTTAATCCAACTCTTATCGTCTCTAAAGAAATAACTTCACTCCCCGAAATATTACCAAGGTTAACATTTTGACCCAATAATTTAACAAACCATACCTGTTGAGCTTTAACAGGAGCTTCCCAAATAATTTTTTCTTTTGGTATTTCAGTTAATATTTCTTCGACAAGTCCTTGCCTGACTTCTCCAGATGATCGGAAAAGGCCTACATTTCCTGATTCTCTAGCTTCCCCAATAACTTTCCATGATCCAGCATTTAATTCAGCTCTCATCTGCCTTATCCATTTATAAGGTGGTATAATTTTTTTTTCATCCTTAGATCCAATTTCAGAAAGAACTGTTACATGTTTAGATAATTTTTCAATGTATTCACATTTTTTTTTATGAGGTATTGATATGGAACCATCAGATACTTCAGCAAACTTTAAATTATACTCTTTTAAAAGATCTATATAATCATCAAATTGATCTCTAATTACAAAAGCTTCAAAAAGAGTTCCTCCAAAATAAACACTTATTTGAGCATCTTTAAATAATTTAATTTTCTTTTTAAGATCCAGAGTAAAATTTGATGTTGTCCAACCAAACTTAAGAAAATCAATATATTCAGAACTTGACTCAATTAGATCTTTACATTGCTGAATACTAGATCCTTTGTCAATAACCATTGTTATGCCGTTATCTCTTGTTTTCTTTGTTCTATCTGGTATATTTTTTAAACTAAAATTCATTTTAAATTATTGTTTTTATATTGATTAATTACTCTAATTAAAGCTGATTGACTTTCAAAATTTGGAACAAAATCAAATAAAACTTCATGATTATCAAAATTCAAAGATAATGCGCTTTCTAACACATTTATAGATTCTTTATATTTACCAGCATCCATAAGATAAATAACCAACCTATAGTATAATAAAGATTCATCTGGAATTTCTTGAATTGCATCTTTTATAATTGAAATTGCCCTATCTATATCACCACTCTCATAATATATTAGAGAAAAATCTAAAGATAAATTAATATCACTAGGATTTATTTTTAAAGCTTTAGAGTAAAGGTCAATACTGGAAACTAAATTTCCTACCTTAAATTCAGCATAAGCTAAAGATTTTATGTAATCAATATTGTCATTGTCAATCTTATATGCTTTTTTAAAATAATGGATAGCTTCAAACCACTTGTCTAAAGAAGTCAAGCATTTTCCTAAACCATAATATGATTTTTTATAAAACTGATCTATTTTAATTGATCTATGATAATAATTAATTGAAGTAGAATAATCCTCCAAATAATAATATGCTTCTCCAAGACAAGAATATATTTCAGGAGATGGTCCATCTAACTCCAGAGATTTATCAAAAGATTTTTTTGATAAATTAAATTTTTTAAGTTCTAAATAAGCCTCTCCCAAATTAGTATAAGCACTTGAATATTCTTCATCGATTGCTATAGCAAATTCAAATGCATCAACTGCTTTTTCATATTTTTTAAGTTTTACATATATATTACCAAGATTAAACCAAGCATATTCTGAATATGGATCTTCATCAATAAATTTCTTATAGTAGTGAATACTATTTTCCAATTCTCCAGTAATTTCAAGACAATGTGCTAGATCATATAAAGCATTCTCATGATTAATATTTAATTCTATCACTTTTTTAAAATAAATAGATGCCATTTTAAAATCTTTATTAGCTTGATGTGCAAGTCCTATTTGATAATTAACTTCATCCTTATTTTGAGAAATCCTTAAAGCTTTTTTTAAAATTTTTATTGCATCACTATAATCGGCCAAAATAATTTTTACTTGACCAATTAAAATAAATATATTTTCATCATTAGGATTTAAAGAGTGAGCCTTTTCCAGTGAAGACAAAGCATCTGAAAACCTCTGAAGAGCAATCATAATATTGGCTCTTTGTATCAACAAATCTGAAGAAAATCGATGCTGCAATAAAGCAACTTCAACTGCTTTTAAGCCAACTTTAAATTTATGATTATCTATATACCACTTAACAATTTTTTCGTAAGATTCTGAATCATAATAGAAATCAAG
>JAYZHZ010000146.1:0-9409 GCA_036166035.1 Bacteroidota bacterium
GAATCTTTGTATTCAAAAGTTCTAGTTGCAACCTCAATAAAAAAGGCAATATCTTTCCATGATCCTCCTCTTATAACTTTTTTATCATTTTGGTCATCCCTATATATAGGGTTTAGATCCCAAACAAGAGGATTATAAGAATCTATATAAGCATCTTCACACCATTCCGCAACATTTCCTGACATATCATAAAGACCAAAATCATTTGGGAAAAACACCCCCACAGGAGATGTATAAGCGTATCCATCATCAACATAGTTACCTCTACCTGGTTTGAAGTTTGCCAAAACACAACCTCTTGAGTTTCTAGTATAAGGATTTCCCCAAGGATATTTTACATTATCTCTTCCTCCTCTTGAAGCATACTCCCACTCAGCTTCAGTTGGTAGCCTAAATGAAGGGAAAGGTAAAAGACCTTCTTCTTTCCTATATGAATTTAAGAAAGCGGTTCTCCACTTCGTAAATTCTCTTGCTGATTCCCAGGAAACTCCTACGACAGGATAATCATCAAATGCTGGATGAGACCAATAATATGCTAAGAGAGGATCTCCATAATGGTGAGTGAAGTCGCTTGACCAAACAGTAGTGTCTGGTTTTAAACTTTCTATAGTCATTCCTTCAGAAAGTTCATAATCCGGAGTTTCTTCAAGATACTGGATGAATTGTCTGTATTCATCATTGGTTATTTCAGTATCATCCATATAAAAGGCGCTGATTGTTACCTGACGGTTAAAATTGCTCTGATCTGCCTGAATATTTTCATCCGCTTGTCCCATATAGAATCTACCTGTTGGTATATAGACCATACCGTACTGTGCTGACATTTCAAACCCATCTCTATCTAGTGTCCCTACTAATTGACCACGTGGGTTTTTCTTACTTGAACCACCACCAAGAAGGCTACATGCACCTATGACAAAAACAATAAGTACATAAATAATTCCATATAAATTTTTTTCTATTTTATTCATATGTAAACGCAAAGTTAAAATTTAACTTTAAAAAATCTAAATTATTGCTCTGGTATGATAAATTTTTAGTCAGAAAGTTAACTCAAATTTAATAAAAGTACGATTTAAAGCTAAATTTGTTCTATTTTGGGGGTTTTTTAGTTTAATATATAAATCTTGGGGTTCTTATTGGTTTTTTTAGCTGTGGAGTAGGTAAATCATACCTAATAACAAGCTCATGAGAAATTGGGGCTTTTGCATTTACATTATGTATTACATAATCAAAAGAATATCCAACAAATAATTTTTTCTTCTTAAGAAAGTTATATCCCAGAAAACCCACAACTGCTTCATCATATCTATATGAGGCACCAATAAACATATTTTCCTTATATATTGCCAAGGCGCTTACATCAAAGGTATATGATATCATATCACTTCTAAAAAGCACGTATGGTTCGATAGCAAGGTCTCTATCAACTTGAATAGTATATTTTCCAAGAAACGTAAGATTTGTAAAATCTTTATTATCTAGATCATCAATTCCAAAATTAAATGAAGGTTGAGCAATATTTTGAACTCCAACACTAAGAAGCACCTTATTATTAAAATAAGATATCCCTACACCTACATCTGGTTTTGATTCGGTTTGTTTTCCTCCCACGTTAAAAGGATCTGCTGGATCAACAAAAATTAAAGAACCAAAATTCATTGTGGTGCTCTTGAATGTAGGAGAGATACTTATTGAAAAGAATGAATTATTTATTTTTTTCTTAATACCAAAGTATGGTGATAAACTAAAAAATTCTTTTGGACCAAGATTATCCGAAATAAGATTAACACCAAATGAATAAATTTTATCTCTGCTTTTTAAATTTAAAGATAGAATTCCAGTGTTTGGAGAATCTGATGAAGAAGACAAGTTAGTTGGTTGATAATTTGTCCACTGATTTCTATATATCAAAACAACATTATTATTATCATTCAAAGCTGATAAACTAGTGTTTATCACAGATGGATTTATAAAATAAGTACTAAAATATGGGTCTTGTTGAGCCAATGTCTTATTGCAAAATCCTATAGCCAGCATCAAAAACAGTAAATATTTTTTCATATTTTAAGTTTTGTTTGATTGTTTTATATAAAGTTCAATTGCTCTTGTCATAGAGGGAACATCTTTCATTGGAGCCTTAATATCCAATTTCAAATTATTTTCTCTGATTGCTTTGGCTGTATTCTTTCCAAAACCAGCAATTCTAGTATTGTTTTGTTCAAAATCCGGAAAGTTTTTAACTAATGAATCTATGTCATAAGGCGTATAAAAAACCAAGACATCATAAAATACTTTCTTTAATTTTTTCAAGTCACTTGGGACCGTATTATAAATGATTGCCTCAGAATATTTGCATTCATTTTCTTTCAGAAATTCTGAAATTGTTTCACGAGTAATATTAGAACAAGGGAAAAGGTAACTTTCATCAGGAAATTTATTCATGGTCTCTTTCATAACGGCTAACAACTCTGCTATTGTTCTTTCTCCAATAAAAATTTTTCTTTTTCTGATAACAATATATTTCTGTAAATAGTTGGCAGTTTGTTCAGATATGCAAAAATACTTCATGTCTGTTGGAATATTAACATTCATTCCATCTGCAATTCTAAAAAAATGGTCAACAGCATTTCGACTTGTGAAAATTATTGCTGTATGGTTTAAAATATTTATTTTCTGTTTTCTAAAATCTTTAATTGATACTGGATCAATTTTGATAAATGGAATAAAATCAACTTTTAACCCATATTTTTCTGCCAATCTATGAAATGGAGCATTATTGTCCTTAGGCTGAGGTTGAGATACTAATATTGACTTTACTTTGTTCAATCTTTTTTTATCATATTTTATTTCACTCATAGCAGCATAGTAATTAATGTGCAAAGTTAACTAAATGAATTCAAATATTTGCAATATCAAAGTAAGCTAATATCTGATCAAAAAACCCAACAAGTATCATCGGGTCAAAAACTATTACTGAAGGTATAAAATCAGCAAACAAAATAAGTAGTATTATTTGTTTTTGATTGCCTTGAATTATTTTTTGTGAAAAATTATAAAGAATTAAAGGTCTTACTATAACAATTATACCCTTCATAAATATGAAAAGATCATACGCAATATCAAATGAAAAAAGTTCATAAATAACATAAGAAAAAGCAATGCTTATAAAACTAATATTAATAGTTAGTCTAATAAAAGTAAGTATGAATGTTTTTTTAAATTTTTGTGAAAACTGTAAAAAATAGAAAATTAAGGATATAAAAAACAATCTAAGTACAATAAAAAATAAAATTAAAAATGTAAAAACTATCCATTTTTGAAATAAATTAAATTCAATTATTGACTTTATTATTTGGATTTGTGAATCCTCAAAAACATATATTGAAAAAAATGAAACAATTAGAGAATAAATTAGAAGAGGGAAGATGTTTGAATTACTTAATAGGGTGCTTCTAAAAAAATAATCTTCTTGATTTCCTAAATAAATTATATATTTTGGATTAAAATACCTTTTAAAAAAGAAAGGATAATTTAGCTTATAATAAGTAATAATTGCAGATATTAGAAAAACTGAGATCAAAATAGAATTATAGTCGAAATTTGTCTTCTGTTGTATTTGAAACACTAAACCTAATAGATGGCCGGAATTTATGTTCATATACCCTTTTGTAAGAAAGCATGTAATTATTGCAATTTTCATTTTAGTACTAAAAAAAACTATAGCGAATTAGTTAATTCTATATTAAAGGAAATCGAGCTCAATCAAAAAAGTTTTGATGAAAATATCATTTCAACAATTTATTTTGGAGGAGGAACGCCATCAATAATTGATTCTTTTTTTATAGAGAAAATAATAAATAAGCTCAATAAATACCATACAATAAATCAAAATTGTGAGATAACTTTAGAAGCAAATCCTGATGATATAACTATCAAAAAATTGAACTTCTGGAAAAAGATAGGGGTCAACAGGATAAGTCTAGGCGTTCAGTCATTTAATGATGATATCTTAATAAGAATAAACCGAAGTCATAATTCAAATCAGGCAATTAATGCCATAAACAGAATTCAAGAAATTTTCAATAATTTTTCAATTGACTTAATGTTTGGAACACCGCTATCTAATACTAAAACCATATTATTAGATCTTAAAAAGCTGAAAGAAATTAGGCCTCCGCATGTAGCAATTTATAATATGACAGTTGAAAAAGACACGAAAATGTATACACTTATAAAAAAAAATAAAATTGTATTGCCAACTGATGATGAGGTCATTAAACAATATGATATAATTCTGGAAAAAATGCTTGAAATGGATTATGAAAATTATGAAATATCTAACTTTTCTAAAAGAGGGTTTATTTCAAAACATAATTCTAATTACTGGAAAAACGAAAAGTATATAGGATACGGTCCGGGAGCTCACTCGTATGATAAAGAAAACAGGTACTGGAACATTAATGATAACGAGAAGTATATTAAAAGTATTAACAACAATAATTTAGTTTACAGTAAAGAAAAACTAAAAAATAAAGAAAAAATAAATGAGTATATTCTTACTAGAATAAGAACATCTTGGGGGATTGATAATGATGAGATGAAAAGTAATTTTGATTTTAATTTATTACAAGAAAAGAATAAAGTTTTAGAGCTTTTAACAACTAATATGCTAATAAGCCAAAACAAAAATAAAATCAAGCTAACAAATAAGGGAAAGAAAATTGCAGATCATATCACTGAGAAAATCATGATTTGATTAATTCTTTTTGTAAATATTTTGCGGTATAACTCTTGTCAGAGTTTACAATTTGTTCAGGAGTTCCTTCTACAATTATTTCACCTCCTTTATCTCCACCTTCTGGTCCTAAATCAATAATATAATCTGCACATTTAATTACATCTATATTGTGTTCTATGATAATGACAGAATTCCCCCTATCAATTAATCTCTTAAGAACTAATAATAGATTATTAATGTCCTGAAAATGTAACCCAGTAGTAGGTTCATCTAATATAAATAGAGTATTACCTGTATCCTTTTTATATAATTCCGAAGCAAGTTTAACTCTTTGGGCCTCACCGCCTGACAACATTGTTGACTGCTGGCCCAAGGAAATATATCCTAAGCCAACTTCATCCAGGGCTTTTAATTTATTTGAAATTTTTGGCTGCTTGTTAAAAAACTTAACAGCATTTGATACAGTCATCTCTAAAACATCCGATATAGACTTTCCTTTAAATCTAACTTCAAGAGTATCTCTGTTGTATCTCTTCCCTTCACACGAATCACAATTAACAAAGACATTAGGCAAAAAATCCATTTCAACCAACATTACTCCAGCTCCCTTACAAGTTTCACATCTTCCACCTTTCACATTAAAAGAAAATGCCCCCTGTTTAAATCCTCTTATTTTTGCTTCGGTAAGTGAAGAAAACAAATTTCTTATATCTGTAAAAACACCTGTATAAGTTGCTGGATTTGATCTTGGGGTTCTGCCAATTGGAGACTGATCTACTTCAATAATTTTATTTATATTATTCAGGCCTTTGATTGAATCGTATACCAAGGGTTCTTTTCTTGATTTATTTAGCTCTTTTTTTACTATTCTTGATAGAGTTTCATGAATTAAAGATGATTTTCCACTTCCAGAAACCCCAGTAACACACACCATAGCTCCTAATGGAAATTTACAATTAAGATTTTTCAAATTATTTCCTTTTGCCCCAAATAAACTTATTTGTTTCCCATTTCCTTTTTTTCTTAATTTTGGAACATCGATATCAAGCTCTCTCCGTAAAAATTTTGATGTAATTGAGTCCATTGTTTTAAATAATTCAGGATTTCCTTCAGCAACAACTACACCTCCATTTGTTCCTGGTCCTGGACCAATATCAATTATATTGTCAGCATTAAGCATCATATCTCTGTCGTGCTCAACAACAATTATGGTGTTCCCTAAATCTCGAAGCTCTTTTAATGAATCAATGAGTTTATTGTTGTCTCTCTGATGTAACCCAATGCTGGGTTCATCTAAAATATATAAGACTCCTACAAGTCTGGTCCCAATTTGAGTTGCCAATCTAATTCTTTGTGCTTCACCACCAGAAAGTGTTCTAAGGGGGCGATCTAAACTTAAGTAATCAAGACCTAAATTTAACAGCAATTCAATTCTTTGATTTATTTCTTTTATAATTGGTTTTGCTATAATGCTTTGTTCTTTATTCAAATAGGTTAAGACATCATGCATCCAATTTTTAAAATTTTTTATACTCATTGAGTTTAGGTCTGATATAGACTTATTATTTATCTTAAAGAATAAAGACTCTTTTTTTAACCTTTTTCCACCACACTCTGAACATTGTTTTTTAGTTATAAAATCTTCCATAAAATCTTTTACTCTGCTAGATCTAAATTTTCTGGTTTTATTTATAAAGCCAATAACCCCATCATATTTTGTATGCCAAAGGGTTCCCGGATATTTTGTGGATTCTACAGCTACAGATACATTATTCCCATACAATATTGTTTCTAATATGTCATCCGGAATATTTTTTATTGGAGTAGATATGTCTAACTGATTTCTTTTTAGGATAGCATTTATTTTTTTAAATATCCACATATCACGGTATTCTCCCAATGGTAAAATTCCTCCTCTGCTAATGCTTAAATCTGTATTATCAATAATATTTTCTTTTATAACCGTATCAACAAACCCTAATCCATTACACGATGGGCACCAACCATAAGGAGAGTTAAACGAAAAGCTATTTGGAGAAGGTTCTTCATACGACACTCCTGTTTCCGGATCAACTAGAAGCTTAGAATAGAAAGTTGCGTTATTTTTTTCATCAATAATATACATAGTTTTGTCGCCACTCTTTAGAGCAATATCAATTGAGCTCTTTAATCTTGTTAAGCTATCATTACTTATCACAAGCTTATCTACAACAATTTCAATATCATGAATTACATATCTATCAAGCTGAAGATTTTTTGTAATTTCAACAATTTCTCCATCCACCCTTACATTAGTAAATCCTTTTTTTCTTATTTGTAAAAAAAGTTCTTTATAGTGGCCTTTCCTTCCTTTCACAACTGGAGCTGTAATTATTACTTTTCGATCTTTAAAATCATGCATTACATTGGTTAGGATTTGATTAATAGATTGCCGAACCATTTTCTTTCCGGATAAGAATGAGTAAGCAACAGAAGCTCTAGCAAATAACAATCTCAAAAAATCATATATCTCAGTAAGTGTTCCCACCGTTGAACGAGGGTTTTTAGATGTTGTCTTTTGTTCTATAGAAATTACGGGAGATAACCCATTGATTTTATCAACGTCAGGCCTTTCAAGTGTTCCAATAAAAGATCTTGCATATGCTGAGAAACTTTCCATATATCTTCGTTGCCCTTCAGAATAAATAGTATTAAACGCTAAAGAGCTTTTGCCACTACCAGAAACACCGGTTATAACAACAAGGTTATTTTTTTCGAAAGAGACATCAATATTTTTTAAATTATTTTCTCTTGCTCCTAAAATTTCAATTTTATCACTCATCCTATAATATTCAGTTTTTGTAGAAGCTCTCTAAAGCTTTTTCAAATAAGGGGAATTTAAAATTATAATTCAATTTTCTTATTTTTTTTGAAGACACATTAATTCCATTTAAAACAAGCATTGACCTTTCCCCAAATAATATTTTTATTATAATTCTAGGGACTCTAATACATGCTGGTAAACTAAGTGCTCCTAAATTTTTTACTAACCCTCTTGTAAACTCCTTATTTGTTATTTTTTCAGGAGCCACAGCATTAATTATACCAGAAAAATTATCATTACCTAATGCTGTAATAATTATTTCAATAATGTCATCTTCATGAATCCAACTCATGATCTGATTACCCGTTCCAACCGGAACCCCGAGCCCCAATCTAAAAAGAGAATTTAGTTTTTTTAAAATACCACCCTCCTTTGACAACACAACTCCAAGTCTTAAAAAAATGGTTCTAATGCCTAGATTATTAAATTTTGCAGACTCTTCTTCCCATTTTATAACCACCTTACTTAAAAAGTTATCATCTGGTTTACAGTCTTCATCCTGAGCTTTTTTAGTATCGCTCTTATAATATCCAACCGCTGATGCAGTAACAATAGTCTTCGGTTTAGAGTCTAGATTATTAATTTTTGAATATAAAAGTCTTGTTGAAAGCACTCTGCTGTCTAATATTTTTTTCTTATAGGATTGGCTCCATCTAGCACCATCTATTGATTCACCTGCAAGATGAATTACAGCATCCAAATTATCTATTTTTTTTAAATCTAAAATCCTGTTTAGTGGCTCCCAATAAATATATTTTGAATTCTTTTCAGAAAGAGATTTATTTCTTGTTAGAACAAACACATTATACTGGTTTTTTTTATTTAAAACATTAACAAGTTTTCTTCCAATCAAACCAGTTCCTCCTGTAATTAAAATAGATTTCATATTATTGCAAATATTTGTAATACGTAGTTAATAAGTTTTATGATATCATCACAAAGAATATTTGTATTATTTATATTAATTTTTTTTTCTTGCAGAGAAACTTTAACTGCTAAAATAGATTCTAAAATACCAAAAATTGTTTTTTCCGAAATAACAATTGCTAAACATCTTTTCAATGAAGAAAATTACCAGTCTCTTTATTTTTCCTGTTTAATTCCAAAAAAGATTTTACACAAAGAGTTAGAAAAATTTTATTTAGAGTTAGGAAATATTGAAAAAGAAAAAAAAATTCTCTCCATAAATATTCAATCCAAAGGAGAATCACTATTACTTAAAACATCAGTGATAAAAAAAAACAGAAGCACCCGTATCTATGTGACAGATCTACAATCACTAAGTAATGAAAGATCCATAAGAAATTTACTAGTCTCATTTCAAAAAATACTTCAGAGAAAATTTCTAAATGATTATATAAAAGAAATAGAAAGCAATATTAAAAAAATTGACAAACAGCAAAATAAGATAATAAGAAACAACCCTAAAAACCTTGAAATGAACTTAAGTTTTTTTTACAAAATTTTTCAAAAAAAAGAAGCTAAAAAGATTGCGCTAAAAGCAGCCCTAGAAAAATTATATGAAGAATTAGAGGAAACTAAAAAAGCATATAATTCAATTAAATAAATTAAGAGTTGATCTCTATCGTATCCAAAATCTTTTTAATTATTTCTTGAGAAGTAATTCCCTCAGCTTCTGCTTCATAATTCAAAATTATTCTATGGTTTAAGACATCATATGCGATTTCTTTGATGTCATCTGGAGTTACATAGTCTCTATTGTTAAAAAAAGCGTTTGCCTTAGCAGCTAAAGATAAGTTAATACTAGCTCTTGGTGAAGCACCAAAAGATATGTAATTAGTTAG
>JAYZHZ010000147.1:0-4040 GCA_036166035.1 Bacteroidota bacterium
TACACGTATCACTATATCCTGGACGTTCTGAAGAACAAAAACAGGAATTTGCAAAGGCTGTCACTGATTCTGCAGTTGAAATTCTAAAAACAAAGAAAGAACATGTGATTGTAGTCTTTGATGAAAATCCAAAAGAGAATTGGTTTCTTGCCGGAAATCAACTCTAATTTTTTTTAAATCATCTAAAAATCTTATACAAAATAAAATAATGCTAAAGTGAAAATTGCATAAACGATTACTCCACAAATTGTTGGACCATCATTAATTACTTCATAGAATTTTTTTAAATTATTTTTTTTCTTTGAAAGTATTAACTGACGTGTGACAATGAATACAAATATCGGAATTGTAAAAACTAATCTAAAATCTCCTGTAGGATTATCAACAAAAACATACATACCATAAATTATAATTACTAATATTGCTGTTGTAATTAGAATTTTATTTAATGAAGTAATGTTATAATTTTTTAATACATTTCTGTATTCAGAATAGCCTTGTTCCATTGTCATTAACTCATTTTTTCGTTTTAAAAATCCTAAAAATAATGCAACTAGAAATACTCCTATTATTACCCACGGAGAAAATTCAGTTGATAATAAAACAATTCCTGCAATAGCTCTCAAAATAAAATTTAATCCAATTGCAAAAACATCGATATAAACAAAATTTTTACTCCAAACTGAATAAATTGTTGTATTTAATATTAAAAATAAAAGTACTATTGTAAATTCCCAGCTTAAGAAAAAACCTGATATTAATCCAATACTTATTAGAAAAATAAAAATTTTTTTTGCATGACTAATTGAAATATCACCTTTAGCTAAAGGTCTATTTCTTTTTTCTGGATGATTTCGATCAGCATTAACATCTTTAATATCATTTAAAATATAGATTGCACTGGACACTATACATAATACTAAAAATCCTACAATTGTTTGTGTTAGACTATCAAAATCTAAAAATTGGAATGAGAAAACAAGTGGCAAAAATATAATAATATTTTTGTACCATTGTCTTATTCTGATTAATTTTAGTAATGAATTCATATATTTTCTTAATTAAAATCTCAAATCTCACTGAATGAATTAGTCTCCACCTATTCCTAAGGCTATATAATCAATGTTCATTTTTTTCTTTGAAAATATTCTTCTTGTATCTATAACTAATTTCTTTTTCATATTTTTAAAATCATTATTTTTTAATTTAGTATATTCTCTCCATGGAGTCATAATTATAATACAATCTGTATCATTTATCGTATCTGAAATAGATTTAGAGTAAGTTATTTTATTTTTAAAAATTAATTTAGCATTATTCATTGCCTTAGGATCATGTACCTTAATCTTAGATTTTTGTTTTAAAAGAATTTTAATTAATTTAATAGATCTTGATTCTCTAACATCATCGCTATCTTCTTTAAATGATAAACCAAGAATACCTATCTGTTTATCTTTCAGATTACCTAATTTTTTATAAATAATTTGAAGTATTTTCTCAATTTGATTCTCATTTGTTTTTTCTACTGCTTTTAGCAGAATTGGATCTGCTCCAATTTTTGAAGAAAATTTGATTATTGTTGATAGATCTTTTGGTAAACATGAGCCACCATAACCCGGACCTGCTTTTAGAAATGCACTACCAATTCGAGGATCTATTCCTATTGCCTTTGCAATATCGTCAACATTTGTTCCAGGAATATTCTGACACAAACTCGATATCTGATTTATGAAACTAATCTTGGTTGCAAGAAATGAATTATTTGCATATTTTATCATTTCAGCAGTTTGTGAATTTGTCAAAATTATCTGAACTTTCTTTCCATAGAATTTTTCATAAAAACTTCTTAATTTTTCCATAGATTTTATTTGATGACCGCCAATTACCACCAAATGTGGCTTTAATGTATCATTAATTGCACTCCCTTCTCTTAAAAATTCTGGATTTGTTAGTATACTGAAATCTTTACCACTTTTTTTACCAGATGCTTTCGTAATAACTTTCTCAATTTCATTTGTTGTACCTGGAACAACTGTACTTTTAATTACAATAATTGGTTTTTTCTTTATATTTTTTAAACAGGTTCCTATATCTTTGGCAGCCTTCTTTAACATACTCAAATCAATATAATCATCTTTAGATTTTGGAGTACCTATTGTTAGAAATATTATATCAGAATTTTTTAGTGCATATTCAATATTTGGTGATATTTTAAGAGATCTTGATAATGCATTCTTTAGAAATGAATTAAGTTTAGGTTCAAAAAAAGGTGCTCTATTCTCAGAAATTATTTTAATTTTTTCTAAATCTGTATCTACTCCCACCACCGAATATCCTTTTGAACCTAAAACTGACGCAAAAGATAATCCTACAAATCCTAATCCTACAATACTAATCTGCATATGAAACAAAACTTTGATAGATTAAAAAATCATACGTATAAGTCATAGGAGCATATAACTAAAAATTAATTCGTTTTTAGAAATTCCAACATTCTCTCTGTAGACTTTCCTTGGTTTGAGATATAATTTTTCACAAATTCTTGTGCATTTTCAATCATTTTATTTTGTGTATTATTTGTAATAATATTTTCAATATTTTCCTCAAGTGTGTCTATAGTACACTCTATACAACATTTTGATTTTAAAATTGTTGGTTTCTCTTTATCATTTCTATCTTTAGTTTGAATAACTATTGTTGGTTTTTTTAGAATAAATGCATCTAATATTGTGGTTGAAAAATCATTTACTAGGAAGACTCCACATAATTTTATCAAATCTGATATTTTTGTATCTTTTACAACTACAACTTGTTCTCCAAAATTACTTACAATTTTCTGAATATCTCTTTCTTCCTGAAATGGATGTAATTTTATAATTAATTTCTTTTTTAATCTAACTGCAATATTACAAACTTCTTTAATTATCATTTCATATTTTTCTAAATTTTTTATTGATAAATCAAAGATTTCATTTTGTTGCGGCGATGATGTTGCTAATAAAATATAATCACCTGAAGTCTCTGTTTTTATATCGTCAAATAATGTATCATAAACTGTACTTCCTATAACATTTGTTTTTTCAGCAAAACCACATTCTGCTGCATATTTTTTCGTTTCATTACCCCAAACCAAAAATTTATCAGATAAAATAGGGAAATCCCCTCCCAAAAACGTATTTCCTTCTTTTAATTCCAATGTTTCCCAATACATTCCATGTTGCAACAAGATTGTTTTAATAGAATATTTTTTTGCAATTTCTAAAATAATCTGTTCGTTAAATCCATTTTCTGATAATAGTATTACCGCTGAAACATTTGAGTTTTTCAAGACTTGATCAGCTAATTCAATTTCTTGAATCCCATGTAATATTCTCTTTTCACACAATCTAATAAAAATTGGTTTAATAAATTTCCAGAATGAAATATCACTAATCGAAAAAAATGTTTTAAAAAATTCTTCTTGTAAAAATAAATCATTAATATTCTTTTTAAAATCATTTTGTATTTTTTTAATTTTATTTTTAATCTCTTTATTGTAGTCATCTGTTACCACACAACCCGATTTCTTTATGACTGAATATGACATTTTATTCCAAATATATGGCCTTCTTCTATTAAACAATGTAAATTGAATTCCCATATCCGATGATAACTCTAATAATTTTTTATATTTTATAATATCAAATTCAGCTAGCATAATTTGTTTTTTTGAGATTGAATTTCTTGAATTAAATAATTTTGAGGTAACTTTGTCTGAAATATTTTTAATTTTATCATATGATTCTTTTGATATTCTTAAATTCAGAGATTTTGTTATCTGAAAATCAATTTTATTATATAATAAATTCTCTAACTCTTCTTCAACTTGTACGTATTCAATATTTTTATGAATTTGTTCTAGTAGTGGTGAAAGTGATGATGGAGAAATAATTTTATAATTTTTATATTTTTTACATATTTTATTTAATTCTATAACTTTTTTTAAATTAGGAAGTAAATGATAATGAAATTCTATATAAAATAATTTTCCAATGTTTATA
>JAYZHZ010000148.1:0-6330 GCA_036166035.1 Bacteroidota bacterium
TTCTGAAAATTTTTTTGAATTTGAATCTTTTGATATAATAAATAAATTAAAAACTAATAATCTTATTCAATTTGCTAATTTTGTGGATATTAAAATGATAAAAGAAAAATATCTATTATATCTATGAAAAAAATAAAGAATAATAGAACTAAAGTAATTGCAACCATAGGACCATCATCTTCTGGATATAATGTTTTAAAAGATTTAGTATTAAATGGTGTTGATGTAGTTCGATTAAATTTTTCGCATGGAGATTTTAATGATCATAAAAAAACCATTAAAAATATTCAAAAAATAAGAGAAGAATTAAATGTATCTGTTACCGTACTTCAAGATTTACAGGGTCCTAAGATTAGAGTAGGCGAATTGTTACAAAAAAACATAAAACTTGTTGAAAACTACCAATTTTATATTTCATCAAAGAATGTTAAAGGAAGTAATAAAGAAATATCTATTGATACTAATGTAATTGATGATATAAAAGAAAATGAAAGAATTCTAATTGATGATGGTAAAATAGAATTGAAAGTTGTTAAAAAAAATAGAGGTAAAATAAAAGTAATGGTAATAAGAGGAGGTTTATTATATCCTAGGAAAGGTGTTAATTTACCTGATAGTGAAGTTAATGTGTCTTCAATAACTGATAAAGACATTAATGATTTAAAGTTTGGCCTCGAAAATGATGTTGATTGGGTTGCATTATCATTTGTTAGGAATGCAGGTGACATTAAAAACTTAAGAAAAATTATAAATAAACTTGGTTATAATACTAAAATAATAGCTAAAATTGAAAAACCTCAAGCATTAAAAAATATTGATGAAATTATTCAAGAATCTGACGGTTTAATGGTTGCTAGGGGAGATTTAGGTGTTGAAATGCCTATGGAGACAGTTCCTGTTCATCAGAAAAAAATAGTTTTCAAATGTAATTTGGCTTGTAGACCTGTTATAATAGCAACTCAAATGTTAGAGAGTATGGTTACTCAGAAAACTCCAACCAGAGCTGAAACCAATGATGTTGCAAATGCTGTCCTTGATGGTGCTGACGCAGTAATGTTGTCTGCTGAATCTGCAACAGGAGATAATCCATTACTTGCTGTCCAGAGCATGGATAGAATAATAAATTCCGTTGAAAAGACTAGTTCTGAAATTTATTTCAAATTTGAGAAAAGAAAAAAATTAAAAGATAAAATTAGTGAGAGTCTTATAACTGCTGCTTGTAGATTAAGTAATCAAATTTCTGCTAAGGCTATAGTTACTATGACAAAAAGTGGTTATTCAGGGTTTAGAGTTTCTGGAAGTAGACCTAAAGCAAAAATTTATATTGTTACAAATGATAGAAAAATAGGAAATATTTTAAATTTAGTTTGGGGCATAAGGTCAATATATTATGACAAAACTGAGAATATAGATAATACATTAGACAATATTGAAAAAATTCTTTTAGAAAAGAATTATTTATCTAAAAATGATAAGTACATAATTACATCATCAATGCCAAATCATTGGAAGGGTCATACCAATATGATGAAGATGAATATTGCAGATTTATAATTCTAAGAGCAGACTATCATGAGCAAGATTAACATTTGATGGTAAGTCTTTATTTAGTATATCATGCAATCCTAAATAATGTGATATATGTGTAAAATATACCTCTTTAACATCTAATTTTTTTACAATTTTTAATGCTTCATTTAGATTTAGGTGTGAAATATGCTCTTCAATTTGCAAGCAATTTATTACTAATATTTTTGAACCTGATATTTTTTTTAATTCATTATCTGAAATTGTTTTAGCATCTGTTATGTATGTAAAGTCTCCAATTCTATAACCAAGAATATTTAGTTTATAGTGTAATACTTTGATAGGATTAATATTTAATCCTTTGAAATTGAATTTTTTATTAACTATTGACAAATTAATTTTAGGTAACCCTGGATATTTTAAATCACTGAAAATATAAGAGTAGTCATTAATTAATTGTTCAGACAATTCTTTATTTCCAAATGCCGGAATTGCTTTCTTTTGGATGAAATTAAATGATCTTAATTCATCAATTCCAGAAACATGATCTCTATGTGCATGAGTATACAAAATAAAATCAATGTTTTTTATATTATTTTTTAGAACTTGCTGTCTCAAATCTGGTCCAGTATCTATCAAAAAACTTAATCCTTTATGTTGGATAAAAACCGATGATCTTAATCTTTTGTCTTTAATGTTTTTAGATGAGCATACATTACAATTACATCCAATTACTGGAATACCTTGAGAGGTTCCTGTTCCTAAAAAATTAATTTTCAATTTTTTTTATTTTTTTTAAAACTTTAAGATCATTACTCGAACAGTTTTCTTTTGATATTACTATGGAATCAATAATTTCTAAAAGCGCATTAATCTTTCCTTCCGTAGTAAAATATTTATTAATTATTGCAACTTTTTTCTTTTTTATAATGCAATATCCAGATTTAAAATTACCTTTTTCGAATCTAATTTTGTAATCTTGAGATTCTAAAAGAGATTCTAATTTGTTTTGGAATTGTTTAGTTAATTTAATGTCCATAGATTTTAGTTAATGAATATAAATAAAAAAAAATTAATTGTAATTGTTGGTCCTACTGCTAGTGGAAAAACAGATTTAGCGATAGACATTGCAAATTATTATGATTGTGAAATTATTTCAGCAGATTCAAGGCAGTTTTATCGAGAGATGAATATTGGAACAGCTAAGCCATCAGAAAATCAATTGATTGATGTTAAGCATCATTTTATTAACAATTTATCAGTCACAGATACTTATACGGTTGGTGACTATAAGGATGAGGTAAACGCGTTTCTAAATTTATATTTCAACTCAAATGATTATGTTGTAATGGTTGGAGGGTCAGGGTTATTTATTGATGCTGTTATTAATGGAATTGATGATTTTCCTAAAGTTCCAAAGTCTTTAAGAAATAAAATAAATTCTACTTTTGAGTCAAAAGGAATAGAGTATTTAAAAGATGAACTAAAAAAATTAGATCCCAAGTATTATGAAATTGTAGATTTAAATAATCATAGAAGAATTATTAGGGCATTAGAAGTATGTTATTTTTCAGATAAACCATATTCATCTTTTCTTAATTCTAGTAAAAAAAAGACAAAAAAGTATGATGTGATTATAATTGGTTTGTGTCCTAGAAAAGATATACTTGAAATAAGAATAAATAATAGAGTTGATGAGATGATTAATAATGGTTTGGTTAAAGAAGTTAAATCACTTTTAAAATATAGAGTTCTTAACCCTCTAAATACTGTTGGTTATAAAGAATTATTTGAATTTATTGATGGTTTGATATCTCTTGAAGATGCGATTGAATTAATTAAATTGAATACAAGAAAATATTCTAAGAGACAAATGACATGGTTCAAAAAAAATAAGAATATATTATGGTTTGAAAAAAATGATAAACACTTAATTGAAAGATTAAAAAAAATTAATAATTAGATATAATTTCAGATATATCGTATAACTTTTTATCAATAGATTTCTTTTTACTTATTGCTTGATCCAAAGAAATTAAAATTGTTTTTTTGTTTTCAATCCCAACCATTTTATTTATTTCACCTTTCAAAATATAATTAATAGATTCATACCCTAAAACAGATCCTAATATTCTATCAGAAGGTGCTGCTTTTCCTCCTCTTTGAATATGTCCAAGAATAGAGTTTCTAACATTACTGTCTTTTATTTTATTTTGTATTGATTTAGATAATTTTTTAAGACTTCCAAACTTACATCCTTCAGCATAAATTATAATTATAGATTTTTTTTCTTTATTTATAACACTAATTTTTTTTACTACTTCATTTAATGAATTTTTGTTTTCAGGGATTAAAATCATCTCAGCACCTGCTGCAATTCCAGATTCAACAGCTAAGTGACCTGATTCTCTTCCCATAACTTCAATAATAAATATTCTTTCATGAGATGCTGCAGTATCTCTAATTTTATCAATAGCATCTATTACGGTTTCTCTAGCTGAGGAAAATCCAATAGAATAATCAGTTCCGTATATGTCATTATCTATTGTACAAGGAATTCCAATAACAGGAAAATTATGTTCTTTATAAAAAACATTAGCACCCGTAAGAGATCCGTCTCCACCCAAAATGATAAGAGCATCTATATTATTATTTTTTAAGTTTTTTAGTGCTTTTAATCTACCTTCTTTAGTTCTAAACTTTTCTGATCTTGCAGTTTTAAGTATTGTTCCTCCAATGTGTATAGTATTTCCAACATCAGAAGGAGTTAAAATCATAAAATTATTTTTAATTAAACCGGAATAACCATATTGAATTCCATAGATTTTAATATTTTTATGATTAGCTGCCCTCACTATTGCTCTTATACAAGCATTCATTCCAGGAGCATCTCCACCTGATGTTAATAATGCAATTTTTTTCATAGCTTTAAAAATAACTAATAAACTTATTAAATGTATATTTATCAATCTTAAATGAGAATATGAAAAAGGTAATAGTTATCACATATTATTGGAATTTATCTATTGGTGTTGGTAAGTTAAGATGGATGGAACTAGTAAAATCTCTTAAATCTAAAAATATTCATCCCATAGTATATACTGTTGGAAATAATAATGAAGAAAAAGTTTTCGATGATTATACAATCGTTACCAGAAAAATTTTTGACATAAATAGTTTATTTTCAAAAGTTTTTAAAACAAACTATAGTAGTGGAGTAGTAGATTCCTCTGAAAGCACTTTAGTAAAAATCTTTTCATGGTTTAGGGTTAATTTATTGTATCCTGATCCAAGAATTTTTTGGTCAAAATCTTCAGTAAAGTTCCTTACCAAATACATGAAAAAAAATAATATTCAAACAGTTATAACTACAGCACCTCCCCATAGTATGCATACAATTGGATACAGATTAAAAAAAATACTTAAGATTAATTGGATTGCCGATTTTAGGGATCCATATGTTAATTGGGACATATTGTTAAATATGAAACCAACTTTTATTTCAAGTAAAATTCATACATATTACCAAAATCTTTTCTTAAATAATGCAGATAAAATTGTAGTTACAAACACATGTCTGTATGATGAATTTTCTAAAATAGTTTCAACTAATAAATTAAGAGTTATAACAAATGGATCTAATATAAAACCTGTAAAATCATCAAAAAATAAAAGGTTTGTATTGTCTTATTTTGGCTTAATCAATAAGTTTAGAGATCCTATAAATTTTTTAAATGCTCTTGAAGAAATGGTTTCAGAAGATAAGGTTTTCAAATCAACATTAGAATTAAACTTTTATGGTAACATCCAAAAATCAACAATTGATTATCTAAAAAATAATAGAACTCTTTGTGGTTTATTTAATTATTATCCAAATATTAATAATTCTAAAATCAATAAAATTATACCTAAATCATCTTTGCTCTTGTTACTTCTAAATAATGAAAAAAAACAAAATACCACACCATATAAACTTTTTGACTATTTGGTTTCTGAAAGACCTATATTAACACTAGGTGACTTTGAAAATAAACATGTAGATACTTTGTTGAGAACTTATAATAGGTATAATAGGATTTCATATACTGATATAGAATCTATTAAATCAACTGTAAAAAAATGTTTTTCTCAATTTTTAAAAGGAAAATTGGATAATATCAGCTCTGATTACTCTAAGCTTAGATATGATAATATTTCAAAAGAATATAAAGAAGTTATTTTTTCGTAACATTCTTTAGAATAATTGAATTTAGTTCAGGTGAGATTTTTAATGTAATTACTATTATTATATATACTAATGATGTAATTACAGATTTTATAATTATATCTAAAAAAGGATTATCAAGATCAGGAATAAAGTCAGAAAAATAATATACTATAATTCCAACAACAATAATTTTAATTGAGTTGATAGAGAATGGTGTTATATCCATTTTAATTTTTATAAAAATAAACTTGATTAAATTAAAAACTAATATAGAAATCAATGAGGCGTAAGCTGCTCCTAACATACCAAATTTTGGTATTAGAATTAAGTTCAAAGAAATTGTCAAGAAAGCTAAAATTATAATAGTTACAACCGTGAATTTATAATACTTTGAAAAATTTATAAGTTCAGAACTATAACTAAAGGACATCATAACTAGTTTAGATAAGGCAATAATATAAACAACATCCATTCCTGATATGAAATTTTTAGAATTTGGTAAAAGATTATAAATATTCTGCAGATTAATAAAAATCAGTATAATAAATAAAACACCAATTAGCATCTGGTGCAGACTCACATCTTTATAATTTTTT
>JAYZHZ010000149.1:0-6189 GCA_036166035.1 Bacteroidota bacterium
TAAGTTCTTCAATAATCTTTTCCTTTTGACTCATGACACACAAAGAAAATGTCTTTATTGATTAAAGATAAGAAACTGATTTAATAACTTTGTTAATATGACAGAAACAATAATAGCTATAATTTTAGTTGCCTTTTTTTTCTTTGCGTTGTCTTTAAGAATTATTTTTCTAAAAGACGGAGAGTTTAAAGGAACGTGTGCCTCTCAGAATCCATTATTAAACCCAGAGGGAGAGCATTGTGGTTATTGTGGAAAAGTGGTCTCTCCGGGATCAGAGTGTAAAAAAGGGTAAAATGACTCTCATTAAATCAATATCAGGAATTAGGGGAACTTTGGAGAATATTCCAGGGAGTTCTTTGTCAGATCACGACGTTGAACAGTTCACTTTAGCATATGTAAAAGAGGTTCTTTCTAAAGAAAAGACATCTAATGTTATAATTGGCAGGGACGCTAGAATATCTGGAATAAAAATTTCTAAAATAATTAAAGAAACACTAGTTCGTGAGGGGGTTGATGTAATAGATGTGGGCCTTGTCACAACACCAACTCTAGGCATCTCTGTTAAACATTTGAACGCGGCTGGAGGTATTATGATTTCAGCAAGTCATAATGACGAAAAATGGAACGCTTTAAAATTTTTAAATAATAAGGGGGAGTTTCTTTCTCCTGCAAAAGTTGCTTTAGTTATAAAAGATAAAAATAGAGACTTTAAAAACCCCAAGAAAAAAGGAATAATTTCAGAATATAAGTACGCATTAAGAGATCATATAAATTTAATTCTGTCTCAAAAGTTTTTAAAAATAAATAAACTTAAAAACAAAAAATTTTCAATAGCAGTTGATGGAATTAATTCTGTTGGAGGGATAGCAATACCTGAGCTTCTTAATAGGTTAGGAGTTGATAAAATTAAAAAAATCAACTGCGTAGTAAATGGAAAATTTGCTCATAATCCAGAACCTATACCTGAAAATATTTATGAAATATGTGATGTTATTAAAAAGGGAAAATATGATCTTGGTATAGTGGTAGATCCAGATGCTGATCGACTATGTTTGGTTGACGAAAACGGAAAACCATTCGGTGAGGAATATACTTTAGTAGCAGCAGCAGAATACGTTTTGCAAAAAAACAAAAACACATCAACTTGCTCAAACTTATCATCTTCTCTTGCTTTGAAAATTGTCACAGAAAAACATGGAGGAAAATATTTTTCTGCTCCTGTAGGAGAAATTAATGTGGTTGAACAAATGAAAGAAGTTAATGCTATAATAGGTGGTGAGGGAAACGGAGGGGTTATTTATCCAAACACTCATTATGGTAGAGATTCATTGATTGGAGTTGCGATTGTTTTGTCTTTGCTACAGGAAAGAAACATAACATTATCACAACTAAAAGATACTCTGCCCTTTTATTATATAGTTAAAAACAAAATGAAATTTCAAGGAGATATAACTAATATTATTATGTTATTAAGGAAAGAATACAAATCCTTTAAGATTAACACCAAAGATGGTGTTAGGATAGATTTTGAAAACTCTTGGGTCCACATAAGAAAATCAAACACAGAGCCAGTTATTAGAATTATATCTGAAGCAGATTCAAAAATTAAAGCTGAGAAAATATCTAAAGAAATAATTTCTAAATTACAGATATTATGAATGTGTATTTTGACAATGCCGCAACGACACCCTTAGACAAAGGAGTGCTTAGTAAAATGTTGCCTTATATGGAAGAGGGGTTTGGTAACCCTTCATCAATTCACAAAAAAGGAAGAGAAATTAAGGCAGCAATTGAAAAATCTAGGAGTAAAATTGCTGATTTGCTTTCTTGTGAGCCTGGAGAAATTTTTTTTACGTCAGGAGGGACAGAAGCAGACAATATGTTTATGATTAATACAGTTGTTGAAAAAAAAATTAACACAATTATTACAACAAAACTAGAACATCATGCTGTTTTACATTGTTGTGAATATTTAAAAAACACATATAATATCCAGATTAAATTTGTGAAAACGGATGAATTAGGAGAGGTAGATTTTGATGATCTTGACAATGTTCTTAGAGAAAATCAGAATTCTCTGGTATCTCTAATGCATGGAAACAATGAAATCGGAAACATAAATGATATTGAAAAAATTTCAAACATCTGTGCACAATATGGTGTGATTTTTCACTCAGATACAGTTCAGACTATGGGACATTATAAATTAAACCTTAATGAAATAAATGTTCATGGTGTTGTAGGATCAGCCCACAAGTTTCATGGACCTAAAGGCATCGGATTTTTGTATTTAAATAATAACCATAAAATTTCACCATTTATTCATGGAGGGTCTCAAGAAAGAAACATGCGCGGAGGAACTGAAAATGTTTATGGGATTATTGGCCTTTCTGAAGCAATGAGTGTGGCTGTATCAGATATGAATAATCATAGCAAAAAAATTCTATCTATAAAAAAACATATGATTGAAAAGCTTAAAGAAAAAGTCAACGGCATTAAGTTTAATGGTCTTTCAAATGTTCTTGATAAAAGTTTATATACTATTTTAAATGTTAGTATACCCAATATTGAAGACCAGCAGATGTTTCTTTTTAATCTCGACATAAATAACATTGCAGCATCCGCAGGAAGCGCTTGTACTAGTGGCTCAGATACCGGCTCACATGTTCTTAAAGAGATTAAAACTTTTGACAAACATGCTGCTATTAGATTTTCTTTTAGTAAATACAACACTATTGAGGAAGTTAATTATGTTGTTGATAAGATTGTTGAAATAAGTAATATTTAAAAGGGATGAGCAAGCCAAATAAAAAAGCCATAAATTGCATACCTTATGAATCTGGCTAGAGCATAAAAAAGAAACTTTTTCCTATCAAAACCAACAGCCCCTACGACTGCGGATGTTGCTGAAAAGGGCAGGGGTGTTATTGCAGCAACAACAATAACCAACCAACCAAACACAGAGATTTTTCTTTCGTATTTTCCAATGACATACTTTTTCATAAAATCATATAACCATGTTCTGTGAAGATACTTTCCGAAAAGAAAGGCAATAAATCCAGCTAAATAAGAGATAATAGAAAAAACAAAAACATAGATTGGATAGACAATCAGAGGTTTAGAGGTAATTGCCCAAATCATAAATAATTCCGGGGGGATGATGCCTAGAATGACCTCTGATAAAAAAAATAGAATAAATACAATTGTTGACGGTAGGTCAAAAGTGATTTCTTCTTTTAAGGCTGAAAGGTCAAGGTAGCTAAATACGGCCTTGTAAAAGGCAAGTGCTATAGCAAAAAAAAGAAGACCTTTCAAAAAGTTTTTAAAGAAAAAGGCCAGCCTAACTTTATTTCTTCTTAGCATTTAGGTTTCGTTTCGAATAATATCTGATAATATAAACTAATTATATATATTTTTGTTGCATGAATAAGAAAATGTCTTTGTCTGCAGATAAAATTTTAAAAAAATACGGATCAAAGAAAGTAGTTAATAATGTCTCTTTAAATGTAAATCAAGGAGAAATTGTGGGGTTGCTAGGTCCAAATGGAGCCGGAAAAACAACTACATTTTATTCTATTGTAGGTTTGATTAAACCTGATTCAGGCTTTGTCTATCTGGCAGGAGAAAATATTACAAAACTTCCTATGTACCAACGAGCAAGAAAGGGCATAGGGTATTTGGCTCAAGAAGCATCCGTTTTTAGAAATTTGACAGTAAAAGACAACATTCTTGCAGTTTTAGAAAACACCAAATTCAGCAAAAACCAACAATCTGAAAGAGCAAACGAACTCATGAAAGAATTTGGCTTAAATGACATTCAAAATTCTATGGGAGGGGTTTTGTCTGGGGGTGAAAGAAGAAGAACAGAAATAGCCAGAGCCCTTGCAACCGAACCAAAATTTATTCTGCTCGATGAACCTTTTGCTGGTGTAGACCCAATAGCTGTTGAAGAAATCCAAAATATTGTTTATTCTCTTAAAAAAAGAAACATTGGTATCCTTATTACCGATCACAATGTTGATGAAACCCTTTCAATTACGGATCGCTCTTATCTTATGTTTGAAGGAAAACTTTTAAAGTCGGGAACCTCAGAAGAACTAGCTTCAGATGAACAGGTTAGAAAATTGTATTTAGGTCAGAGGTTTGAGTTAAAAAGAAAAATTTAGTCATGGGGCTAATAACGTTGGCGGGAAGAGCACTCTTGGGGAGAAGAAAAAAATCAATAGCAAGTTTATCAAAACATTCATTAACATTTCAAAAGAACACAAGAGAAAAGTTGGTTTATAAAGCCAGAAAAACAGAATACGGAAAAAAACACTCTTTTAATAGCATTAATTCCTATGTGACGTTCAGCAATAAAATCCCTGTCGTAGACTACGAAAACTTTTTTCCTGAAATAAGAAAAGCTCTTTCTGGAAGAAAGAATATAATTTGGCCAGATAAAATTTCTTGGTTTGCAAAATCCTCGGGAACCACAAACGACAAAAGTAAGTATATTCCCGTCACAGAAGAATCTTTAAGAATAAATCATTTCAGGGCAGGAAAAGATATGCTAGCCTCCTATATAATCAATAATAAAAAAACAAAACTTTTCGATGGTTTATCCTTAGCGTTAGGAGGGAGCAGACAAATTACACCTTATGAAAAAAACAATAAAATTTTTACTGGTGATATCTCCGCGGTCTTGTTAAGAAATTTGCCTATTTGGGCACAAAAACTTAGAACCCCAAACCTAGAAATAGCAATGATGCCAGAGTGGGAGGAAAAAATTAAAAAAATGGCAAAAATTACCTCAAATCAAAACGTAACAAGTTTGTCAGGGGTTCCAACCTGGACAATTGTGTTGATAAAAGAGGTTTTAAAACAAACAAGAAAGAACAATATTTTGGAAGTTTGGCCAAATTTAGAATTGTTTATTCATGGGGCTGTGTCTTTTGTTCCATATAGAAAACTTTTTAAAGAATTGGTGCCTTCCTCAGAGATGAATTACTTAGAGACCTATAATGCTTCAGAAGGATTTTTTGGTTATCAAAACGACCTCTCATCAAATGATATGTTACTCCTAACTAATCATGGGGTTTTTTATGAGTTTGAAGACACAAAGACTAAAGAAATCTGTGACCTTAGTATGGTTGAAATTAATAAAAACTACGCTCTTATTATTTCAACATTTTCTGGTTTATGGAGATATAGAATTGGAGATACTATTTGTTTTACCTCAATCAATCCTTACAAAATCTTGATTTCTGGAAGAACTCAGCATTTTATTAATGCTTTTGGAGAAGAGGTTATAGTTAAAAACTCAGATCAGGCTATAGCTAATGCCTGTGACTTTTGTCGTGCAAGTTTCTATAATTATTCTGCCGCACCAATATACATTACAGAAAACAAAAGGGGGGCCCATGAATGGATTATAGAGTTTATAAACCCCCCATCAAACAAAAAGCGGTTTGTAAATTCTTTGGATGAAGAATTAAAAAAACTTAACTCTGACTATGAAGCAAAAAGGTACAAAGACATTGCGCTAAAAAAACCAAAGGTACATTTTGTTAAAAAGGGTTTTTTTGATCATTGGCTAAAGAAAAGAAACAAATTAGGAGGACAAAATAAAATTCCTAGATTATCTAATGACAGAAAATATTTAGATAACATGCTTAATAGTATTAAGGATTTTCAATAAAATCAAAAGTTGACAATATCTCAGGCTTGTTTTTAACTACCGCAACATTGTGTTCAAAGTGAGCAGAAGGCTTTCTGTCTTTTGTGATTACAGTCCATCCATCTGAGCCTTGTTCAACGTCTTTTAATCCTAAATTTATCATAGGCTCAATTGCTACAACCAGGCCATTTTTAATTTTTGGACCAGTGTTTTTTTCTCCAAAATTGGGAATGTCTGGTTCTTCATGCATTGTTTCACCAAGACCGTGTCCAACTAATTCTCTTACTACACTATATCCAAAACTTTCAGTAAAGGATTGGATCTGATGGCTCACGTCACCAATCCTGTTTCCGACAGTAAGCTTGTTTATACCTCTATATAATGCTTCTTTGGTTACTTCCAACAGTTGCTTTAATTCATCTTTTATCTCACCAACAGGAAATGTGTAAGCATGATCTCCATAGAAATTGTTTTTTAGAACTCCACAATCAATGGAAATTATATCTCCATTTTGCAGGGGTTTTTTACTA
>JAYZHZ010000150.1:0-2595 GCA_036166035.1 Bacteroidota bacterium
TATTGGACCATTTTCCAAAGGAATTAATTTCATTTATCCTAAAGGTTTTAAAATACCTATTATCAGCATTTTTCTTAGTTATAGCAGGAAGCAGATCAACTCTTTTATTATCTTTTTTTAAGTTTCCTGCAAAATCGTTAATTGCTTTTTGTTTATTTTCATCTATATAAGTATATAATATTCCAATATGATTTGATTCTGCATAACTAACGGACGCTCTGTTAATCTTAAAATTTTTGTTTTTTAATATATTTAATGTTGGCAATAATAATCTCATATCATTCTCATAAATTCATCCTCAGTGATTATGGAGATCTTAAGTTTATCAGCTTTTATTTTCTTCATTGGACCAATTTTATCACCTGAAACTAAATAATTTGTTTTTGAAGATAATGATTTTGAAACTTTTCCGCCATTATTTTTAATCTCCTCATGAATTTGTTCTCTAGAAAAGTTTAAAAATTTACCTGAAACTACAAAAACCATATTATTTAATTTATATGACTTCTTGGAATTAGTCTTTTTGTCTTCTCTTAATTTAAGTCCAGAAACTTTGAGATTATTTATAATATCAATATTTTCTTTTTGAGAAAAATGATAAATTAAACTTTCTGCAATTTTATCTCCTATTTCATCTACACTTATTATTTCTTCATAAGAAGCTTTTATTAATCTATCAATTTCTTGGAAGTGTTTTGTGAGTTTTTCAGCAATTGTTTTACCTACAAATCTTATTCCTAATCCGAAAAGTAAACTAGAGAAAGATCTCTTCTTTGATTCCTTAATACTTTCAAGAATATTTAAACAAGATTTATTTTTTAATGATCTTATTTTGTTTAAATGATTCACTTTAAATTCTAAATTTATTATGTCATTATATTTTATTTTATATAAGTCAGAAACATTACTTATTATATTATTTACAATAAGTCCTTTAATTGTTTCTGGTCCTAAATGCTCAATATTCATTGCATTTTTACTAATGAAATGTTCTATTTTTCCTGAAATTTGAGATTTACAATTAACTTTATTTGTACAGTAGTGTACAGCTTGATTTTCTGTTTTCTCAATCATTGATCCACATGAAGGACATTCCTTAATATATTCAAATTTCTCTGAGAATGAATCTCTATCATTTGTATCAACTGAGGTGATTTTTGGAATTATTTCACCACCTTTTTCTATGTATACGGAATCGTTAATTCTTATATCAAGTCTTTTTATTTCATTTGAATTATGTAAGGAAGCTCTTTTGACTATGGATCCACTTAAATTTACTGGTTTAAGAATAGCAACTGGTGTAATTGCTCCAGTTCTACCTACTTGAAATATTATATCTTTGACTTTAGTTTTTTTACTTTCTGCCTTATACTTATAGGCTATTGCCCATCTTGGGCTTTTACTAGTATTGCCTAACTTTTTTTGATATTCAATATTATTAACTTTTATTACTATTCCATCAGTTTCAACATCGAGACTATGTCTTTTTGACTCCCAACTTTTAATATAATTTTTTACTTCTTCAATATCAATACATTTCTTGTAGGTTTTTGGAACATTAAATCCTAATCTTCTTAAATAAATCAGACTATCTTCATGTGAATTAACATTATTAAAATCTGTAGTTAGAGAGTATATGAAACAGTTTATTTTTCTTTTTGCAACAATACTTGAATCTTGCATTTTTAGTGATCCTGAAGCAGTGTTTCTAGGATTTGAGAATAGTGTTTCTTTATTAAGTTTCTTATTTTGATTTAGTTTTTCAAAATTTTTCTTTGAAATAAATGCTTCTCCTCTAACCTCAATCTTTAATTTACTAGCTCTTTCTAAATTTAATGGTAGGGTTTTTATAGTCAGGACATTATTTGATATATCATCTCCATAATTACCATCACCTCTTGTTAGAGCTCTCTTAAATCTTCCATCTTCATAGAGAATACTTAAAGCTATGCCGTCATATTTTAACTCACATACATATTCAATATTATCGATTCCCAAACTCTTTTTTGTCCTTTTGTCAAAATCATTTAGATCTTTTTCTGAGTAAGTATTAGATAAAGATAACATTGGATTGCTATGTTTGAATGTCTCAAATTCTTTGGTAATTTTTCCTCCTACTCTAATACTGGGTGAATTTTTACTTTTTAGTTCAGGGAACTTTTTTTCTAGATCAACTAAGGTATTCATCTTCTGATCATACTCATAATCAGAAATTGAATTTTTATCCTCATCATAATATAATTTATTATGATAGTTTATATCATCTCTTAATTCTACAATTTTTCTTTTTGCAAACTCTTTATCCATATTCTTAACTTGAATAATATAGGATTAATTGGATAATTTACATACTTTAATTTCTATTTTTTTCTTGAATAAATCTAACAATATTTGTTGAGATTGATCTAGGAAGAATTCTATTTAAGAATACAATTAGCTTATTCAAATAACCGGGAACTGCTAAAGTAATATTATTTTTTAATGATTCATATCCATATTTTGCTACTTTTTCTGGAGAAGATGAACTAAAATTTATTCTATTTTTCTTTGATGAAACATTTTTTTGAAAGTTTGTATGTGTCTGTCCTGGGCAAA
>JAYZHZ010000151.1:0-20103 GCA_036166035.1 Bacteroidota bacterium
CATTTTGATACAACAAGAGCTAATATCGAATTTTCTGATGCCGAGGCTATAGACTGTCCCATAGAAATTGGGAAGAAGCCGTCATCGAATCACCCATTTAAAGGCAACATGGATGTCTTAGAATTGATTTCAACAATAAAAAAAATAGGTAAAGAAAATATTGCAGGTGTAATCTTAACAGTGACCAACAACAGTGGAGGTGGTCAGCCGGTAAGTATGAAAAATGCAAAGAAGATTAGTAAGGTTTGTAAAGAGTATAATATTCCAATGATAATTGATGCATGTAGAATTGCTGAAAACTCATATTTTATTAAAGAAAGGGAGAAGGAGTATAAAAAATATACCTACAAGCAAATAGCACAGAAAATGTTTGGTTTAGCAGATGGATGTACAATGAGTTTGAAAAAAGATGGTATCGTAAACATGGGAGGATTTCTAGCTTTGAACAATAATAAGTTAGCTCGGCAATGCAGAAATGAATTAATTATTACAGAGGGATTTATAACGTATGGAGGTATCTCCGGAAGAGATATGGAAGCTATTGTTAAGGGATTAAGCGAAGTATTTGATCCAGATTATTTGAAATATAGAATTGCTAGTACAATGTATTTGGGAGAAAGACTAACTAAAATGGGAATTCCGATAGTATTGCCCGTAGGAGGACATGCAGTTTATATTGATGCAAAATCTTTATATAGTCATATCCCAGTTGATCAATATCCAGGTCAGTCGCTAGTGTGCAATTTATATTTAAAAGGAGGTATTAGAACCTCAGAAATTGGTTCTGTGATGTTTGGAAAGAAAGGTAAAAAAGGAGAATTAATTCCAGCTCCAATGGAATTAGTAAGGCTAGCTATTCCAAGGAGAGTTTATACACAAAGTCATGTAGATTATGTAATTGAAGTTTTTCAAAAAATTAAAGAACAAAAAAATAAAGCAAAAGGCATTAAAATAGTTAAAGAGCAAAAATATTTAAGACATTTTACTTCCCATTTCAAATTTTTATGATGTTATGGAAAATAAATCAAAACTCACAAGAAGATCTTTTATAAAAAAATCAAGTTTAGCAACTTCTTTAGTTTCTTTTTCTCCTTTGTCAGTTTCGCCTATTTTTTCTAGTGTAACAGATGATAAAAGAATAATTGTTGTTGGAGGAGGACTGGCAGGGTTATCATGTGCCTATGAGTTAGATCAAGCCGGATACAATGTGGTTTTAATTGAAGCGCGTTCTCGCCCAGGTGGTAGGGTAAATACTTATCGCAATCCATTCGATGATGATTTATATGCTGAAATGGGTGGTGAATATGTGGGTGGTACTGCTACATATGTTAGGGAATACTGTAAAAAATTTGATTTAAAAGTTTTACCCGCAAAACAGTATGATGGTGTCTTCGTACGGAATCAAAGACTAACTATGGAAGGATTGAGATCGGGTTCAGATACTCTGCCTTTTGATGGAACCTTGAAAGGTCAATTATTTGGCCAAGAAGTTCAATATATTCAAAAGTGGATTGACTTGGTGAAGAAAAAAGGTATTAGTGACCCGCAAGTACAGGCATTGGATAAAATATCGGTTGAAGAAATCTTGAAACAGGGAGGAGCTCCAAAAGATATTATTGACCTGTTCACATATACTAATGCAACAGAAGAAACAACTACGCCATCAAATATGTCTGCTTTGCATATGGTTTTGTCGAATACAAAAACTTCAAGTTTTAATGAAAATACAGTTGAGGGAAGAATTTTTGGAGGGAACGATCAACTACCAAAATCACTTGCAAAAAAATTGGGGAAGAAAATTATGTATAATAAATCATTGAAAAGGCTTGATTTTGATTCCAACGGTGTTACTGTTACTATAAAAGAAAATGAAAAAACAACTTCAATTAAAGCAACAAAATGTGTTTTAGCAGTTCCAGCCTCTATACTAAAAAATATAGATATCAATCCTGGATTTTCTCCAGAAAAAACAAATTGTATTAAAACCCAAAAATATGGACATGCAATGAAGACAGCAATGCAGTATCGTAAAAGATTTTGGGACCAAAAAAATTCCATTGGACAACGTGTTTTTACTGATACACCACTAAGAAGAATATATCATTTTTCAATCGATCAACCAGGCCCACGTGGTATATTACTTAGTTTTACTTCAGGGGAAGATGCTATAAAAATAGGAAAGCTGGATGAAAATAAGAGGTTGAATATTGCTCAAAATACGTGTAAAAAAATATGGCCAGAAGCACCACAATATTGGGAAAAAGGAATTACAAAATATTGGAATGAAGACCCTTGGGTTAAGGCCAGTTATTCTCTTGATGGAATTGGTCAGAATGGTTATAGAGAGATATTAGCAAAACCCGAAGGACCAATCTTTTTTGCTGGAGAACATACAGCAATTCAAAGAGCTTCTATGAATGGAGCGATTGAGTCTGGATTTAGAGCTACAGAAGAAATAAAACGTGCTATGAAACATTAACTCCTGTAACCGAGATCAAATGAGACAATTGCTTTTACATTTAACAATTTTTTTTTCTTATGTATCGTATTCTCAGAAATCAGACCTTAAGTTATATGATTTGTTTAGTTCTGAAGAAAATGAGGAAGTTTCTTGCTACAGAATCCCTTCAATAATCACAACTTCAAATGGGGGTTTAATTGCTGCAAGTGACGAAAGAGTACAATCATGTGGAGACTTGAAATGGAATAGAGATATTAACATTGTAATTAGAAGAAGTGACGACAATGGAAATTCTTGGTCAGAGATTGAAAGGGTTGTTGATTTTCCAATGGACAAATCAGTTTCAGATCCTTCAATGATTTATGACAGAAAAACTAAAAAGATTTTTTTATTTTTTAACTACATGGATCTAGAAAGTGAAAAAGATGTCTACTATTTAAAGTATGTTACAAGTTCAGATAATGGAATAACATGGTCTAAACCGGTTGATATTACCAATCAAATTTCTAAACCGGGCTGGGAAAAAGATTTTAAGTTTATTACTTCAGGGAGAGGAATTCAAACAAATAAAGGAGATCTATTGCATTGTCTAGTAAATCTAAATAATGGAACTCATGTTTTTGGGAGTAAAGACCATGGAAAAACCTGGTTTTTAACAGAAACACCTCTTCAACCCGGAGATGAATCTAAAATAGTAGAGCTAGAAGATGGAAAATGGATGGTAAATTCAAGAGTTAATAATAAAGGGATTAGATATTCTCATACGAGTACCAATAATGGAAAAACTTGGTTAACTAAGGAGGAAAAAGAGTTGATTGATCCCGGATGTAACGCAAGTTTTATAAAATATAATTACGGAAAATACAAAAGAGAATCTATACTAATTTTATCGAATGTAAATAATTCAAAAATAAGAAAAGAAATTGTCATCAGATACAGTTTGGATGAAGGACAAAATTGGTCAAAACCAAAAATAGTTTACAGTGGAGAGGCTGCATATTCATCAATGACAATACTTTCAAATGGAGAAATTGGTTTATTTTTTGAAAAAGATAATTATACCAAGAATGCTTTTACATCATTTTCTTTAGATTGGTTATTAAATTAATTTTTTATAAACCGAATTTTAGTTTTCTTTTTTCTTTGTCTAATGTTAGCTACGTAAGTACCTGAATCGTAATTGAATACATCGAGAATAACTATTTTCCCTCCTTTAAAAACAAAATTATTAATTTTTCTTCCTGATAGATCTATTATACTAATATCTACTTTCTCATTTGAAAATTGAGTAAGATCTATAGATAATTTATTATTAACAGGATTAGGATATAAAATAGTCTTAAATAAGTCATTTTCTATGTTTAATGGAGGAGGATTACAATCTATTTCAGAGCTGAAATAAGTATTTATAATTAGGTCTATTTGTGCCTGGATATCAGACCCGTAATTATCAGTATCAAAGTTGTTAATTGCATAATCGTAACGAACCTGTTGAACATCACCTACTGATACATAATTTGCGTCGTACCATTTCTGAAATGATGATAAGTCTGTTGGAGCCATAGATTTATAGTACTGAAGCCTACAAAAAATTTCTTTGCTTTCGGGTAAATTTTTCAATTGATTTGATAAGTCTCCGGATGGATGTCGTCCCCAAAAATGAAATAAAGGAGCCATATTTACACCTATAGCATTAGAAGCGGCCAAGATTAGTTCGTCATCGGATACCGAATTCCCAGTTGTATTCGACATAAATGACCAATCTTTTTGCGTGTTTAATTTCCACTCGTCATAAAAAACTTTATGTGTTTTGTATATAGCATCCCACCCAAACAGATCAGCTATTTCAGCGTATATAGCATGACCTCGATGTTGGTACCTTACTTCATGACATACTCCTGGATCCATTGTAGGATCACAATCAATTATTCTATTATTTCTAAAATTATCTGTTATTATCCAGTCAATTGCAGTTTGATCGATAGTCAATTTTTGAAAGGCAGAATATTTAAAAGCTGTGTCGAGAGGCAGGTCATAATATTTATTCCAGATGTATACTGCAGGGATGTGAACAATTGATTCGACAGCATTACCTAAAGTAGGGTGCCATTCTAAATGTCCCATTTCGTGGAACATTATTACAACACCTCCTATCTTGTGAGGTTCATTTCGAAGTAATGCTATAGCCATCATTCCCTCATCATCATCATCATAGACGGCGGGATAACCAGTTCCATATCCACCATCTGGAATTCTTGTATCAGATATAATATATTCTGCTCTCGACCTTTCATGTGGTCTTCCTCCAACGAAATTAAATCCATCAGCAACCTCATCCCATTTTTCCATCATTAATGTTGGATCTGATAAGTTTATAGATCCTGGACTTATTCCATCTAAGACATCACTTGGAAGTGTGGTCATAAACTTATCTGATTCAATATCAACCCAAGATACGTTTTGCTCGGCTAATTCATCCTGCCAAACTGAAAGATCAGTTTCTTTTCCATCTCTAGTAGAGAAATATGGTGATTTTACTGCGCCATCAACTTTAATATTAAAATATCCAAAGTTCGATCCTTCAGGAACTAACATGTATATTCCTCCACCAAATGGATTTACAATTTTTGTTTCTTCTGAACTCAAATCAAACCTATTTGAGATTCTTAGAAACCTATTTGTCTGACTTAAATTCGAGTGGTCCCTTTCATGTGCTCCAATCATAACGCTCATTCCTTTGTCTACATGTTCACTAGGTATTGTAATAGTTATCATTTCACCTGGCGGTGCATAGTATCCCGTTGGCCTTTTAGCATCCCATGTATCATTTAAATGTCTAGCTCCATGGATTACATTATAGGTGCCATTAATTTCAACAGAAGTGTCATTTATTCTTGGAGCAGAATCTTTAACTTTGCCTGGAAATACTTCAGAAAATTCAAATTTAATTCCTTCCATCTGTTCAATATTTGACTTGTATTCCTCGTCAAAAATAGCTTGTTGTAAGAAAATAAGGGTTTGTGTTACTACTGGTAAATCAGAAAATACATGTTGGTTTCCATCTGCAAATACTGGTTGATATTTATCTTCATATGCATTTAAATATTCTATAATATTTGATTTAGCAGCAGTAAAATTTCCACTATAATTTAATTGAATATCATTCAGGTATTTTTCTAATTGACTTTCAGATAATGGAGAGGAACCATTTACATGATTTTTCATCGCATCCAAAGCTGTAATTAATTCAGAAAGCATTGCATTACTTTTTGGGGAATATATTTTTAAATTGTCAACTAGAACTGTTGAAGTGAAACCATTATATGGTAAAGAACTTGAATTATTTAACCATCCTATTCTAATGTAATTATCTTTTACTGCTTGTTTTATTTTATCTAAGTCATAATAACTATCAAAATATGCAGATGAAAATGAATTATTAAGGATGGTATTCCATTTGTTTTTCTCAAAATCAAGAATTAATCTGAGTTTAACAAATTCACCAACATTAAACGTTCCAATATTATTTCTGCTTCCTCCTGGATGATTTGGTACACCTTCATTATATCCTCCATCAGTATAATTTAAAATAACTTTATAAGTATTATTATCAATTTTATCTGTCCAAACATTAATTCCGGTTGTATTATCATTCCAACCGGCTGAGAGTTCAAGTATTTCTTTTCTTCCATCATCGTTTCCAAGTGTTGTTATCTTAAAATCAAAAAGAAACTCAATGCTTTTGTCAAAATCAAGTTGATTATTTAATGATTTAGGAAAGTATATTCCCTGTGTGGGATCTAAAAGAATACCTAATCCTGATTCACCAGAAGTATAAACTGGAGTATTGCTAACATTGCCGTTTACTGTATAAGTACCATTATATCCTGAAATGTTATCCGTTAGACTATTTTCAAAATCATAAGAAACTATTTGACCAAAAGATGCTGAAGAAACAATTAAAAATAATATAAAAATAAACCTCATCTCCTCGAGTTCATTTTTGCAAGGAGTCTTAGAATTTCAAGGTATAGCCAAATGAGAGTGACCATAAGTCCGAATGCTCCAAACCACTCCATATACTTTGGAGCGCCTTTCTCTGCCCCCTCCTCAATAAAATCAAAGTCAACTACAAGATTCATAGCAGCAATAATTATTACAAATACGCTAAAGCCTATGCTCATCATGGATGCATTATTGATATCCATTATGGGTAGACCGGAACCAAAAGCTGACATTACAATACTCACTATATAAACTAATGCAATTCCACTCGTTGCAGCAGCTACTCCCAGTTTAAAGTTTTCTGTTGGTTTTATAAGTCCTGTCCTATAAATTGTGAGCATAGCAAAAAGAATGCACAATGTGTAAGATATTGCAGTAATTACAATCCCATCATATAGGGAGTTATACGTATTAGATATTGCCCCAAGAAAAATTCCCTGCAATACCGCATAGATTGGAACAGTGATAGGTGACCAATGCTTCTTAAATACTGTTATGATAGCAACTACAATTGAAACAATTATAGAAGGCAGCATTAGAATATTAGATATGGCAATATTTGTCCACGAATAATATCCTGATATAACTAAGATAACTAGCGTTAAAAATGTTTTTGTAACAGTTCCATTTATAGTCATAACATCACTGGAGTCAGATGCTACATTAAATGCATTTGAAGTTAAAACTGGATTACCAGATCTGTATGAAAGATGTTTATTTTGCATGGCTAATATTTTTATTTATTAATCATCAAAAATATGCATTTTTTTAATCAATTTTAATATACATTATGAATCAAATTAAAGTTTTTTCTCCCGCGACAGTATCTAACGTAGCATGTGGTTTTGATGTATTGGGTTTTCCCCTAGAATCTATAGGTGATGAAACTTTAATAAGGAAAACCAGTAAGAAAGGAGTTAAAATTACAAAAAACTCAGGATATAGTGTCCCTCTGGAGAATGATAGAAATGTAGCTACAGTTGCCGCAAATAATATAATTAATAATCTTAATCTCGATTGTGGATTTGAAATTGAAATACATAAAAATATAAAACCAGGAAGTGGGATAGGTAGTAGCGGATCAAGTGCTGCTGCTAGTGTTTATGGAATCAACAAACTATTGGGAGAACCCTTTAATAAAGAAGAGCTAATAAAATTTGCCATGAGAGGTGAAGTTGTTTCCAGTATATCTGAACATGCAGATAATGTTGCCCCTGCTATTCTTGGTGGTCTGGTTATGGTAAAATCAATTTCTCCACTTCGCGTTTTCAATCTGCCAACTCCGAGTGAATTATGGTGCTTTATTATTAATCCAAAGATCGAAGTTAAGACTTCATACTCTAGGGAACTTCTTCCAAAAGATGTTCCCCTAAAGTCGGCTACGTCTCAACTTGCAAATTTTGGTGGATTAGTACATGGTCTTCATACTGAGAATTATGAACTCATCAAATCTTCATTGGTTGATAATCTTGTTGAGAAACATAGAAAAAAACTTATACCGTTATTTGATGAAGTGAAAAAAAAATGTTTGGATATGGGCGCTCTAGGATGTTCAATTTCAGGATCAGGACCTTCAATCTTTGCTCTTACACGAGGAGAAAAATCGGCAAAAGATATTGAAAAATCTGTATCTGAGTTATATCCAGATTCAGGTACGGATTTTTCGACCTATGTCTCCAAAATTAGCAATAAAGGAGTTTCTGTAATTGAAGAAGAAAAATAATGATCTATTATAGTCTGGGAGATCCGTCTCATAAGGTCAGTTTCAAAGAAGCATTATTTAATGGTATCACTCCGGATAGAAGCCTTTACTTTCCCACTAATATCTCACCTTTAAAAGGTTCATTTATACAAAATCTTGATAATTTATCTAATGAAGAGATTGCATATGAATGTGTTTCTCAATTTGTAAGCTCTGATATTACTAAAGACTCTGTTGAGAGGATCATAAAAGAAACAATAAATTTTGATTTTCCTGTTAAAAGAATAGATGATGATATCTCAGTCCTTGAACTTTTTCATGGACCTACCATGGCATTCAAAGATGTGGGTGCAAGATTTACTTCTAGATGTTTAAGCTATTTTATTAGTAAAGAATACCATAAGAAAGTTACAGTACTTGTTGCAACTTCTGGAGATACTGGCGCTGCTGTAGCGAGTGGTTTTTATGAGGTTGATGGAGTTGATGTCTTCATACTTTATCCCTCTGGGAAGATATATGAAGTTCAGGAAAAGCAGATATCAACCTATTCCAAAAATATTTTTGCAGTAGAGGTGGATGGAACCTTTGATGATTGTCAGAAGATGGTAAAAGATGCACTTGTAGATGATGAGCTAACATCCAAAATGAATTTTACTTCAGCTAACTCAATAAATATTTCAAGGTGGATACCACAAATTCTCTATTATTTTTTTGCATACAAACAAGTAAAAAATGAATATGAAAAAATTGCTTTTTCTGTCCCTTCAGGTAATTATGGAAATATTTTCTCTTGTATGGTTTCAGAAAGACTAGGTCTTCCCATTAACAAATTTGTTTCAGCAAATAACCTTAATAACCCTGTTGAGAGATTTCTTAATTCTGGAAAATATAGTCCGAAACCATCATTACATACAATCTCAAGTGCTATGGACGTAGGTAATCCAAGCAATTTTATTAGGGTGAGGGAATTTTTTAATTCTGAATATGAGAAAATAAAAGAGAGACTATATAGCATAAGTTTTTCTGATGATGATATTAGAGAAGGCATTAGAGACTTATATAATAAGTTTAATTATATGTGCGATCCCCATGGGGCAGTAGGTTATTTAGGTGCTAGGGAATACACAAAAAGTAATAGGGGACAACATTGTGTATTTCTTGAGACTGCTCATCCGGCAAAATTTTTAGAAGAAATGAAAAAGATTTTATCTATAGAAGTTAAGATACCGCATCAAATTCAATCAGTTCTTAATAAAAATAAAAAATCGACTAAAATTAAAAATTATTCGGAGCTTAAGGAATATATAATTCACTGACGTCTTTTGAATTTATATAATAATCTCTATCAATTGTTAATTTTTTGACTTTAGCATTTGTCTCTTTCCAATCATTTTCAGGATAAATTCTAATATTCTCATTATTAACAATTAATTCAATCGGCATATTAAATCCATCAATTGTATTAGACCATCTGTATAGAAATTTTTTCTTCTGAATTTTATATTCAAGAGTTGGGATTCTGTTGTCTCTTAGGTATTGGTCAAATACATATTTTAGATCAAAATCAATATTATCAGATATGTACTTTTCAACTTGCTTTGAGCTAACGGTTTGGTGGTAAAAATTTTTATTTAATCCTCTAAAAGCTTCACGCCATTTCAAATCATTATTTGCTATCTGTCTTATGGTATGTAGAAGGTTTGCTCCTTTTGAATACATGTCTTTTGAACCTTCTCTATTTACATTATAGGGACCAATTATTGGCTTGTCATTTTTAATTCCCCTTCTTGTTCCTATGGTATAATCAGCACCTGCCTCTTTTCCGTGATGATAATCTAAGAATAAATTTTCAGAATAAGCTGTAAAGCCCTCATGTATCCACATATCGGCCATGTCGATATAGGTTATGTTATTTGCAAACCATTCATGACCAGATTCATGAATTATGATAAAATCAAATTTTAGCCCCCAACCGGTGTCAGAGGGATCTCTCCCAAGATATCCTTTTAAGTATTTGTTACCATACGTTATCGAGCTCTGATGTTCCATCCCAAGGTAAGGAACTTCAACTAGTTTATAGCTATCTTCATAAAAAGGATAGGGTCCAAACCAATGCTCAAATGCATCAAGCATTTTAGGTACATCTTTAAAGTGTTCTTTAGCCTTATCAAGATTATATCTTAATACATAATACTCAACATCAAGAGTACCCTTCTCTCCATCATATTTTTCTGAGAAATTTACGTAGTCTCCAATATTTAAGTTAACACCATAATTATTTATTGGATTACTTACAAACCAGTGATAAGTTTTTGTCTTTTCATCTGGTACTGTAATCTCTCTCAATCTACCATTAGAAACATCAATTAAGTTGTTAGGAACATTTACACTAATGAGCATACTATCAACCTCATCATACATATGGTCTTTGTTAGGCCACCATACACTGGCACCTAGTCCCTGACAGGAAGTTGCAATAAAATGATTTCCGTTTTCATCTTTATCCCATGAGAAACCACCATCCCATGGTGCTCTTACTGCAGTTTTTGGATTTCCCTGGTAGCTAATTATAATATTATTTACTTCACCCACAGTTTGTGTTTTCTCAAGCTCTATAAAGAACGCGTTTCCCTCTCTTATAAAATTTAAAGAATTTCCACCTTCCGTAACCGATGTGATGATTAGAGGTTCTTGTAAATCGATCTGCATAATGTTATTTTCACTTAGGACAGTGTAAAAGATAGTATTTCTTCCTTCTATGTATTTTTTATCAGGATCTACGCGTATGTCTAGATGGTAATAGTTCAAATCCCACCAACTTCTCTCTTTAGTGATAGTTCCCCTTAGAGTATCTTGTCTTGTAAAAGAATCTTTTTCTTCGAATATACCTTGTGAATAGACATTTATACTAGTAAAAACAAGAACTGAAATTAGGGTATATATTTTTTTCATTTCGATAAACTAATTAATAAATAATCTTAAAAAAAATATTTTATAAAACTTATTTTTTACTTTTGGTGTCTCACTATGAAAAAGTTATTAGTAATATTATTTCTTGCGACATTGTCTTTTGATACTTACAGTCAAAGGAAGTATAAGAAACCTGAATTTGTTAAAAACTGGAGTAAGGCTTCTGGACACCCTGATCATATCGTATTGAATTTTTCTGAAGACCCAGCAACTACGATGAGTGTTACTTGGAGAACTAGTAAAGAGGTTAAAGACGGGTATGCTGAAATAGCACTTTCTGATGCTCATCCTGCTTTTATCAGTACTGCAAATAGAGTTAAGGCAATAACCCAAAATTTAGATTTTTCAAACGTAGTAAAACTATATAATTCGACAGAACCAGCAAAAACAAAATTTTATAATATCAATCATAATTATCATTCAGCTACATTTAAGGACCTGGAACCTAACACTATGTATGGTTATAGGGTAGGAGATGGTAAGGTATGGAGTGAATGGATTCAATTTAAAACGGCTTCAAATAAAAATGATCCATTTTCTTTCCTCTATGTTGGTGATGCACAAAACTATATACTAGAATTATGGTCTAGACTTATCAGAGAAGGATACAAGAAGGCACCTCAAGCAAGTTTTATTATTCATGCTGGAGATTTGGTGAATGATGCCCATAACGAACACGAGTGGCACGAGTGGTTTATGGCAGGAGGTTGGATACACAGATCATTACCATCTATTCCAATCCCTGGTAATCATGAGTATAGGCCTTTTGTTCAAAAAGATATTGATGATAAAATAAAGAGGCTATCAGTCCAATGGAATAATCAGTTTACTCTACCAAAAAATGGGGTTAATGGAATTAAAGAGACCAATTATTTTATTGATTATCAAGGTGTAAGATTTGTTGCATTGAATAGTAATCTGATGATAGAAGAACAGGCTAAGTGGCTTGAAGATGTACTAAAAAATAATCCAAACAAATGGACAATTGCAACATTTCACCATCCTGTTTATTCAGCTTCAATGGGAAGAGATAATGAAATATTAAGAGAATTGTGGAAGCCTTTATTTGATAAATATGGTGTGGATCTTGTTTTGCAAGGACATGATCATACTTATACTAGAGGGAGAGTGGCGCCTTATGAACAGAATATACTATCAGGACAAAATGTAGAAGATATCACAGGTACTATATATGTTGTTTCCGTAAGTGGTGGAAAGATGTATAAAGTTAAAGAGGGATGGGAAGAGTATGATGCTCTTAGAGATAGAATAGGAAATAACAAACAACTTTTTCAGGTGATATCTATTGATGGAGATAAACTCTCATACCAATCATATACTGCACTGGGAGAACTTTTTGATGCATTTGATTTGATAAAAAATAAGAATGGCCATAATACTTTTGTGGAGAGAAAAAATGAAGCTCTCTAATTAAGTGTTGGTATTGACGAAGCCCCTCCTAATTTTGTGGTTGAAATTGCAGCAGCTCTAGATGCAATTTGCATACTTTCTTTTACAGATTTCTCTTTTGAAATACATGAAATATAATAACCTATGTATGTATCTCCAGCTGCTGTGGTATCAACAGCATTAATTTTTTCAGCTTTTACTTCTATTGTTTTATTTTCAAAAAAATAAAGTGAACCCTTCTTACCTAAGGTAATTAACTGTTTTGTTTTTGGGTATCTAGAAGATAATTCCCCAACAATATCAAATTTATCTTTCTTACCCGAAAGACTTTCTCCTTCCGTTTCATTATATATTAAAGTGTCAATTTTTTCTAAACAATAGTCTTGGACATTATTAGAATAAGGGGCAGGATTAAAAATAATTTTTATTCCTTTATTATATGCTCTTTTAATAATTTCATCAATGTTATTAATCTCATTTTGTAAAAGAATGTAGTCTCCACTAGAGAAAGAAGATAAAGTCTCTTCAATATGATTATTATCTATACATTGATTAGCTCCACCACAAATTATTATAGAGTTTTCTCCTCGTTTATCTACCTGGATAATTGCATGTCCAGTGGATTTATTTACATAATTTATATTGCTTGTCTCCACTCCCCACTTTTTGAGAGTCTTTATAATGTAGCCATCATCTTTATTTATTGCTCCTGCATGATGAATTTTACTTCCAGCTCTTGCAATAGCTACACTTTGATTTAATCCTTTCCCTCCTAAAAATATTTCATGATTATTAGATGAAATGGTTTGACCCGGTTTGACAAAATCATCTACTAAATAAACTAAGTCCTTATTTATAGATCCAAAATTTAGAATTTTCATAAGTCTATACTAGACTTTTTTTGAGAGTATTCAAAAATTTATCTCTAGATATTTGACAGGCAAGTTTAACATTTCCTTTATCTGCAAATGTGACTATATCTTTTCCTCTCTTATCACCATCTAATATTATTTCTATGTTGCATGTTTTATATACAGTATCAGAATCATCTATCATTACAGCCATTGCTAAAGGATCAGCTAAGTCGATTTTGTGTTCTCCGTATTTGATTTTATAATATTCTAATCCTCTTTTTTGAATATCTATTGCAAACCTTGAGAGTGGTGTTTTAATCTCTTCCAATTCATTAAAATTTTCTTTATTAAGATATCCGAATAATTGAGTCGTGTCCCATGCTATAATCCTAACTTCAATGTCAGAATTTAAGACAATATCAGCTGCATCTGGGTCTACCCAGAAATTAAATTCAGCGTGCTGGGTTATATTACCTTTTCCCTCTCCGATTCCTCCCATAACATATAGGTTTTTTATTTTCTTAATTATTGATGGATATTTTTGAAATGCTCTGGCAATATTTGTGAGTGGACCAATTGCTATAATTTCTATTTCTTTGGGATGATTATTGACGAGAGATATTATTCTATCTACACCATTTTCATTCTCTTCTTTTTGTAGAGGATTGTATGGCCCTGTATCACCAAGTCCGTCTCTACCATGAAAAAATTTAGAAGTTTCAAGTTTCCGATTAAGTGGTTGGGAACAACCCCTGTAGACAGGAGTATTTTTATTACATAATTCCACAGTATATAGTGCATTTATTGTGGCAAGTTCAATATCTACATTTCCAGCAACAGTTGTTATAGCTCTTACATCAAAATCATTATGCTTAAGAGCCATAATTATAGCAATTGCATCATCAGTAGCTGTATCGGTATCAATTATTATTTTTCTCAAAAGTTTTATTTTTCTATTATTATCTTAATCTTATTTACTTCTTTATCTGTAACTAGATCTAAAATATATATACCTTCTGCTAAGTTAGATACATTGATATCTAATCCTTCCTGCGTCTTATTTATTCTTCTAGGTATTAATATATTACCATTAAAGTCTATAAAGTAGACATCTTTAACTTGTGATTTGTCTTTTAGTCTAATAGATAGGTTATTTTTTGCTGGATTAGGATAGATGTTCTTTACAAACGTTATATTTTCATTAAATAATGGTTTAGGGTCACCACAAACATCTCCTATACCATCATTATCCCAGTCTTGTTGATCAGGATTAGGAGTAAGTGGACAGTTGTCTTTCGAATCATCTACACCATCATCATCAGAATCTAAAATGAAATTCCAAGGAAAAAAATTTGGTTCCCATCCTTCGATTCCAGGGACCCATTGATCACCACCATATTCATAGGCTCCTATATCTGGTAAAGAACCAATAACTTCTTGAGTCAATGCTTCAATTTCAATACCTGAATCGATTAATGGAGATCCTAATTTTGGCATAAATGTAGTAGTGTCAATTAAATTGTATATAATACTATTAATATTATCAGAATCAGTATAATTAGTTTTTACAGAGTCCCATCCATTCCAATTATTTGATGCTATGCCAGGGATAGGATAATCTGCTTCACCATTATTATCTCTATCATCAAAATTACTGTAAGATCTATGACCACTTAATTTGTCAACCAAGTTATTTTGAGTGTAAGTATTTAAGTTAGAAGCTTCTTCATCCAAAATAATTAATCCATTGTTGATACTTTTTAGTACGGTGTTATGACTTATATAATGTTTATCACCCTTAACCATAATACCATTTGTTTCAAAAGATACGTTGTTATACATTTTTCCCTCTTGACCTGCAGATTCGGGATCATTTCCTGGTGCATCGAATCTCAGAGCATATTTAGGGGTTTTATAAATCCAATTATGATGAATGTCAGATTGAGCTACTGCTTTTTTAGTTCCTTGAAATACAGCTCCATCCGATTGGAGTGAACCTGTTCTTGTTACCATATTATATGAAAATATGCTTCTCTCACCTGGTAGAACTGTTGCCGAAGCTTGTACATTTTCTATAGTATTCTTAGTAAAAATATTTTTATCACCAGTAATGGAAAATGTAACCATTAAGCCAGGCAGTTCAGAAACAGAGTAATCAATATACTGGAAGAAGTTATTTTCAATAGTATTATTATCTCCGTAAACTCTTAGCGCGTCTCCGTCCGTATATTCAAATAAGTTTCTTCTAAAAAAACTACCATTGACTTTATTTGATGGTCCGCTCATTCCGATTGTTGTGGCATCTGGAGTACCTAGATTCCCTATCATCCTTTTTGTTGTTGAAGGGAATGCAAAATTGCAATCTTGAATAATTATGTTCTCACTTGAGTATATTTTGATTGTTGAGGAGAAGAAAGATAAATTTTCTATCGTAATATTTTCTGAGTTTTTGATTTCGAAAGAATATGTTGACACTTTTCCTTTTATTTCTAGATCATTTGGATTTGTTCCGTCTGTCATTACCCAAAGATCTCCGGTAGTTGGGCTATGATACCATTCGTTTAATGTGTCTAGAAGATCTAAATCTCCCTCAATAAAGAAATAGTGATGTTTATTTTTATATTGATTATTTGGAATAGCTTTTTCATAAGTAAAATTATCTCCACCCCTAGAATAATTTATTTTACTGTTCCATGTTCTGAAAGATCCTAAATTTAGTATTGCATGAGCTGTATCTAGGTCTAGATCTAGAGCAGACATGTCATGATGGGTTTGGTCCACTGTTAAAGATCCATTTGAACTATTAGCTTCATCACCTTGCGCCCAGGTGTCCCAACTATATATAGATTTATCTGCGAACTGTGCATTGGGCCATCTTGCCATTACCATCTCTTTGTTTTCTATGAAAAGCTGCCAAATAGCAGTGTCAATTTTAGTTTTGAAAATATTATTTCCTACACTTGTCCAGTTGTATTCACTTAGATCAGTAGTCCCATCAAAAATTGGAAATATATTTTCATGACTTTTTATTGTTATATTATTTTTTCCATCAATTATCACTTCCTCTCTAAATAAGGCCTTATTTTCTAATGAATTTGCCTTTAATATTATAGTACCAGATTCAAGTACACTTAATGCCTTTTTTACAGTTTTATACGGATTTTCTGATGTCCCATTATTATTATCATCACCAAAAGGAGCTACATATCTCAAAGTATCATTAGAATAAACTGAATGATAATTACAGAATAAATAAAAAACTAATATTAAAAATCTTGACAAAGTAAAAATTTGTATTTATCAAAATTAACAATTATTTCCTCCTGGCATTAATAAAGCTCTTAACAAAATATACCATCGCATAAACTGATGAACAGAGCATGATGATTACTCTAAGTACTGCATTATTTCTTCCATCTTCTAAAGCACTATTAAGTGGCATTACGTTTGCAAATGATAACAGAGTAACAAGAACTGCAATATGAGCAATAACTTTATTCTGATCTTTAACTCCTTTGTTTAATAAAACTAAAACTACTCCAATACCTACAGGGATTAGAGGAGTAGCAGATTCGGTGGATTCAAGGTATCCCCAACCTCCGATAACTATTAATATAATTGCGTTTACTAAACTTGCTGTATGTGCATTCATTTTTCTTTTTTTTTATTAAATATTCAGTTAATTATACTCAATAATTTAGATTTTTGTTACCAATATTTTATTTAAAATCAATAGTATTAAATATTTTCTCTAATCGATTTTTTCGATATTCAAAAATATTCTTTAGTTGATTTTTAACTATCCACCCACCAAAAATTCTTCCTATAATACCTAGAGGTAGTTTAAAAGTTACTGTGTCATAAGCATAAACACCTGAACTGTTTTCTTTGAAGATATGTTCATGTTCCCAAAAACTGAATGGACCTACAATTTGTTTGTCAACAAATGAAATAGGTTTTTCTACATGCGTAATTTCTGTTGTCCATCCGACTCTTAAAAATGGAAATGGAGAAACCCTGTATTTAATTATTTGACCCTTATGAATTTTATTAAAGTCTGTAAGTATTTTAAAATTCATATGTTTTGGAGTAATTTTTGATAGATTTTTTGGGTTAGAATAAAACTCCCAACTTTTTGAGAGTGATGTCTTTAGTTTTTGTTTACTTTTCAAAGTGTAAATGCCATTATATTTATTGAACTCAATCATTTGGTATAAATTAATTCTAAACTATCTTTATCAACCTTGAAAATAATTATATTATTATTCCATTTAAAAAATAAAACGAAAATTTAAATTATAAGTTATGGTTGCAAAACAGGCATTATTTTTGGTTGTTACTTTGGGTGGTTTGGTATTTCTTACTTTTGGAACCAATATTTTTGAAACCACTTTTACAGATAATCAAATGGAGGCATTAATAACTATGACTAAGCTATATTTTGCTGCATCAATGTATTGTTTTATTGTAAGTGAACTTGCAAAAAACTACAGCCAAGTTGATAAGTTTTGGAGTCTAATTCCAATAGCTTATGTATGGTATTTTACAAATTCTGCTGGATTCGAACCTCGAATGGTTTTAATGTCTGTCCTCGCTACGATATGGGGAATCAGGTTAACTTTAAATTTTGCTAGGAGAGGAGGGTTTAGTATATATTTTTGGAAAGGGGAGGAGGATTACAGATGGATTGAAGTGAGAAAGGCTATGCCATTTCTCTCTAATAGAATTACTTGGGGGTTATTTAATTTATTTTTTATCTGTCTCTATCAGATGGGATTAATATTTCTTTTTACACTTCCTATCCTTGCTGCATGGCAAGGTAGTGAACCTTTATACTGGGCTGATTATCTTATAGGCGCATTGATGTTTCTTTTTATTGTTATTGAGACAATGTCTGATCAACAACAGTATGAATTTCAGTCTGAAAAATATAAGAGAATTAATGATAATGAGGAGTTAAGGGGGGATTATAAAAGAGGTTTTAGAACTACTGGTTTATGGTCATTCTCAAGACATCCAAATTTTACTTGTGAACAACTAATATGGGTAATGTTTTATCTTTTTAGTGCTTCAGCAAATGGTCAGTGGCTTAACTGGTCCATTGTAGGATGTGTTTTATTAATTGTCTTATTCTATAATAGTGCAGTTTTTAGTGAGGGGATAAGCTCTAGGAAATATCCTGATTATAAAAAATATCAAGAAAATGTGCCAATGTTTATTGGTCTTGCTAATAGGGATTGGAAATAATTCATTAGATATTTATATCTGATACCATTGCACATCAACTCCAGCTTCTTTAAACATTTCCATACTTCTTTCAGCTGAATCTTTCCATTTTTGAGATTTAGCTTCTCCATCTCTCACTGCAAATATTCTAATAATTCCAGCATTAATAATACCTCTTGCACAATCCGCACAAGGTATTCCACAAGTTAAATACATTGTACAACCTTTAGTTGAAACACCGATAAGAGCGGCATTATATATTGCATTTCGTTCAGCGTGTTCAAACCAATAATATTTTTCAGGTCTCTCTTGTCTTTCTTTCCTATTATCTTCAATACCACGAGGAAATGAATTGTAACCAGTCGACACTATCTCCTTATCTTTACCAACTATAACCGCTCCAATTTTAGTGCGTTTATCTTTGGATTTTTCTTTAATCTGATCTGCTATTTTATAAAAATATTCTACCCAATTCACGTTATAAATACTTATTTATTAATTTTTTTGTTGCTAAAATTCCCTCATGTGGGTTTAGATAAGTTCCTTCTCCTCCAAACATGCCCTTCATTGCTCCCTCATACTCAATAGTAATATATCCCTTATAGTTAGACTCAGATATAATTTTAATCATTCTAGAATAATTTGTAGATAATTCTTCTCCATCTTTATCAAATTCGTGAGATTTTGCACTAACTCCTTTTGCATACGGCATGAGCTTTTTTACTCCTAAATACTTATTATACTGATCTTCACAATTTTCAGAAAGACTTTGAAAATTTAGATTTCCCCTTTTAATGCAAAAATTATATGTGCCAAAATCAGGGAGAGTACCCAAATGCTTACTATCTACGTTTTTCATTAGACTTACAAGCCAGTCAGCATCTCCGGTTATTCCGCCATGATTTTCTATAACAATACTAATGTTATCCTGCTTGCTGAATTCAATAAGTCTTGATATACTTTCTGATGAATTTTCAAGAATTTTCTGATCATTCTCTTCTTCTGATCTTAAATTTATTCTGATAGAATGACATCCAATATTTTTTGCAACATCAACCCATTTTTTATGGTAATCAATTGCAGTATCTCTATCATTTTTGTTTGATGAAGCTAGACTTGGTCCACTCTGCATCGTCTTAATATCAATATCATCTACCAGTATAATAAGGTTGTCAACTCCAATATCATCAGATCTTCTTTTCAAATCATTTAGAAAATCTTTATCATTTTCTCTACCCATAAAAGGGATTGACCAGTATTCTGCTCCATTAATTCCATATGTGTTTTTTACTAAATCTGGGAAACCTAAGAGATCAAATTTCCCTTGCATTATTAGTGGAGCAAATGAATACATCTGTAGTCCTATATCCAGATTACTTTTATCAATATTTTTTGCAAATAAATTAGGAGCTAAAAATGTTGTTGAAAAAACACTAAACGTATTTTTTAGAAATTTTCTTCTTGAATTTATCATA
>JAYZHZ010000152.1:0-3752 GCA_036166035.1 Bacteroidota bacterium
AAATTATTCAGAAAATAGGAAAAGCAATAGACGTGATATCTACTCTAGATTATAAGTTTGATCTAATTTTTATAGATGCGGATAAAAAAAATTATAAAAATTATTTTAAAATGGTATTTCCAAAACTAAACAAAGGGGGAGTGATAATCGTTGATAATGTATTATGGAATGGTAAAGTTACTGAGCTTGATAAATATAAAGATGATAAAATTGCTCTTTCAATGGATGAGTTTAACAAATTTGTAAATTCGTTTAGTGGTATATCAAAATTGATTTTACCCATAAGAGATGGCTTAACACTGGTAGTTAAAGATGAATCATAATTCAGTTAAATATTTTCTGTTTTCGATATTTTTTACGTTTAATCTTTATTCTCAAAATATCCCAAAAGTTCCTGAAACGATTACTTTAGATAATATGGTACTTAGAATAAATAAAGATGTTCAGTCTACAATTCAAAGTGAAGTTGATGCATTGCATGCAAATGATAAATATTTCCAGATATTTATAGATCGTATAAATATTTATTTTCCAATAATTGAAAACGTTTTAAATGATGAGGGAGTACCTGATGATTTTAAATATTTAGCACTTCAAGAAAGTGCTCTTTTACCAGATGCAGTTTCTTCTTCTAATGCTATCGGATTTTGGCAATTTAAGTTAGAGACAGCAGAAGATTATGGATTAGTAATTAATGAGAATATCGATGAAAGGAAAAATATAGTATCTTCAACAAGAGCTGCTGCTAGATACATTAAAAATAGTAATTTTACATTTGAGAATTGGGTTTTTTCAGTTTTATCATATCTTTTGGGATTAAATGGTGCTAAGGCTGAGGTTGATTCAAAGTTATATGGAGCTAAAAGAATTTCAATAGATACTAATACGCATTGGTACATAATTAAATTTTTGGCTCATAAAATTGCATTTGAAGATTTTATTGATAATAAATCTTATGATTTAAATTATTCTATCTATAATAATCAGAATTTTAAAAATCTAGATGATTTATCTAGGAAATTATCGGTTTCAAAGCAAGAAGTAAAATCACTTAATAAGTGGATAAATTCTGATAGAATACCAAATGACAGAGAATATTCATTTCTTTTACCTGAAAGAAAAGAAAGTTTATTAAAAAAAATAAGTTCTACAATCTCAACCAAAATTGAATCTTTCATGGAATCTAATTTAAGATCATCAATTGATCAGAAAATAATAAATGTGGTTTCAAAAAGAACAATTTATTTGAATGATTTACCGGCTATTATCATTGATTCTACTGACAATATTGATAGAATTACGAAATTTTATAATATATCTCAGAGATCTTTCTTTCAATTTAACGATATAACTAAAGACCATAAACTTATTATTGGACTGCCATATTACTTCAGTAAGAAAAGGAGAAAAGCAAAGGTGGAAGTATATTTAAGGAAAGAGCATGAAGATCTATGGAGAATATCTCAAATTTTTGGTGTCCAGTTAAAGAGTCTAAAGAAATATAATAAGAATAATAAATCAGATACAATTCTACTAAGGAAGAAATTTATTCTTTGATGATTTTCTCAATAATTTTTCCGTCAGATTTACTTTTTAAAATAAGTTTTTTGTCTCCATAATGTGTTATTTCTTCTTTTACCAGATAGAATTTTTCATCATAGCTTTCTAGTGTACTAATTTTTTCAACACCCTCTCTACCTCTCCATATATCAAGATTAATCTTTTCCCATTTTTTTGATTTAATTGACCTATATGATGCATCAATTATTGAATTAACGATATAACCATCATAGAATGTTTCAGCAGGTAAATTACCTTTCTCTAGAGAATCGAACATATCTGCAAACATATGATTATACCCTAATTCATTTAATTCATCTCCAACTGGAAAAATCCATCCAGAATCTGATTCTGCCTTTTCTGCAACATAATCACTTCCCTTTCCGGTAGTGAACATTTCAAAACCTGTTCTTAGAAATGAATTAACCCATATAGTTCCCTCGGTTCCCATAACTTCATCCCTTAAGTCTAACCCACCTCTAAATGTCCAACTTACCTCGAATTGTCCTATGGCACCATTCTCATACTTAACTAGTCCTATTGCATGATCTTCAGCATCTATAGGTTTAACTTGTGTATCACCCCAGCACATAACTTCAATAGGTTTTATGTCCTTCCCAATGTAATTCCTGCTTATTTCAATACAATGGCATCCAAGATCTAAAATACATCCACCACCAGCCTGTTCTTTGTCCCAAAACCATTCACTATGTGGACCAGGGTGTGTCTCCCTTGATTTTGTCCATATTATTTTACCTAGGCTTCCAGTTTTTACACTATCTAGCGCTTTTAAAAATTTAGGTGTATAGCACAAATCTTCTAAATATCCTGCAAAAATTCCAGCTTTTTCTACAGCCTCAACCATTCTCTTGGCTTCCTCCGCATTCCTACCTAAAGGTTTAGTACAGATTACAGCTTTATTGTGTTTGCAACAAAGATGTACTGCTTCCTCATGAAGATTGTTTGGTAATGATATACATACAACATCAATCTCTTTATGTGAAATAGATTCTTCCATATTAATTGTCCAGTGGGGGACATTGTAATCTTTAGCAAACTTTTTTGCGCTCTCTTCTCTTCTAGAATAAATTGATACAACCCTATCTTTATTTCTATATCCATGCAATGAGTCTGTATAAAATCTTCCAATAAAACCAGAGCCTAACATTGAAATTTTCTGCATAATTATTTCTTTTTATCTTTAAAAAATATAATTAAAAACAATAGTACCGCACCAGAAATATATGCTGGAACCATCCAGATATCGAACCAGTTTTTTATTCCCTCAACAGTGTAGGTATCAGTAATTATTCCAGAAAACCATGATCCAATAGTCATACCAATACCATATGTAGCCACAGTAAACAAACCTTGAGCAGCATTTTTGATTTTTTCTCCGGCTTTATTTTCAGTATACATATACCCGGTAACAAAAAAGAAATCATAACAAATTCCATGAAGAATAATTCCCGACATAATCATCCAGTAGTATGATTCTAAATCACCATTAGCAAAGAAAAAGAATCTCAAAAGCCAAGCTGCAATACCTATTACAAGAATTTTTTTGACCCCTAACCGATAATATAGAAGGGGTATAGCCAGGATAAAAATAGCTTCAGATATTTGACCGTAAATCATTTTTCCTGCAGCTCCCTCCATACCAAGATCATTTAGAAATACATTAGCAAAGGAGTAATAAAAAGAGAGTGGTATACAAATTAATACCGCAGCAATAAAGAATATCATATAAGATTTGTCCTTTAAAAGAACTAAACCCTCTAAACCTAAAGACGAAGCTTCTGATTTACCTTTTGGTGGCACATTTGGTAATATGAATGAAAATATGCCAAGAAGTATTGAAGCCCCTGAGGCTATATAAAAAGTATATGCAATACTATCAGCATTATTCTCTAACTGTAACTTTCCTATAATAAAACCAGCTACAATCCATCCGAATGTTCCAAAGAATCTTATAACTGGAAAAGACTTACCAGTATCACTTACATTAGCGAAAACAATATTGTTAGATAGAGCAACAGTTGGCATATACATTAAAGAATATAAAAGCACAGTTATTATAAAAATAAATGATGAGGAAATTTGTGTTGCATAGATTAAAAGTAGTCCCCCTATTATATGTAATGCTCCCATAGCATTTTGAGCAGAAAAATATCTATCAGCAATTGAACCCA
>JAYZHZ010000153.1:0-11552 GCA_036166035.1 Bacteroidota bacterium
AGGTTGGGATGATCCTAGAATGCCAACAATATCTGGAATGAGAAGAAGAGGGATACCACCAAAAGCAATATTAAATTTTTGTGAAAAAGTAGGAGTAGCTAAAAGAGAAAATGTTATTGATTTTGCTCTACTAGATTATTGTGCAAGAGAAGTTTTAAACAAAATAGCATATAGGCTTATGGTGGTAATAGATCCAGTAGAATTAATTATTAATAATTATCCTGAAGTAAAAAGCGAAATTTTATCTGCTGAAAATAATCCAGAGGATGATAGTTATGGCAGAAGAGAAATTACTTTTTCCAGGAAATTATTTATAGAAAAAGATGATTTTAAGGAAAATGCTAATAGAAAATTTTTTAGATTATCCCTCGGAAAAGAAGTCAGGTTAAAAAATGCGTATATAATAAAAGGTGAAAGTATTGAGAAGGATAAAGATGGAAATATTATTAAAATATTTTGCAGTTATGATCCAAAGTCAAGAAGTGGTTCAGGTTCTGAGGAGAGTTTGAGAAAAGTTAAAGGAACTATTCACTGGGTAGATAAAAATAATTGTGAGAGAATATCTATAAATATCTATGAAAAATTATTCAATATTGAGTCACCTGATGAAAATAAGGAAACCGATCATAAAGATTTTATAAACACGGAATCTTTAAAGATAATTAATCAAGCTTATGCTGAATCAAATATTAGAAATGTGAACTTTGATAAATATTATCAATTTCAAAGAAAGGGGTATTTCAAATTAGACAAAAATGGTAAAAATTTAGTTTTTAATAGGACAGTTACCTTAAGGGATAATTGGAAAAATTAAAGTAAGCAATTTAGAAACATTTATTGTTTATTTGAGTATTAATTAAGTATAAAATTACAGATATGGACACAAAAAAAATTGAATTAATTGGTGATAATCATGAATCTTTATCTTTCAAAACACGATTAAAAAAAGATGCTTTTTCAAAGCCTGATGAAGAAAAAATTAATAACATTCAAAAATATTTTAGAAAAATTATTGAGGAATTGGGACTGAATCTTAAAGATGATAGCATTATAGGAACCCCATATAGGGTAGCTAAGATGTATGTTAAAGAAATTTTTTATGGTCTTAACCCAGATAATAAACCAAAAATTTCTTTGTTTAAGAATAAGTATAATTATAATAAGATGCTTATTCAAAAAAATATCAACCTTAATTCTACTTGTGAGCACCATTTTCTTCCAATTGTAGGAAAAGCTCATATCTCATATATTTCTAGTGGTAAAGTAATAGGGCTTTCAAAGCTTAATAGGATTGTAAAATTTTTTTCACAAAGGCCTCAGGTTCAAGAAAGACTTACAACACAGATTTATGAAGAGTTAAAGAGTGTTTTAAATACAGATAGTGTTATGGTCTTAATAGAAGCTAAACATTTATGTGTTTCTTCAAGAGGGGTTAAAGATTGTTCTAGTTCTACTGTAACTGAAATATATGGTGGAGACTTTAATATTTATAATAAGAGAGATGAGTTTTACAAGTTGCTAAACTCAGTAGCTAGTTAACATAATCTTCAAGATATTTGTATCTCTTAGTCAGGCTTCCATCAGATGTGATAGTTGCTTCTTTTAGTATCTCATTATTATCGTCTTGTAATAATGGAATTATCTTATTTTTTAGGATGTTTCCAAAAAATTTTGAAGAATCTCTTGGAAGTTCTGATGGTAAATTATCAATTGCCATTATTGTTATGTTTCTTTTGTCGGAGAAAGGCTTTTTTATCTTTTTGCTGATATTGCAATAATCAAAAAATGGATTTTCTATGGAAGAGGATTTTTTTGTACATGGAATGGCTCCATCAATATCACAACTAATATCTCCTATTATTTTTGCAGAAAAATTGTTATTTATTTCCTTTTCCTCAAATAGTTTAGGTGATTTAGGGTCCCAATATGCTGCATTTATTAATATATCTGTTTTATTACTATATAGCTTGTAGTTTGACTTGAAATTTTCAGGGTTTATAAAATATTCTTGTTCTTCAAAATCTTGTCCACTTGGTTTTTTCATATAATCTCTAACTTCTAATTGACAATAAACAGGGTAATTATAATTTTTGCCAATAAAATCTTTAGTGCATACTTGTTTAACTTGAAACTCTTCAAGAAGTTCAGTTGCTCCTTCTGCAACTCTACCATTTCCAATTATTAATATTTTTATAGGATCAGATAATGGGTTTTTTGACGAGAATTTATAAAGATCTTTAGTGTTTTTAAATTTTGAGAGTCTTTGGAAATCAAATTTTTTGTATTTTATACCATATGCAATTAATGAGTTGTATGTTCCAGCTATTCCTGCATACTTTCCAAAGGCAACAATTCTTTTATTTTTTTCTGTTAGGCATTCATAATCTATTAATCTAATTTTTTTTTTAATTATAGTTTTTAAAAGGTCTCTGTTGTAGGGTTGTTTTTTAATAGTATGAGAAAACATAAAATAAGTTTTGTTTTCAATGAGTTTATTTACAGGGACTTCTTTTATTCCAAATATTATATCTGACTTATCAAGTTTGTTGACAATCCTAATTCCTTGTTCTTTATATTCTTCCTCTTTATAACATCTAATTTCGCTTTTTTGACATACCACATTAAAACCATCTAATTCTTTAATTTCTTTTGCTTGGTTTGGAGTGAATGGAACTCTATAATCGTTTGGTATCTTATATTCTTTGAGTATTCCTATATTAATCATTGATTTTTTTTAAGCTTTTATCAATTCTTTCAACTATAACATCTTTATCAAGAATTTCAATTATTGTAAAAAGATCTGGACCACTAATTTCACCTGTAATACAAAGACGTAAATATCTCATTCCTTCTCCAATTTTTATTTGATTGTTTTTTAGTTTATCAAAATAAAATTTTTTTAATTCTAATATTGCATAATTATCTTTTTCATCAATGTGTGTTTTAAGTTCATTAGCTATTATTGATAAATTGGGGGTACAATTTATTTTAGATGTATTTTCTTTAAACTTATCTGTTTCATAGTTTAAAACTTTTTTGCATTCGTCAATTATTTCTTTTTTGAAATGAACTCTTTCTTTTACTAGATTTATTAGTAATGAAATTTTTTCACTATTAATTTTCTTTCTTAATGAAGATAAAATCTCATTTTTTAATTCGTTCTCGAGATTAGAAGCGGATATTTTATTAATGTGTTCTTGATTGAACCATAAAGCTTTATCATAATCATATTTTGCACCACTTTTAATTATTCTTTTAATTTCAAAGTGGGTTATAAGATCCTTTAGTGAAAAAATTTCTCTTTCATTTCCGGGATTCCATCCAATTAAACTTAAAAAGTTTATTATTGCTTCCTTCTCAAAGCCAATTTCTCTGAATCCGGAATATTTTTTTCCATCATCATTCCATTCAATTGGGTATATTGGAATTCCAAATTTTTCTCCATCTCTTTTGCTGAGTTTTCCTTTGCCATTAGGCTTTAAAATTAGAGGAAGGTGTGCGTAAATGGGCTCAGGCCAGTTAAATGATTTGTATAAAGATGAATGCAGTGCAAGGGATGGGAGCCATTCTTCGCCTCTAACAACGTGAGATATTTTCATTAAATGGTCATCAACAACATTAGCAAAATGATACGTTGGCATTCCATCATTTTTAAAAATTATTTTATCGTCTAATATTTTTCGGTTTACTCGTATTTTACCTCTAATTCTATCTTCTAGAATAATTTCATTATCTGTTTGATTCTTGTCATACATCTTGTATCTGATAACATAATTTCCTTTATCTATAAATTCTTGCGTTTTTTCTTTATTTAAAGAAATAGAGTTTTTTAGTTTATCTCTATTTGCCCAGTTATATATGAATGTTTCTCCTTTTTTTTCGCATGATTTTCTTAACGATTCTAATTCATTTTTTTCATCAAATGCATAGTAAGCGTCTCCACTATGGATTAAAGTTTTTATATGGTTATTGTATATGTTTTTTCTTTCAGATTGTCTATAGGGACCAAAATCTCCTGGGTTTTTTGGGCTTTCATCAGGATTTATATTAACCCATTCAAGTGATTCAATAATATGATTTTCTGCTTTCTTGTTAAATCTGCTTTGATCGGTATCCTCAATTCTTAAAATAAACTTTCCTTTTAGGTTTTTAGAAATCAGATAATTATATAATGCAGTCCTTAGGCCACCAATATGTAAAGGTCCGGTTGGGCTTGGTGCAAATCGTAATCTTATTTTATTTGACATTTATTTTTTTATTGCAATGCAGGATATTTCTACATTAACATTGAGTGGGAGTTTTGAGACTTCCACCGTTTCTCTTGCTGGAGGTTCTGATCCATCAAAATATTTTCCATAGACCTCATTTACCACTGAAAAATCATCCATACTCTTCAAAAAAATAGTTGTTTTAACTACATCGATAAATTTCATTTCTCCTTTATATAGTACGTGTTTAAGATTCTCCATTACCTGTTCTGTTTCATCTCTTATTCCTGAATCAACTAATTTTCCATTAGAAGGATTTAATGGAATTTGACCTGAAACAAAGATCATGTTGTCATATTGAATCGCTTGATTATAAGGCCCTATAGGCTGAGGTGCTTTTTCTGTTAATATTGCTTTTTTCATAAGTTTTTAGTTTAATACAAGATACTATTTTTTATTTTTTTTCTAAAAAATTTTCAGCTATCATACATCTAGCACTTCCTCCTCCAAGTTTTTCTATCGTGCTTAAGTCACTATATATAATTTCATTATATGATAATATTTTGTCCTTTTGTTTTTCATTTAGTGCTTTATAAGCTTTTTGACTCATTATGAGATATTTATCTCCATTAATATTTTCAATTTGAAGTGAATTCCCGGAAAAATTATTACATTGTTCTTCACTTATTTCTATTATCTCTTTATCAGTATTTATTAAGCTATTAATTACTTTTTCTCTTTCTAATGTTTTGTCAATACTGTCAAGGCATATAATCGAATACTTATCAGCAACACACATAATAACATTTGTATGGTATATTTCTTTTCTTTCTTTAAAAACAGTTTGATACGCGTGAAAAATTATGGGTTTGTACTTGGCTTTTTTACAAAATTGATTTAATACAGATTCACTTGTTCTTTCAGATATTGCCGCATAACATATTTTGTTTTTTCTGTCCAGAACCATGCTTCCTGTCCCTTCAAGAAATAAGCTGTTTTCTTCATAAGAAGTGAGGTCTATAGTTTCATTTATACAAAATCCTTCTTTTTTTAATGAGTCAATAATATCTTTTCGTCTTTCTTTTCTTCTATTTTTGGAAAACATAGGATACAAAACGATTTTTCCATCCTTGTGAAATGACACCCAATTATTTGGAAATATACTGTCTGTGGTTACTGTGTCATCTCTATCGTCAAAAACTGTAACATTAATTTTTTTCTTTCGGAGCTGTTTAATAAAGGAATCAAATTCCTTTATTACTTTTTCCTGTGTTTGTGGTAAAGATAGTTTTTCTTCTTTCTTTTGGAAGTAGTTGTTTTTAGCAGTTTCTTCATTATAATTAAAGTGTTTTGGTCGAACCATTATAATGTGGTTAGTTGATTGCTTTAAGTTCATTTTATTACTTTATTTTATAAAATATATCAATTTAATTAGTTTTTTTCATGCTATTTATAATAGTGTATCCTATGATGTATCCTTTTTTCTGTAAGATAATAAATTTCCTTTCTTAAACAATTCAGGTTTAATTGAGGTGGGTTTATTCTCTTTAGTTTGGAAGTCAATAATTTTTTCTTTTTTTAAATAATCAAGTTCATTCATATAATCATATTTTTCCTTTGTTTTGTTAATAGAGGTATATCCAAGTGCTGCTGTCACTCTATATATATTTTTTGTTCTATTGTATAGATTGTATGCGTATGTATTTATAGCATCATTAAATTTTTTATTATAATTTATCTTAGCTTTTTTTACCCATTCAAGAAATATTTTAGATTTATTAGAATGTTTCTTTGGAAGATTAAATATTTCTTTTTCTTTTTCTTTTCTCTGGCCAAGTAATAGCCTTGTTTTTTTTGTAAAGGAGTTTATGTATTTAGTGTCTTTATTGTTAATACTGTAGTAATAGATTTTATTTTTTTTGTCGATATTATGGATGTGTTTCCACTTTAATTTTTGAATTATATTGAGTTTGAGACCTGTTTTGCATGAAAATAAAAATGCATTTTTAAGATCTTTCCACTTATTTATATCTGTTTTTATTAAATTTTCAATTTCTGAGGAACTAAATATTAATTTTTCTTTATTTTCCTTTTTGTATCTAATCCCTCCTTGTTTAGGATAATCACAAAGCTTATTTTTGTTTAAATTTATTAGAACAGTTTTAAAATTATTCCAATATTTAGAGGCAGTACTTCCTTTAATTTTTCCTTCTTCAATATTTTTTTCTATAGATGATTTTATATTACTAAGATAATTTTCATCGATTTGATTGATATTCTTAGTTTCAATAGAATTGTCATATGATTTAATGAAATTATAAATTGCTTCAGTATTTTTAATATTTGAAAATTTAAAGAAGTTAAATTTAAAATGACTCTCGTTATTTTTTGCTAACTGTATTTTGATTCTGTTATTTTCTATGTCATCTATACTTCTTCTTATTATCTCATCACATGCAATTTTTACATTTTTGTTATGATTATTTTCTATTTTGTTTTTTGGTTTAATCCACTCCCAAAGATTTAAACTTTCAACTTTTGCTTTATTCTGACTTATCCTATATCTCAGGTAAATATTATATTTTGATTTGTTATAATTTTTTCTTTTCCAGAGTTGTATTTTCAATAGTGTATCCTTTATTGTATCCTTAATTATTTTTGACAAAAATACTCAAATTATATAATAATAGGTTAATTATTTAAATTCTATTTAATGGTAAAGTTGAGCATCTAAATAGACCCCCAAACTTAGAGATCTCTCTATAATGTATTTTTTCAACTAAGAAATTTAATGATTCAAGTTTGTTATTTAGTCTTTCAAAAGTCAAATCGGAAACTATTGTATCCGGATTAATTGAGAAAAGATTGGAGCATCCTTCAAACATTTCATATTGATCAATTTTAATTAAATTCTTTTCTCCAAATATGTCATAAAGTTGATGAACTTCTTCTTTTTTACTGAACCCGTCTTCATAAATAATTAAGTTTTTTCCCCCTATGGGTTGCATTGCGCAGTCAAGATGAAGGATGCTCTTATTAGGATCTTTATCATCTTTTATAAGATTTAATCCTATCACATTTTTTTTCGGAAATATTTCCCTAATAAAATCAATTGCTTTAGATGATGTCCTTGATACTTTTAATTCAGAATAAGCATCAGAATATCCTATAAATATATGCTCATTATGTATTATTATATCACCACCTTCTATTTTAATATTTTGTGGTATTACTATTTTTTCTTCTCTTTCAAGAGTATCTAGAAAATACTTTATTCCATCCTTTTCCCTATTCCTTGATTCTATTATATCTGGAATAAATATTTTATCCCCAACTACAAATGATATATCTCTAGTAAAAATTTGGTTGAGATTAGCAATATTATCGGGCCTTAAAACTTTTACATTGTATTTTATTAGAATATCATGAAACTTTTCGATTTCTCTAATACAATCTATTTCTAGCGGATATGTGTTATTAAGTATATTGAGACGTGTTTTGGGGTCTATGCATTCCTCAATTTTAGGGATTCCTCCCATATCTTGACCAATACCTAATATGACGGAAACAAGTTCTCCCGTCTCATTATGTATGTTTAAACTCATCTATTAAAGGGTAAATTTATTTTTAAATAATTTTTTGGAGAGATTATACCATTTAGAACTTCAAATTTTAATTCTTTAACTCTCTGACCTTTTGTTTTTATTGCTAAAGTATGTGTTGAGTTAGGGGCTATGTATATAATTTCTCCATTAGTTTCAAATGAAAAAGGGTTCATATTTTTTAATGAAAACGGAGCATCTGATATATTTTTAATTTTTACTTTTATAATTGAAGATTTTCCATCTTCTGAATAACCAAGACTCAAATTTCCATCATTAGATATAATCAAACATTTTTCAACTAACGGTTTTAAATATTCAGATTTTCCTATAAGAAGTTCGTTATAGAATACAGCTGTTCTCCCTGAGAAAAGGGCTTCTTTTATACCTTCTTTTGATTTATTCTTTGAAAAAACTATAGTCACAGGTCTATGTCCTGGAAGGCTAAACCCGGAATTGTTTGAAAAAAATTCGTTGTCATTAGGAACATTAAATAACCAGTCTATAAGTCCATGAATGTCTGAGGTGCCCATGATTGTTAAATTATTGTCTAATGCAATTTGAAGTGCTTCCTCTGAATAATAAAGCTCATTAACTACTTCAATTCCATGAAGCAGTTTGTTTTTTATCAAGTACTTATGTAAGTCATCTAGTCTTGCAATTCCATCACTTCTCTGTGCGGGCCAAGCAGGATGATTCCAAAACAAAAAAGCACCTTGCTTATTTGCCTCTAGGATGCCTCTTAATGAATCTTCAGGATGTAAAAGTTCATTTGCGTTGTCAATAAATATTGCATTTATATGCCCTGGAGGCATTGATCTAGTAATTTCTTGTCCATTAATTACAATTAAATCATTTTCAATATTTTTATTTTTATTTTCTGCAAATCTACTCGCAACAACATATGATCTGTTCCTATCGGTGTGAGGAATATCTTTTTTATGAGGTTGATATTCTAGATGTTCAGTCAAAGAAATTGCATCAAGCCCATCTCTAATTGCTTCTTCAACTCTAATTGTTGGCCAAACATTTCCGTCTGAAAATACAGTATGTTGGTGAAAATCAGTTAAAAGTGTTCTGTAATTATCAAGATCTGGAAAAAATAATTTTCTATCGTATTTCTCTTGATTTTGTCCAAATATTTTAATATTACTGAGAATTATTAAAAGAATTAATGTAAGGAATTTATAATTTGTCATTTTTAAAATTTTTATTTTTTATTGTTATTAAATATATAAGTATTATTTTATTTAAAATTATGAGAGTAGTATATTTTTTTATCTTATTATTTCTTATTGGCTGTAATTCATCAAGATACTTAGTATCAAATACGGGTTTTCCTAAAGCTCCAGATTATAAATACATAAAAAACTGGGCTTCATCACCTAAAAAAGAGATACCATTACCTTTAAATTATGTTGATTCTCTTGAGGATTTTAAATCAAAAGTAGATGTTTTTTATATTTATCCAACAGTATATTATTCTGGATATGACGGAAATTTTTGGAATTCAAATCCAGAAGATCTTGATCATATAAATAGAGTTAATACCCTTACTTTACACAATCAAGCAAGTGTATTCTCTGGAATTTCTAATGTTTATGCACCTTATTATAGACAGTTATTTTATGATGGTTTGTACTATCATATATCTAATGAAATACTTACAAAAATTGCACTTGATCCAAAGTTAAATAAAGACTTTAAATCTTATAGAGATGAGATTTTTTCTAGTAAGGAGTTACAATTATTTACATATGAAAACAACAAACTTAGATCCTATGCTAAGGAATCGTATGATTTGGCTTATAATGATATAAAGAGAGCATTTTTAAAATATTTAGAGACAGAAAATAAGGACAAAAAAATAATTATTTCAAGCCATAGTCAAGGAACTCTTCATGCCATTCGGTTAATTAAAGATGTAATATTGCCTAATGAAAAAATTAAAAAGAAGCTATTACTTGCTTATCTCGTTGGAATGCCAGTAATTGATGATTTTAAAGATTTTTCACCGTGTAATACCCCTGAAGAGATTAATTGCTTTATGTCATGGAATACGTATGGAGAAAACATTAATCCGTTTAATAATGAATTGTATGGTAATGTTGTTGCCACTAATCCTATTACTTTTATTAATGATTCAAAATCTAGCAATATATTAAACCATAAAGGAATATTGATGCCAAATTTTTTCCAAATGTTTAAGTATCAAGTTTTGAATTTGCCTATTGGTAAACTTAAACTTAAAAAAGAAAATAAAATAAGAGTAAAATCTGATAATGGAGCACTTCAGGTTAAAGAACTTAATATCCCATTAATAAAGATATTTGAGAAAAAGGATTTTCATGTAGTTGACTATAATCTTTTCTGGTTAAATATTAGAGAAAATCTTAATTACAGGCTCTCAAATTATTTTAATGAATAAGAAATTATTCAATCTTATTATTTATTTGATTGTTGTTATATCATGTGATACCAATACAGAAGATTGTTGTGATCAACAAATAGAACAGGAAGTTTTCGAGGAGCTAGGTTATGACAAACCCTACGAATATGGAAATATATACTATGGCAGAAATAAGTATGTTGAGTTTCACCCTGGATCTCTTCCAATAATAGTATCAGCTCCACATGGTGGAGATATGGTACCAATGGAAATACCTGATAGGACATATGGAACTACTGTAACGGATAGTAACACAAAGGAAATTACATTAGCAATTAAAAATGCTTTTTTATCAAAGCTAGGAAAAACTCCTTATGTAGTAATTAATAACTTAAAAAGAACAAAAATAGATGCAAATAGAGATAGCATTGAGGGAGCACAAGGAAATAGATTTGCTAAAAGAGCCTGGGAAGAATACCATTATTATATCGAATCATCAAAAAATAAAATAGTTCAAGAATTTGATTATGGATTATTTTTAGATATGCATGGACACGGAGCAAATCCTGATGGATTTTATGACTTAAGAACATGGTTAGGATATTTGTTAAATAAAGATGAATTACAATTATCTGATAGTGAGCTAAACACAAGTAATTACCAAAATAAAAGTAGTATAAATACTTTATCGTTTGTTTCACCTGAAAATTTTATTCAAGTATTAAGAGGAAAAAATAGCCTTGGAACATTACTTGATAGCCTTGGTTATAAATCTGTTCCAAGTGTTAGTGACCCAAGTACTAATGGTACATTTTATTATAGTGGTGGATACAATACTAGCGCCCATGGTTCAGCAATTACTGGTAGTCCAATCAGTTCTATTCAACTTGAGTTACCAAAACCAGGTATAAGAGAGAACTCTGTTCAATGGAGAAATTATTCAGAATCTCTTGTTATCGCTCTTCAAAAATATTTTAAGGCACATTATAATATAGATTTATAAATGGAGCTTATTCTCTATATTTTCCATCTGGGAGATTGGTTGGAAATTTAAATTGTGGATCAGTTAGTAATGAATACACAGTTGGATCATTATTTTTAACTTTTTCTTTTGTATTGAGCCTCCATTCGTGTTGTATTTCCTCTAGTCTTCCTGGGTATTCTTGCCCACCTAAGATTGAAGTTAAGGCCCAATAGGTATATTCTGTGATTTGACAAGAATAATCACAGGTTTTATCATCATAAGTATACCAGGCACTAGATGGATATGAATTTGGAACATTTTTAAAATATCCTCCTCTTGCAATATCCATTGCTTTAGCAATTTCTGAATTTTTGTTTTCTCCAAATTTA
>JAYZHZ010000154.1:0-3745 GCA_036166035.1 Bacteroidota bacterium
CTAACGTAAATCTCCAACAAAGAGAAACTGTTTCTGATATTGTAAACCTTAATGCTGATAGTATTGTATATTATATTGGAGAATTAAAAACTGATATAAATGATTTGAGAAATTTTTCATTACAGCTATTGGCTAATACAGCATTGGCTGATACGAGGTCTGAATTAAATTTATTCAAAAGTGAAACAAAAAAAGATTTAGAAGATTATAAACTTTTTACTTCAAAAGAGATTGATGAAATAAAGCAATTAGCTAATGAAATTCTAGATATTGATAGGAAGGGGGGATCAAATAGGGGAAATAATAATCTTTCAAGAGAGTTAAAAGATTTATCAAAAGCAATGGAAAAAAGTAACTCTAATTCTCCATCCATAGATGAAAGTTATTTGGAAGAGATAGTCCAAACTTATCAAGAATTAGCTGAAAAGATTGATAATAGCTCAGTTCAAACTGATATTAAAGAAATTAAAAAGGAGATTGCTAATCTATCTTCTAATCAATCACCAAACAGTGATGAATCGGATTTAATTGCCCGAATTCAGGCTTCAAGTAATGATGGCTCAATAGATAATTCAGCTGGATTATCGGAGTTGAAATATTATATTGTTGAACTGATGAAAGATCAAAATGAAATTAGGCAAATAGTGAGAGATTTAAGAGAAATTCTAGAAAAAAATTCTGACAATTGATCCCTTCTTTTAATTGATGTCGAGACTCCTTTTCTTATTTATTTTATTTTCTTCCTGTAATAGTCAGACCATAAAGAATATTGAGCAAACTTATGAGGGCCCTATTGTTGAGATTAAGGATTTAAATACTTTTTTTACCGATTCTGCGACAGCAAGGTTTGAACTCAAATCAAAACTATATCAGGTTTTTAAAGAGGGCAAAGAAATATATCCGGAAGGCCTTTATATGAACATTTACTCAAAAGAAAGTAAAGCTGTGATAGCTACTTTTAAGGCTAGTTATGTACAAAGATTCAATGATGAAAATTATTATAAAGCAACAGGTAATGTTATACTATATAATATTGATTCTGGTGATGAATTAAGAACAGAAGAATTGTTTTGGTATCCAAATGACGAAAAGTTTCTATCTGAAAAATTTGTAACCATTAAAACCGGAAATGAAATTCATAGTGGTGAGGGTATGATTTCTAATCAAGATTTTTCTAGTTATGAAATTATGAAGCCATCTGGGATAATTGATATTGATGAAAATTAAATATTTAATTTTTATATTATCCATATTATTTTTTGTTGGTGCAATCTATTTTTCTATATCTTCGGGCATTCTGAATTCATATGCACTATATATGCTTTCATTTGTTTTTTTGTTTATATATAAATTATTATAAAATAGAATGAGTGAAATTCAGTATCAATTAGTATTAATAATAACCTGTTTGATTTTTTCTGGTCTTTTCTCAGGGTTAGAAATAGCATATATTTCTAGGGATAAGTTAAATTTTGAAATTAAGTCAAATTCACAGAATATATTTGGTAGAATATATAAAGTAATAAACAAGAAAAATGCTGAATTAATAGCTACTCTTTTAATCGGAAATAACCTAGCCTTGGTAGTTTATGGTATATTTATGGCTCAATTTCTAGAGCCTGTATTGATTTACTATTTGCCAACTATATTAAATAATGATTTCTCAGTTCTGCTTTTTCAAACTATAATTTCAACTTTTATTGTTTTAATAACTGCTGAATATATACCAAAAAGTATTTTTCTTATTAATCCCGATAGACTTCTTTCAACTTTTTCAATTCCTCTTATTATAATTTATTTTATTTTAAGTCCAATTGTAAAAATTGTAATATCATTTTCTAAGTTTTTTATTAAAGATGTTTTAAATCAGGAGTATTCTGAAGAAAAACCGGTTTTTAAAGTTACCGACTTAAACGAATATGTAAAAAAAATTGTGGTATCTGATAAAGAGATGCAGTCAAAAAATGTAACTGAATTTTTTAACAATGCTCTGAATCTAAAAGAGGTTAGGATAAGAGATTGTATGATTCCTAGAACGGAGGTTGTCGCAGTTGATTTATCTGACTCTATTAAAAATTTGAAAAAGATCATAGAAGACTCTGGCCATACAAAAATTATAGTTTATAAATCTTCCATTGATAAGATTATTGGTTATTGTCATGGATTATCTTTATTTAATAATCCAAAGACAATTAATGATATTATTAGACCTATTAATTTTGTAAATGAAACAAATTTTGCAAGTGATGTACTTTTTAATTTTATTTCGGAGCAAATTAACATTGCTGTTGTAATAGACGAGTATGGAGGGACATCAGGCATTATTACTTTAGAAGATGTTATTGAAGAAATATTTGGAGAAATTATTGATGAATTTGATGAACAAGATTTATTAGAAGATAGGGTTGATAGCAATTCATACAACTTTAGCGCTAGGTTAGAAATTGATTATCTAAATTCAAAGTATAATTTAAATATTCCAATTGGGGACTATGATACTCTTGGAGGATTTATACTTCATATTAGAAAAAATATTCCTAAGAAAAATGAAAAAATTACATATAAAGACTTCGAAATGAAAATTCTATCTATAAGAAACAATAGAATAGATAATGTTTTTTTTAGGAAGAATGTAAAATAATTAGTTATAAAAATTTAATTTTGGCAACTTAAATATAAAATATGGCTATAATAAGTACTCTTAGAGACAAAATGGGTAAGTTCCTAGTGGTAGTGGTAGGATTTTCAATAGCTGCTTTTGTTCTGGGTGATATATTAGGACCAAATAGTTCAATTGGAGGTCAAAACAGAAATATTGTTGGAGAAATTAACGGTGAGGATATTGATTTAATCTTATTTACTTCAGTTTATGAACAATTAGCCTATAATTTTTCTTTAAATCAAGGTAGGTCTCCTAATAACGTAGAAATATCTAATCTTAGAGATCAGGCTTGGGAAAAACTTATAAATGATATTAGCTATATGAATCAATATGAACAACTTGGATTACAAGTGACAGATAGGGAATCTGTTGATATGGTTCAGGGGAATAATATTCATCCGATGATAGTTGAGGCTTTTACTGATCCATCAACTGGATATTTTAATGTAGATAACGTTATTGGATATCTCCAAAACCTATCTAATCAACCATCAGGACAACAACAGGCCTGGTATTCTTTCGAATCAAATTTGAGGCCAATGAGACTGAGAACAAAATATGATAATTTAATTGGGTTATCTACTCATATAAACTCATTACAATCTCAAAATGAATATTTTAGTACTTCTAAAACTATTGATTTATCTTATTATTTTATTCCATTTTATAAAGTCCCTGATTCATTATTTAATGTTTCTTCTAAAGAAATGAGAAGTTATCTGAAGAAAAATAAAGAAGATTATAAACAGGAGGAATCAAGATCTATAGATTATGCCTTCTTTCCTCTGTTACCATCAAAGGAAGATTCCTTATATTTTGAGGATGAAATAAAAAACGTTACTTCAAGATTATTATCTGGAGATATTAATGATTCTACATTTGCCCTTTTAAACTCTGATGGATTTAACCCATATGTAAAATATAATATTGACCAAATCCCTGAAGAATTAAAAAACAAAAGCATTGGGGATGTTTCTAATTACAAGTTTGAAAATGGTAGTTTAATTGTATACAAACTTTCTGATATAGTTGAAGATCAAAATTTTAAAGCAAGAGCAAAACATATACTTCTAAAATTTGATG
>JAYZHZ010000155.1:0-16292 GCA_036166035.1 Bacteroidota bacterium
AACAAAAACATTTAAATTTTAAGGTCTTGATAGATCGAGGGCTTGTTTTAAAAGAAGATGAGAATTTCAAATTTAAAATAATTGATGTGTGTAAAGAGGCTTTTTTTGAAGGGGAAGGAGAGGTTTATGTTAATTGCTCTGGAAAACAAAAAAAATTTTCAAACAAATTTGAATTAGATGGAGTTAAATTTATTGAACCCTCTATAAACCTATTTAGTTTTAATAATCCATTTGGGGCATGTAAAGAGTGTGGTGGTTTTGGAGCTGTTTTAGGTGTTGATGAAAACAAAATAATTCCAAACAAAAACCTTTCCTTACTTTCAGACTGTATAGCACCATGGAGAACTAAAAAAATGAAAGTCTGGTTAAAACCACTTTTGCTTAATAATAAAAAATTAGGGGTAAACATACACAAACCATATAAAGACCTTTCAAAAAAAGAAATTCAAACAATCTGGGATGGAGCAGATGGGTTTAAAGGGTTAAATAAATTTTTTAAATATCTAGAAAAAAAAAGCTATAAGATACAATATAGAATAATAGCTTCAAGATATAAAGGAAAAACTCCATGTAAAAAATGTTTGGGATCAGGAATTAGGGAAGAAGCTCAATATGTAAAAATCAATAATAAAAACATTTTAGATGTTTTATTTGAACCGATAGAGGATGTTTTGAGTTTTTTTAGTACATTAAAATTATCAGCTAAAGAAAAAACTTTAAGCAACAGACCACTAAAAGAAATAATTTATAGACTAAAATATATTAATAATGTTGGTTTGGGATATTTAACACTTCAAAGAAAAACAAATACTCTTTCGGGGGGAGAATTTCAAAGAATTAAACTAGCAACATCACTAGGAAGCGCCTTAGTAGGATCTGTATATGTTTTAGACGAACCAACAGTAGGACTACACCCTTATAATACATCAAAACTCATTCAAGTATTAAAAGAGTTAAAAAAAATAGGAAACTCTGTCATTGTTGTTGAGCACGATAAAGACGTGATTTTATCTTCGGATCACCTTATTGATATTGGATTGGGTGCAGGAAATAAGGGGGGTAATATAATTTATTCTGGACCAACAAAATTAATTTCTAAAAAAACTAAAGGGCCGACAGCAGATGTTATTTTTAATATTAATAAAGATTTTGTTCATAATCCAAGAAGTTTTTCTAAGTTTATTTTTTTAAAAAAAGCATCAGAAAATAATTTAAAAAACATAAACGTTACAATTCCTTTAGAGTGTTTAGTTGTTGTTACTGGAGTTAGTGGTTCTGGAAAATCTACATTAATCAAACAGATTTTATATCCAGCAATTGCAAAAAAATTAGAAATTAAATTTGAAAAAGAAGGTGCTTATGAATCAATTGGAGGAAATTTAGACTCGATTAACAACATTGAAATAATTGATCAAAATCCAATTGGAAGGTCATCCAGGTCAAATTCAGCAACTTATACCAAGACTTATGACGCAATAAGAAAACTTTTTTCAGCTGAAAGTAAAAAACAAAAATTGAATATATCACCTTCAGAATTTTCGTTTAATGTTGATGGAGGTAGATGTGAGGATTGTTTGGGGGAAGGAACAAAAAAAATAGAAATGCAATTTATGGCAGATATTTATTTGGAATGCGAAAGTTGTAATGGAATGAGATTTAAAAATAGAGTTTTAGATATAAAATATAGGGACAAAAATATTTATGAAGTATTGGAAATGACGATAAGTCAAGCAATTTCTTTTTTTAGGTCTTCAAAAACTATAGTTAACAAACTAACCCCATTAAAAGAGGTTGGTTTAGGCTATTTAAAATTAGGTCAATCTTCAAGTACTTTAAGTGGAGGAGAAGCTCAGAGGTTAAAACTAGCAACCTATTTAATTGATGAGAAAAAGAAAAAATTCAATAAAACTCTTTTTGTTTTTGATGAACCTACATCAGGCCTTCACAATAAGGATATTGATAACTTTTTAAGTTCCATCTTTAATTTAATTGAGTTAGGGAATTCTGTTATAATAATCGAACACAATACAGAATTAATAAAACAAGCAGATTGGATTATTGATTTAGGTCCTGAAGGAGGAGAAAACGGAGGTAAAATATGTTTTGAAGGGACTCCTAGCAATCTAATTCTAAAGAGAGGCAACAAGACCGCAAAATATTTAAAAAAAGAGTTCGTTTAGTTGATATTAACGCATAATTAAATAATTAAACTAATTTTGTAAAAAAATAAAATATGCCTAAAAATATAATTGTTGCAAATTGGAAAATGAATAATGATGAGTATTCATCGAAAAAATTAACATATGAATTCCTTAAATTATTAGCTTACAAAAACAACCCTAAAACAACAAAAATTTTATGTGTTCCTTTCCCATTTATTAAAACCATAAACAATATGTGTGATGGAAGGTTATCTGTTTTTGTCGGAGCTCAAAATTGCAGTGGTTTTTCCAAAGGATCACATACAGGTGAAGTTTCTGCGTTAATGTTAAAAAGCATAGGTGTCTCTTACGCAATAGTTGGGCATAGTGAAAGAAGAGAAAATTTTAATGAATCTAATATTGAAATTTTAGACAAGATTAATCTTCTTATAGAAAATGAAATTACACCAATTTTTTGTTGCGGAGAACCAATATCTATCCGAAGCAACAATCATCATTTGGACTATGTTGTTAACCAACTTGAAGAAACGATATTTAAATTAAACAAAAAAAACTTTAACAATTTAATCATTGCATATGAGCCTATTTGGGCAATTGGTACAGGGAAAACAGCAAAACTTGAAGACATTAAAGAAGTACATGATATAATAAGAAAAAAAATTAAGTCTAAATATGGTACTTCTGTTTCTAATTCTATAAGTATTTTGTATGGAGGTAGTGTTACACCAAATAACGCAAAACAAATATTTGATTTAGTAAATGTAGACGGAGGGCTTATTGGAGGAGCCTCTCTTGTGGCGAAAGATTTTATAGATATTGTCAATTCTGTTAATTAATAACGATGATTAAACTTGTAGTTTCAACTAAAATCGTCTTTAGTTTTCTTTTTTTATTTTTATCAACCAGCTCATTCGCTCAAATAATTGACAAATTCAATCACGAAAACTTTACTGTAGAAATTAAAAAAGAGTTTCTCTCAACTTCAGAACAATTATATGATCCTTTTGTTATAGAAACAGCTATTTCTAATTGGAAAAACAAACTAAACGAAGAAGAAAAACACATGTTTCTTAGAATAGTTAATTACTTAAACTATAACGATCAAAGAAATTATTTTTCTTATTTAAAATACTTTAATAGTCTATATAGTTTAGGTCTTTTAGGAAATACTCCATTAATTAAACTACTAACATACAATTACTATTATATGGTAAACTCTAAAGATGGGACAAATTACTTTGATAGGTTGTTGAATAATATTGAAAACAAAATACTAGTTAAAGAGTCATCTCACAAATTGTCTCACAACTCACAATTCACAATTGAAGTTGATGACTTTTCTGCGTATAGCTTATTTGATGACCAGGGGTCAACAGTAGGAACATTAGTGTTTAAGTTTTTTAATGCAGATATAAGCTACCACTCAGAATATGAAATATTTAAAATAGAGCAAACAACATTCAATTTTTATCCAGACATAAATGTTGTTGAAGGGGTTTCTGGTAAAATCACATCTTATGTTGATAATAATTATTTAGGTGATGTTGATTATTCTTTGAATACTTTTTCAATAGAATTAGAAGAAGGTAGGATTCTCGCCAACAATACAATCTTAAATTCAGATAGGTTAAAAGGAATAAAAGGAACATTTGATTATATTCCACCAAAAAAATCCCCAAAATCAAAAAACAATTTTTCATTTATATCTAACAATTCTGAACATATGTTTGTTTTAGAAGATAAAGCTAAATTTAAAATAGGAGTTTCTATTAAGGGGGATGATTTTCATACCAAATCCCTCTCTGGCGATGTTTCTGAGTTACTTATATTGTTGGAAGGGGGTAAAAAAATTAAAATCAAATCAAATTCCTTTTCTGTTACTAATGATAAAATTTATTCTTTAGATTCTTTTTTTGGTTTTTATAATAAATCAGACTCTTTATTTCATCCTTCTGCCGAAGTAACATTTGATAGCGAGAACAGAAAAATTGAAGTGTTAAATTTAAATGGGATTTTAAAAAACACTCCTTTTTATTCTTCATATTTTAAAATTGAATTAAAAGCAGATTTTCTTTATTACAATTTAGGTGAAAATATAATGAGTTTTGGTATGATTGTTGCCCCACATCAAAGACCAGTTGTTGTTTATTCTACCAAATATTATTCAGACAGAACCCTAAATGAATTAACAGACCTGAATGGAATTAATATTTTAAAAGCGGTATATACTTATTACAAAAAAACCCGTAGAAAAGATTTTTTTATTGGGGACCTTGCATATCATTTGAAAACAAAATCAAACCTATTGGAAGGAGGAGTGATCAGTCTCTGGAGGAAAGGGTTTGTGTCATATAATAGGGAAAAGGGTTTAATTTATGTTTTGCCTAAACTCCAACATTATTTTTTGTCTCATTTAAAAAAGTCAGATTATGATGAATTTAATTTTAGCTCATTGTCTTCAGTCTCAAATAATTTAAAATATGATATTAATCAAAACAAAATGTTTTTTGAGGGGGTTGAAAAAATCACTTTAAGTAAAAAAAACAACATGATTGTTTATCCAAAAGAGGGAAAAACAACACTTCAAAAAAACAGAAATGTTAAGTTATTAGGGGATATTTCTGTTGGTAATTTTGATTTCAAGGGGGTTGATTTATTGTTTAACTATAATAATTATAAGTTAGATCTGTTGGATATAGATACCCTAAAAATGCTTTCAAAAAAGAACGCAAAAGATAGCTATAATTATCTTTACAATATAGGAGGAGATTTGTTTATTAACCACCCAAAAAACAAATCATCTATAAGATCATTAGCACAGTATCCTTATTTTGTCTCTGACAAAAGCACTAAAATTTATTTTGATATGCCTGATGAATATGGAACTCTTTATGATAGTAGTTTTTATTTTTCAATTGATCAATTTAGAATTGATAGTCTTGATAAATCTAGTTTACCAAAATTTGAATTTCCCGGAACCTTTTATTCAAACAACATCTTGCAACCGTTAGAAGCTCAGCTTATTACTATGCCAGATAATTCTTTTGGTTTTGATAAAAAAATTGATAAAAATGGCATTGGTGCATATAATAATAAAATAAAAACATATAATAATTTACTTATGGATTCCACAGGGCTGTATGTTAAAGGCAATATAAAATATCAAACAACTATGATCTTTTCTGATAAGATAAGACTTTTTCCAGACTCTCTTTATGGTTATATGGACAAAGCGTTCATGTATGAGGGCCCCTCATTAAACAAGCTAATAAATTACCCTAGTATGGAATTAGAAAATTCTCGTTTTAGCTATTTTGATATAGAAGATGAACATTTTTACGTTGATTACGATTCTGCCAAAGAATCAAAATTCTCTGCATATGATTCTAAAGTTAATGTTATAGGAGATATATATATCTCTCCTAAAAGTGTCATCTCTGAGGGAAAGATTATAACAAACGGATCTAACTTTTTATCAGATCAATTTAACCTAACTTCAAGAAGTATAATTTCTAAAAATACCGAAGTAGAATTAAATTATTTAGGATATCCCCAAAATGTATTAAAATCAAATAACGTAGAGTTCAAATATGATATAGCAAAAAACACAATTAATTTAGTGGCTGAATATTTTGATGAAAAAAATTATATTTTACCATTTTACGAAACACAAACATCATTGTTAAATTCATCTTGGGAAATAGACAAAAACACAATTGTCTTTACAAATCCGAAATCAGATGATATAAACCCCTCTTTCTTTTATTCTTCTAGTGATAAGTTTACAGAATGGAATTTTAGCGCACAACAAGCAGAAATTAATTTAGATGAAAAAACTCTTAATATTAAACAGGTTCCTGAGTTACAGATTGCTGATGCGTATATTATACCAAATCAAGGAAAAATAACAATCAAAGAAAATTTTATTATAGAGCCCTTATATGATGCAGAATTGATTTTAGATACAATCAGTGAATATCATAAGTTTATACAATCAAGTGTTGTGATTGAGTCACGAGATAAATTTGAAGGAAGAGGAATATATGAATATATTAATTTTAATCAAGACACATTTAAAATACCATTTTCAGAGTTTGAACTAAAATTCTCTGGTGATGAAAAAGAATTAGCAAAAAAAACCACTTTTTCTTCAGGAAAAGTTGATAAAAGTTCCCCAATTTTAATGGAACCCGGATTTGATTTTTTTGGTAAAATTGAACTTTTTGCTAACAACGAACAGCTTTTGTTTAATGGGACTATTATTCCTTCAGAGATTGAGGATTTTGATGTTGAGGAGGCAATATCATTTAATGATTATTTTATCCCTGGAGATGAGTTAACTTTAAATATTTCTGAGAACGATGATTTCTTCATCTCTTCTATATCAAAAAACGATAATGATTTATTTTTTGATTTTTTCAAAAACCCTGTTAAAAAAAGAAGCTTAATATTTTTTAATCCATCTGGACAACTGTCGTATGATTCTTATAATAATCAATACTTAATAGAAACAAAAGAAAAAAGAGAACAAGAAGTATACAATGGAAACTCACTACTTTATAACCCGAATGATAGAAATCTTTCTTTTGAAGGAAAGGTTAATATGATTGATAATAATAACAATTTTAAAATACACACATCCATGACAGGAATGGCAAATACAGACTCAATGAAAATAGAGGCGGAAGCATTAATAGTCTTGGATGTAAATATTAAAAAATCAATAATTGATAATTTAGGTCTTGCTTTTGTTGATGTTATAGAGACATACGGAGCTCCAATTGCTCATGATAATGAGCAGGAGTTATTATCAAGACTCTCAGATTTAATTGGAAACGAAAACACCATAAACTATGAAAATATGATACTGAGTGAATATAAATCTCTTTCAGAGTCGGACCAATTGCTTAATGGTATGTTTGTGTTTGCTAATTCTAATTTTTCTTGGTCTCCAAAACATAGCACCTGGCACAACACTTCAGTGTTAAATTTATCAAACATTGGAGTTAGAGATATTAATGCTTCTATGGATGGGTTTATGGAAATAAAATATAAAAACGACTATAATTATGATTTTAATCTCTTTTTACAACCAACACCAGAGCTGTGGTTTTATATGAGTTATGACGGAAATGTTCTTAAATCATATTCTTCGGATATTGAATTTAACTTAGACATATCCGAAATTACAGCATCATCTAAAGGTAGGTATTTAACAATAGAGACCGTCGATGAAGAATATGTGTTAAGTTTTATAAATAAATTTAGGTTGCAATATTTCAATATTGCAGAACCATATGATCTTAAGTCTCCTTCGGATACTTTTCTAGAAGATGAAATCTTCAAAACAGTATCTGATGATGATGATGGATTTTAACAAATTATAACATTGATAAGAAACACATTTAAATTAGATTTGTAGCGATGTCAGTTAAAGAGTATATTAATAAAAACAAATCCCGATTTCTTGCTGAGCTTTTCGAACTTTTAAAAATACCATCAGTAAGTGCGGACCAAACATTTAAAAAAGAGGTTGATAAAGCAGCTGAATATTTGGTGCATCAATTTAATAATCTTGATTTAGATAATGTTGAAAAAATAAAAACAAATGGTCACCCTATTGTATACGCTGAAAAAATCTTAAAAAATTCATTCCCAACAATATTGGTTTATGGTCACTATGATGTTCAACCTGCTGATCCTTATGAATTATGGGAAACACCCCCCTTTGAGCCGAACATCAGAAACAACAAAATATACGCAAGAGGGGCGTGTGATGATAAAGGACAAATGTACATGCACCTCAAGGCTTACGAAACATTAAAGCAGCTAGATCAAATTGATTTTAATATAAAATTTATGATTGAGGGAGAAGAAGAGTGCGGGTCAGATAACCTTGAAAAATTTGTTGTTAACAATAAGGAAAAATTAGAGGCTGATGTTATTATAATCTCTGACACAAGCATAATAAACAATGACAACCCATCTATAACCGTTGGTTTAAGAGGGCTATCATATATGGAAGTCGAATTAACTGGGCCGAATAGAGATCTTCACTCTGGCACATATGGTGGTGCTGTAAATAATCCTATTAATGAATTATGTAAAATAATTTCATCTTTAAAAACGACGGAAGGAAAAATAAACATACCTGGGTTTTATGATAAAATAAAAAACCATTCTAAGGAGAAAAGAAATAAAATTAATAAAGCTCCGTTTGATTTAGCAGAATTTAAATCTCATATTGACATAGGAGATGTTTATGGCGAAAGTGGATTTACAACAACAGAGAGAATCGGCATAAGACCTACTTTAGATGTTAATGGAATATGGGGAGGATATACAAATGAAGGATCTAAAACTGTACTTCCCTCTAAGGCGTATGCTAAAATATCTATGAGGTTAGTTCCAGATCAATCTAGCAAAGAAATATCAATATTATTTACTAATTATCTTAAAAAGATTTGTCAAAAATCATGCACTATAAAAGTAAAAGAACATCACGGGGGTGAGCCTGTGGTTGTTAACACAGACACATTAGGTTATAAAGCTGCTTTTTTAGCTTTTCAAGAGATTTGGGGAAAAGATCCTGTTCCAACTTATGATGGTGGAAGCATCCCAATAGTTGCCCTTTTTAAAAAAGAGTTAGGATTAGATTCGATACTAATGGGGTTTGGTCTTGATGAAGATGCTATCCATTCTCCAAACGAATCTTTTGGGCTATTTAATTTTTATAAAGGCATTGAAACAATAACTTCTTTTTATAAAAACTATTCGAAATAAGATGTTTAGATTTTGTGTTTTTTTAATGTGGTCTATTGTATCAGTCCAATTCTATGCAGTCTCCCAAATTATTAAACCCATTAAGTGGGAATTTGAAATTGATAGTTCGGATTATTCTACTAATAAAAAAAATTATCTTGTTTTTAAACCAACAATAGAGTTAGGGTGGTATTTATACTCGTCAGATAATGATCCCAATAGTGGGCCATATACTATTTTTGAATTTGACAAAAACGAAACTTATAAATTAAATAATTCTATAATTGCTTTAAACGTTAAAACCAAATATGATTCAGTTTGGAATTCAGAAGTAAGATATCTTGATAAAGGGGGATTCTTTAAACAAGAATTCACACCTCTTTTAGAAGATATTTCAATTAGTGGAATTATTTCCTATCAGGTCTGTTCAGAAATAGAAAAAATGTGTATACCATTAGAGACAGAGTTTAGCTTCTATAGCCAACCCAACCAAGAAAAGATAGTTTCAGAAAAGACAACCAACAATAATTTTGGACAAAACGAATCATTGATTTCATTTATATTATTTTCTTTTTTTGCAGGCTTTCTAGCAATTTTAACACCATGTGTTTTTCCAATGATTCCAATTACAGTATCTTTTTTCACAAATAAAAAAAATAAATCTAAAGTAATTAATGAAGCTGTTTTTTATGGCGTTTCAATAATTTTGATTTTTACATTTTTAGGGATATTCCTTTCTTTACTTATTGGGCCTCAGACAGCAAATGAAATTGCTACAGCTTGGATTCCTAATACTATTTTCTTTATCCTTTTTATTCTTTTTGGACTTTCTCTTATTGGTTTTTTTGAAATAAAACTACCATCAAATCTTATAACTTCAATAGATAAAAAATCTGAACAAGGGGGATATATAGGAATCTTTTTTATGGCACTAACATTAGTGTTGGTTTCTTTTTCGTGTACTGGACCATTGGTGGGAAGTATTTTGGTTCAGTCTGCCAGTGGTTTAAAAATAAAACCTATTCTTGGAATGTTAGCTTTTTCAACTGCATTTGCTTTGCCGTTTACATTTCTAGCTGTTTTTCCTAATAAGCTTCATAGTCTACCTAAATCAGGTAATTGGATGGTTATACTAAAAGTTATCTTGGGATTTATAGCCATTGCTTTTTCATTTAAATTTCTTAGTGTTATTGATAAAGCCTATCATATAAACATTATGTCAAGAGATCTTTTTTTGGTCTGTTGGTCATTTCTTTTTTTTGCTTTAACGTTATACCTAGTGGGAATAGTAAAATTACCGGAGGGATATGTTAATTCTAAAAGTATAACAACAAGAGTGTTGGCACTATCATTTTTTTTGCTGTCAGTTTATATGATTTCTGGAATATTTGGAAATAGATTACCATACCTTGCAGCATATCTGCCTCCCCAACAATCAACATATTTTGATGTATATTCTTTTACAAGAAAACCTTTCTATTCTAATGACACAAAATTGCAAGACGACTACGGTTCGGTCAAGCATTCTGATATCTTAGAATTACCTCATAATATGAATGGGTTTTTTGATTATGATGAGGCAAAAGAATATGCGCAAAAAACAAATAAACCAATGTTACTCGATTTTACTGGACACGGCTGTGTAAACTGTAGAGATATTGAGGCAAGAGTTTGGCCAGATGAAAAAGTTCGTGACATTATCAATAACAAATATGTATTGGTTTCTTTATATGTTGATGATAAGACATTATTGCCTGAACAATCATGGTTTGTTTCACAATATGACGGCAGGGTTAAAAAAACAATAGGAAAACAAAATGCAGATTTTCAGATAACAAGATTTAATAATAACGCCCAACCATATTATGTGGTGGTAAATCCCTTCTCTGAAAAAATTGTTTATCAGCCATGGGGTTATGAACTGAATGTAGAGAAATACATTGATAATCTAAATAAAGGAATATCGATATATTATGGCAAATAAAATTATACTTCTGGTTTTCTTATTTATTCTTTCCTGTAAAGGAACTTATAAACAAGAAGAAAATAAAATTGAAACAAAACCCGCAGCAATACCTCAAAAAAAATCAGAGTTTCTTTATGGAATAAACTTAGATTCTTTTGATGTTACTACAAAGAAAATAAGGTGGGGACAGAGTTTTTCAGATATCTTATTAAAGAACGGAATATCTAATCAGACAATTTATGAGGCAAACCAAAAGATTAAGCCTTTATTTAATTTAAAGAAAATCAAAAAAGGAAACACATATACTTTATTATTTAAAAAAGGAAATGAAAAACCCACCTACTTTGTTTATGAAACTAGTGTATATGATTATTTGATATGTAAACTAACAGGAACTATAACGGCTAATAAAATAAAAAGAGAAATAACATATGATGACAAGAAAATATCAGGAAGCATTCAATCAAGTCTTTACTTAAGTTTTGATGAACAAAATCACCCTCTTGATTTGGTAAATCTTATGGTTGATGTTTTTGCATGGCAGGTTGATTTTTTTAGAATAATGCCTGGAGACAGATATGATATTTTATATACTGAAGAGAGAATAGACGGGAAGCTAATTGGGATAAAAAATATAAAAGCAGCAAAATTTGTTCATAACAAAAAGAACTATTATGCAATAGGTTATGATCAGGGCTTTGGTAACGATTACTTTGATGAGGAAGGAAGAAGTTTAAGAAAAACCTTTTTAAGGTCTCCTCTTAATTTTTATAGAATATCATCGAAATACCAAAAACGAAGATTTCACCCTATTTTAAAAAGATACAGAGATCATCTTGGAACAGATTATGCGGCACCCAGAGGAACTCCGATAATGTCAGTTGCAGACGGTAAGGTGGTTGAGGCGCGATATACAAAAAACAATGGTTATTTTGTTAAGATAAAACATAACAATATTTATACAACACAATATCTTCACATGTCAAAGTTTGCAAAAGGGATAAAAAAAGGCCGGTTTGTAGATCAAGGAGAAGTTATTGGTTATGTTGGATCAACAGGGTTAGCAACAGGCCCACATGTGTGTTTCAGATTTTGGAGAAATGGCAGACAAGTAGACCCGTATAAACAAAATGATTTACCTGATGGAGAACCTGTCCTTGAAAAACATGTTAGATCCTTTAGTTATGTTAAAGAAAAATATATAAAAATTTTAGAGGAGGTTTAATTAAGAGTTAATTCTTTTTCAGCCTTTTTCCCAATCTCTTTTAAAACTTCAAAAAGAAAATCAATATCAGATTTTTTTCTTCTGTGATTGATGCAGTTAATTCTTAAAACATTTTCATTGTTTATTATTGTTCCTGAAAGAAAAACCCTACCATCTTCTTCAATCATATCCGTTATTTTTTTGTTTAAGCTGGAATCATTTAATCCTTTTGTTTCACCTTTATATTTAAAACACAAAATTGATAGTTCGGGATTATTGATTGGCTCAAACCTGGAATCTTGGCATACTTTATCATACGCATAGCTTGCCATTTTTATATCATTTTTAATCGCCTGTTTAATTTTGTGATATCCGTATGTTTTGATTGTCATCCAAACTTTTAAAGCCTTAAAATCTTTAGACAACTGTATGTTATAATTCATTAAATCTTCTCTTTCATTAAATTCGGTCCCTCCTAGTAGATATTCTGGGACGAAACTAAATGTTTTTTTTAGATGTTCTTTGTTTTTAACCAAAACGCAAGCAACTTCAAATGGAACAAATAACCATTTATGCGGATTAATTAATATTGAATCAGCTTTCTCCATACCTTTAAACAAATTATTATGACTGGTTAGGCTTGCTGCGGGCCCTCCATATGCGGCGTCAACCATAAACCACAAATTGTTTTGACTGCTAATTTTACTAAGTTTCTCTAGGGGGTCTACAGAGCCAGTGTTTGTTGTTCCTGCAATTCCTATGATACCTATAGGATAATTGCCTTTTTTTAAATCATATTTAATTCTTTTTTTAAGTAACTGAGTGTTTATTTTAAAGTTATAATCGGTTTTTATTTTTATTAAATTTTCTGAACCAAGCCCTAGAATATCCATAGCTTTATCAATACTAGAGTGAGCTTCTTGTGAAACATAAACAATCATTTTTTTGTGACCATACACACCTTGTTTTTTAATCTCTTTATTACCTTTTATTTTTCTCATTACCGCTATATTCATCAAGTTAGCAACAGAGCCTCCGCTGACCAGAACACCACCACATTTTTCAGTATACCCTATAAAGTTTGCAACCCACCGAACAACAATTTTTTCCATCTCACTGTTTGCTGGTGCACTATGCCATTTTAAATTATTTTGATTGAGTGCGCTTTTTATAAATTCACCAAGTATTCCTATTTGATTTCCCCCTCCAGTTATATATCCATAGTAATTTGGGCTTGGGTTAAAATTAGAATTTTTCAATAAATTTTTTTCTAAATACTCTAAGACCTTAAATGGACTTTCTGCTTTATTTTTTAAGTCTATGTCAAAAGTTTTATAGATTTTGTTGGGGGTTTTGTTATAATAAATTTTTTTACCCCTTAAATGCTGTGAGTACCAACCTTCAATAATTTTATGAGCATGATCAACTAGTTTTTTAAATTCTTTTTTGTTAAAGTCCATGTTATATATTAGAGTACTCCTTTCTATTTGGGGAGAAAACATCAATTAATTCACAATTTGTAATAGCTACCCCTGAGTGTTTTGTGTTAGAAGGAATAATAATTAGTTCATTTTTTTTTAATATTTTTTTTTCTTTTTCTATAATTAATTCAAACACTCCTTTTTTTACAAATAAACACTGTTCATGTATGTGATTATGTTCTGGAATTTTAGATCCTTTTTTAACCTTCCAAAATGCAATTGTCATTTGTTTTCCATGAAAAAACTTTCCAAAAAACCCAGGAATTATTTCATTAGAAACAACATTGTCTAGTTTATTTATCATTTTTTGCTTTTTTGTTCAAATACCGCAAAAGGCCTGTTACGCTCATATATGGTGGGTTTGCAGCATAATATTGTTCAATTAATGTTTTGCTCAGGCCTTTATTTACTAGACTTTCATGGACATAAGCATTAAATTCTTTTGTTAAAAGTTCTATGTCTTTATTCTCATTCTTTTTATTCTTAAACCAATTAGCCCAATCCCATAAGCAGCTTTTTAACTCTTCCAAGTGTTCCGTAACATTTGAGCTAACACCAAAATGCGTCAAGTACAATTTTGTAGGAGCTTCATCATTTAAAATATTGAGACTTTCATCCCATAATTCTAAATCTATATCAGGAGGGGGGCATGCAGGTAAAACAGGCCCATCATTAATTTTAGCTCCAGCTACATCTCCAGCAAAAATCATATCTTTATATTTCCAGGAAATATGATGATTTGCATGACCAGGAGTGTGAAGTGATTTAAGGTTGATATTTCCAATTTTAATAATCTCTTTATGTTCTACGCTCCTTATATTTTTACTATCAATTCCTTTGATTTTTCCCCAAAGCATATCCATTTTATTTCCATAAATTTTTTTTGCAGATTGAATTAATTTATCAGGATTTTGAAGGTGTCGAGCTCCTTTGGGGTGTACATAAACGGTTGCTCCATTCTGAGCAAACTTCCACGCTCCTCCGGAGTGGTCCAGGTGAATGTGTGTTACAAAAACATGTTTTATATCATTTATGTTTTTTCCTAAACGATTAATTTCTTTTTTTATATTGTTATAGGAACTTGATGGTCCGGTTTCAATTAATACTAAATCATTTTGGTTTTTAATTACGAAACACGCTATGGCAGAGTTTATACCCAAAAAATTAATGTCAATTATTTTAATCATATTTACTAATATTAAAAATAGAAATTGTGTTAACAAAAAAAACCTCTAATATTTTTCAAGATTACATGCCAGGGAATATTTGTTTTGGTTGTGGAAAAAACACTAAAAACGGATTACATATAAAAAGTTATTGGAGCGGTAAAGCGGCTGAATGTAAATGGATGCCTAAAGATAATCACCAGGGATGGTCAGGTATAATGAACGGTGGAATAATAGCAACAATAATTGATTGTCATTGTATGGGAACAGCAATGGCATACGCCTACAAAAAAGAAAACAGATCATTAGGATCAGAGCCAGAATATCGTTACGCAACAGGTACAATTAAAATCAAATATCTTTCTCCTACACCTAATAAACCAGTGAGACTTTCTGCTCAAATTAAATCATATTCAGAAAAAAAAATATTGATAACATGCGATTTGTTATTTGAAAATAAAATAACTGTTTCAGCTGAGGTAATAGCCTTTAGGGTATATGATAGTAGTAGTCCTAAAAAAAACAATTTTGCACCTTAATATGTGGAAACATAATAGATGCCACCCTTTAATAATTCTATAAACCTTTCATCATAATAGGTGGAAGCCTTGTGTCCGAGCCCAGTGTAAAAAGATCTTCCCCCATCATATTCATGAAACCATGTAATAGGATGATAGTCTCCATTTTCACCACCAACATAACTTGATTCGTCTAAGTATAATAAAACATTTATTTCTGGATTAAAATCTTTATAGTTATACCATTCATCTTCTATCTCCCAGGATTTTTCCAAGTGAGCTGTTGCAATATGATTAGTTTCTGTTGTAATAATTTTTGCGGATTGAATTTTAGGGTGACTTTTAAAGTATCCTCCAACAAGTCCCCCATACCATTCCCACTCATATTCGGTATCTGCTGCAGAATGAATTCCAAGATAACCACCTCCGTTTCTTATAAAATTTTGCATAACAACCTGTTCGGTTTCGTTGAGTACATTTAGAGTTGTGCATAAAAAAATAACTGAATTGACTTTCTTTAAATTTTCTTCATTAATGTCTTCTGATAGGTTTGATTGATAAACATTAAAATTGTTATTTATACCTAGGTTTGTAATTAACTGTATTCCCTCTTTTATTGCTTCTCCATGTACAAACCCTTTTGTTTCGGTAAAAACCATGACCCCAAAATTACCATTAGTTGAAGTGTTTAGCTTTCTAAAGTTTTCATTCTTTTGATTACAACTTAGACAACCTAGAATAAATATTAATAGTATTTTCATGATAATATTTAATGTTAACTTTATAAATATAATGAAATTTGTATTCCTTCTTTTTTTGTTTGTGAACCTCTCGTGTTCAGATGAGTTAATAAACCAGGACTATTTAGACTGGAAAACAAAACGCAAAAAAGCTCTATATTCAAAAGATGGTTATTTGAATTTAGCTGGCCTTTATCATATTTCTAATGGAGAATACTCAATGGGATCAGATAACACAAATGATATTAAAATGCCAGAAGATTTTCCAGATAAATTTGCAACAATATATGTAT
>JAYZHZ010000156.1:0-8341 GCA_036166035.1 Bacteroidota bacterium
TTTAAAAAAATGAAAAAAATTATATTATCTCTAATATTATTATTATCAGTATTTTTTCTGAGTGCTCAAGTTGATAGAAGTAAACCTCCAGTATCAGGACCTGCTCCAGAGATTAATCTGGGTAAGCCTAAGACCTTTTCTCTAAAAAACGGTTTAAAGGTTATTGTTGTAGAGAATTCTAAATTACCTAGAGCATTTGCTAATCTTGAAATTGATAACTATCCAGACTATGAAGGTAATATTAAGGGTGTCTCAAGTTTGGTAAGCTCTATGATGGGTAATGGAACTGAAAATCAGTCAAAAGAAGATTATAATGAAGAAGTTGATTATATGGGAGCATCTCTTTTTTTATCCGCAAGTGGAGGTTATGTTTCTTCCTTAAAGAGATATTTTCCTAGAGTTCTTGAGATGATGTCTGATGGTTTATTAAATCCACTTTTTACAGATGAGGATTTTAATAAAGAAAAAAATATTTTATTAGACGGGATAAAATCTATTCAAAAAAGTGTCCCGGATATTGCAAACCAGGTATCAGGGAAATTATTTTATGGATATAATCATCCTTTTGGTGAATTTGCTACCGAGGAGACTGTTAACAATATTTCACTTGAGGATGTTAAGAAATATTACCAAACTTTTGCTAAACCAAATAATGCATATCTCACTATAGTTGGAGATGTAAAGTTTGATGACATTAAATCATTAGTAGAATCATATTTTGGAAAATGGAAAAAACGTAAATTACCAAAATATCAGCTTCCCAATGTAGACAATCTCTCTAACTCTGAGATTAATTTCGTAGATATGTCAAATGCTGTTCAATCTGAAATAGCTGTTGGTAATGTGATTAATATTTCTATGGCTAATCCAGATTATTTTGCTTTAAGATTAGCAAACCAGATATTAGGTGGTCAAGGGGGCAGATTATATGAAAATTTGAGGGAAGATAAAGGTTTTACTTACGGTGCTTACTCTTCTGCTTCTACAAGTAGATATGTTAGTACTTTCACAGCCTCTACAAGTGTTAGAAACGAAGTTACTGATAGTGCTGTTACCGAAATCATTAATGAAATAACTAATATTAATTTGGAAGATGTCTCTGAATCTAAATTAGAGTCAGTTAAACAAAAGTTTGTTGGTAATTTTATAATGTCAACTGAGCAGCCGTCTACTATAGCAAACTTTGCAACTAATATTGATAAGTTTAATCTACCCGATAACTTTTATGAAACATATCTTGAAAATTTTCAGAATGTTACGATAGAAGATATTAAAAGAGTCTCAAAAAAATATTTTAAGAAAGATAATCTTAGAATTATTGTAGTTGGAAAAGGACAAGATGTTCTGGCGCGGTTAGAAAATTTACCTTATGAAATTAAATATTATGATAAGAATGGTGAGCCATCAATTAAACCAGATTATTCTGCTCCTGTTGGAATTACAGCAGAGTCAGTACTAAATAAATATATAGAGGCAATTGGTGGAATTGATAACGTAGCCTCAGTTAATGCAATCAGTGTGTTGGCTGAAGCAGAAGTTCAAGGCATGAAGCTTCAGATGGTGAGTATTCAGGCTAGTCCAAATAAACAAGTATCTATGATGATGATGATGGGAAATACAATGATGAAAATGGTTTTTGATGGAGAGAAAGGTTCAGTTGTTCAGCAAGGAATGGAATCAGCACTTCCGGAAGACCAAATTCAAAAGATGGTAAATCAAACTCTCCCATTTGAGGAGATTGGTTGGTTAACTGATGAAAATGTACAATTTAGTTCAACTGAGGAAGAAGATGGTAAAATTCTAAATGTGCTTAAAGTTGATAATGATACCTATGTTGCATATGACTCGGAGACGGGTTTAAAAGTAAAAGAGACTCAAATCGCTGAAATGCCTGATGGCTCAAAAATGCCTCAGACCACATTTTATGAAGATTATAAATCTGTTGATGGAGTGTTATTTCCTCATGTTATTAAAATGCCAATTGGACCTCAGAATCTTGCTTTTAGAGCAATTAATATAACGGTAAATCCACAAGTGTCTGAATCAGACTTTAATGTTGAAAACTGATTATGATAGACAAATCGGAATTACTAAAGAAATTAAATCTAGAAAAAGTCAATAAAGGCACTTCTTCCGGAGTTAATTGGATAAATTCAGAAGGTGATAATAGATCAATATATTCTCCCGTTGATGGAAATAAAATAGCTGATGTAGTTGAGACAGATAAAAAAACCTACGAAAAAATTGTAGAGATTGCAATTAAATCATTTTCCTCTTGGAGAAAAGTTCCTGCTCCAAAGAGAGGAGAAATTGTTAGACAGATTGGGAATGAACTTAGAAAAAACAAACAGCCACTTGGTGAGATTGTTTCTTATGAGATGGGTAAGTCTTTACAAGAAGGTTTAGGTGAGGTTCAAGAGATGATTGATATATGTGATTTTGCAGTTGGCTTGTCTCGCCAACTTTATGGTCTAACTATGCACTCCGAAAGATCTAATCATAGGATGTATGAACAGTGGCATCCTTTAGGGATTGTTGGCATAATTTCTGCATTTAATTTTCCTGTTGCTGTTTGGAGTTGGAACGCAATGATAGCAATGGTTTGCGGAAATGTATGTATTTGGAAACCATCAGAAAAAACTCCACTTTCTGCAATTGCTACACATAAAATAATATCTAAGGTACTAAAAGACAATAATGCAGATGGAATATTAAACCTAGTTACTGATTGTGATGATCAAATTCTTGGAAAACAGATTGCTTCTGATTCCAGAATTGCCTTAGTATCAGCAACTGGTTCTACTAGAATGGGAAAATCAGTAGCAGAAACTGTTGGAAAAAGGTTAGGTAAATCCCTTCTTGAACTAGGTGGAAATAATGCTATGATAATAACTGAACATGCAAATTTAGATATTGCAATTAGAGGTGCTGTTTTTGGTGCAGTTGGTACTGCTGGACAAAGATGCACAACAACAAGAAGGCTTATTATTCATAAATCAATTTATGATAATTTTAAAAAATTACTTGTTAAAGCTTATTCTCAGATTAAGATAGGTAACCCTTTAGATGAAAAAAATCATATGGGTCCTTTAATTGATAAGCAAGCTGTTGATATGTATAAAAGAGCTATAGAAGAAGTTAAGAAAGAAGGAGGTAAAGCATTGGTTAATGGTAAAATTTTATCTGGTTCGGGGTTTGAGTCAGGTTGTTACGTATCTCCAGCTATCTATGAGGTAAAAAACGATTATAAAATTGTCCAATCAGAAACTTTTGCTCCTATACTATACTTAATAAAATATTCAAATATTTCTGATGCGATTAACATTCAAAATAATGTTCCTCAGGGCCTTTCTTCATCGATTATGACAACTAAAATATCAGAAGCTGAAGAGTTTCTTTCTTCTGTAGGTTCAGATTGTGGAATTGCAAACGTTAATATAGGTACTTCTGGTGCTGAGATTGGTGGTGCTTTTGGTGGTGAAAAAGAAACAGGAGGAGGAAGAGAATCTGGGTCTGACTCCTGGAAAGCTTATATGAGAAGACAAACTAATACAATAAACTATTCAGATGATCTCCCATTGGCTCAGGGAATAAAATTTGATTTTTAATACATTAGTTTATTATCCCAGGCTGAGAATTTTTTTATAGAAGGCTTTCGTTACCTTAAAATATTTTCCATTTTCAACATGTAGGCTATTATCTCCCTCACCATTTTTAGAATGGAATTCGATTATATGATTTTTGAATTTTTTTAAATTCTTAATTTTATAATCATTTCCATAATCATCTTGAATTATAATTTCTGTCATGATATTAACAAATGAATTGAAAAAAAGATTTTACTTATGCAATTATATTAATGATCTTTTTGCTCTCATTCGAGAGTTTTTTAACCTTCGTCCTCTGTATTAGGAAGTTGTTCAGGTGCTTCGTCACAGTCTGATCCTCTACAAGGTAAATTATCGTCAAATCCACAAGAAAATAGGCTAATAAAACTGATTAAATATAGAATCTTAAATAATTTCATTTTAATGTATTTTTATAAAATTAAAAAAAAAATCATTACCAGCCAATACCATAATAAGCTTTAACCCCGTTCGGATAGATTCCTTCAACTAAGACACCATCATCTTTTGGTAATTGAGATAATAATGTAGAAAGGTCTTCGACATCTGATATTTCTCTTTTATTTATGGAAGTTACAATAAAACCTTTAGTTATTCCTGAGCTTTTCCATTTGCCTTTATCTATTTCAACTACTTGAGCTCCTCCATCAATTTCAAGTTTTTCTTTAAGGTCTTTGGGGACATCGGCAAAGTCTGCTCCATCAATTGAAAATGAATTTGAAGATGCCACAACCTCAGTAGTTCCCAAAGTATTTTTTAGAGTTGCGTTTGTTGTTTTAGTTTTTCCGTCTCTAATATAAGTTACAAATACTTTGTCTCCAGGTCTATTTATAGCAACTTGTTCTTGTAGATTTGATACGTTTTTAATTTCCACTCCATTGATTTTTATAATAACATCTCCAGACTCCAAACCTGCATCATCTGCTGCTCCTCCATCATTAACTCTATCAATTATGACACCGGTGAGAACAGGTAAATCCTTTTCTTTAGCAATTTCTGCATTTACGTCTAAAATGGTTATTCCAAGTAATGCTCTTTGAACTACTCCAAATTGAGATAAATCTTCATAAACTTTTTTCACAAGATTAGAAGGTATTGCGAATGAGTAACCAGCAAAAGTTCCTGTGGGAGTTGCAATTGCGGAATTTATGCCTACTAGTTTTCCTCTTAAATTTACTAATGCACCTCCTGAATTACCAGGATTGACTGGAGCTTGGTGTTGTATGAAAGCTTCAATTTGTAAATTATTTCTATCTCTTAAAATTCCAATATTTCTTGCTTTAGCACTTACTATTCCAGCAGTTACTGTAGATCTAAATTCAAAGGGAGAACCAACAGCAAGAACCCATTCTCCTATTTCTACGTCGTCGGAATTCCCAAACTCTATAGTGGCTAAATTTTTAGCATCTATTTTTAAGACAGCTATATCAGTAGTTGGATCTGTTCCTTCAATTTCAGCTTTGTAGGTTCTGTTATCATTTAGAAGAACTTCTACTTCGCTAGCGTTTTCAACTACATGATTGTTGGTTATAATATAACCATCTTTTGTCATTATTACTCCAGATCCTGAACCTCTTCTTTGGGGAGCTTGTCTTTCTCTGTTGTCATATCTTTCTCCAAAAAAATCTCTAAACATATCTTCAAATGGATTCCTCATTGAAGAAGTTCTTCCTTCATACGTTGTCCTTATATGTACTACAGCAGGAGTTGTTTTTTTGGAAGTATATATAAAGTTTAATCCTTCTGGAATTATGATATCGGTAGTATCTAAAACATAATTTGCAAATTTTATATTATCATCATAATTCACGGAAATAATCTGCTTATCATCATTAAAATATTCATAACCAGTGATTGCGGTGATTCCTCCTAAAACTGAGAATAATAAGGCGAGAAGATAATTCTTAAATTTTTCCATAATTTTTTTATTAGTTATTGCAAATTTAAAAACACATACGAATTATACCTTCTTAAATTATTTAAATTAACATTGTTTAACATAAAAAAAGGTGAGTAAAACTCACCTTTTTATCAAATGTAAATAGTTGTTATTTAATTTGAATAGTTTTCTTTAATGAAGCTTTTGGATTCTTCATCACTGATACGTGCAGCATACCATTTTTGTGTGATGCGGTTATCTTTTCTTCATTTATTTCATCAGGTAATTGGAATGATCTAGAGAACTTTCCGTAGCCTGTTTCTATAGAATGATAATTGTTATCTGAATTTTTAATTTTTCTCTCTCCTGAAACAGTTAAATATCCATTATCAATAATAATAGATAAATCACTTTTCCCCATTCCAGGTACTGCAAAGTTAAAATCAAATGATTTTTCATTTTCAACTATGTCGACTTTAGGTGAAAAATCATTATTAAATCCATTGTCAAAAAAATTATCAAAAAAATTATCAAATAAAAATGGTCTTACATTATTACTTGATGGTCTTAATACTAAATGTCTCATTATAAAAATTATTTTAATTTAAAATTCAATCAAGTAATGAGAAAAATATGTGCCATAAAAAATATAGGCATTATTTAGTGTCAAAATGTCATAATTTAAATTTAATTTAATTAAATTATGCCATAATGGCATTATAAATGAAAAAAATTTAATTTAATTTATCATTATATTATTGCACATTTGTTATTGAAAAATTAATATTGCAAACCATTTATTGCCTTCTTAGCTCAGTTGGTTAGAGCAGTAGACTGTTAATCTATTGGTCCTAGGTTCGAGTCCTAGAGAAGGCGCATTTTTACATTTTATACGGCTATATTTAATATATAGCCGTTTTTTATTCATTTAATATTAACTAAATTACTTTGTTAATTAATTATTTAATGAAATATTCAATTAGAAATTATAAAGCTCGTGAGTAGGAGGGAATTTGATATAATAATTTGGGGATCAACAAGTTTTACTGGAAGGTTAGTTTCAGAATATATTTATTCCAAGTATGGCAATAATGGAATTAATTGGGCTATGGGTGGAAGAAATTTAGAAAAACTAAAAAAAGTTAGGGAACAAATTGCTGATAAAGATGTTCCAATAATAGTTGCAGATAGTTTTGATAATAATAGCATCATATCTATGGTAAGTAGGACCAAGGTAATATGTTCAACTGTTGGCCCTTATTCACTATATGGCTCTATTCTTGTAGGATCTTGTATAAAAACACACACACATTATTGCGATATCACGGGTGAAGTTCAATGGATACGTAAGATGATTGATAAATATCACGAAAAAGGAAAATCAAAAAAAATCAAAATTGTTCATACATGTGGTTTTGATTCTATTCCTTCAGACATGGGTGTTTATTTTATTCAAAAAGAATTGAAGAGAATAAAAGGAAAATTAGCAAATAAAATTAATATGAGAGTCTCTGGTATAAAAGGCGGAATTAGTGGTGGTACTTATGCAAGTTTGAATAATGTTATGAAAGAAGCTTATAATGATAATTATATTTTTAAGATTTTATCAAATCCGTATGGGTTAAATCCTACAAATGAGATGGATGGTCCTGATGGTAAGGAATTAAGAAGTATTATTTATGATAATGAATCTAATAATTGGACTATACCATTTATAATGGCCGGAATAAATACAAAAGTTGTAAGAAGAAGTAATGCTTTATCTAATTATTCCTATGGAAAAGATTTTAAATATTCTGAGGCAACACTTACAGGAAAAGGATTAAAAGGTAGAATAAATGCTATTTTTTCTATTATTCCGTTGGCTATTGTTGGAGCTAAACCTGGATCAATAGTTAAAAAATTATTAGATTATTTCTTGCCAAAACCAGGGCAAGGACCAAATAAAAAGATGAGAGAAGATGGATTTTTTAATTTGAGATTTTATATTTCTTTGAAGGACAAATCAAAGGCATTTGCTAAGGTTACTGGAGATATGGATCCTGGATATGGATCCACATCAAAAATGTTAGCTGAGAGTGCCTTATGTTTAGCTTTTGATGATTTACCAACTTCGAGTGGAATATTAACTCCATCTGTGGCTATGGGTGATGCTTTACTAAAAAGACTTCAGGAAAATGCTGGACTTAATTTTAGCATTAAAATCTCTAGAAAATGAACTTTACATACTACTTTATATCAATATGCTTTATCCTATTGATATCACAGGAGAACAATGTTTTAGAAAAATATTCCCAAGATCTTCCAAATACGAAATTATCAATTGATATGATTCCAATTCCTGAAGGAATTTTTACAATGGGTAAAAAAAATGATATATCTCTAAATTTTTCTCAAAATGAAGTTAAAATATCACCCTTTTGGATATCCAAATACGAGATAACATGGGATATATACCAATTATTTATGGAGCAAGTGACATTTACGGAAGATTCTATTTTTAAAAGAGGGGATGAGGTAATAGAGATTGACGGAATCTCTGGTCCAACAACACCATACATCGATATGAGTTTTGGAATGGGAACTGAAGGATTTCCGGCAGTAAATATGACACACTATGCAGCATCAAAATTTTGTGAATGGCTATCATCTTCAACAGGAAATTACTATAGATTACCAACTGAAGCAGAGTGGGAGTATGCTTGTAGAGCAGGGACTTCTTCTGATTACTCTTTTGATAATAGTATTGATTCTTTAGTACGATATGCATGGTTTAAGAAAAATTCAAATAAAAAATATCAGAAAGTTGGTCAGAAAAATCCAAATGATTGGGGTG
>JAYZHZ010000157.1:0-7500 GCA_036166035.1 Bacteroidota bacterium
TCTTTAAGTGATTCATAATTTGATGGAATATCAATTATTTGATCTTCGCTGAAGTATACTCTATAGGAAGGATCAAGCCTTTTTAATTTAAAATAATCATTTATGTCTTTACCAAAATCTTTGAAATATTTCTCAAATACATCTGGCATCCAGTACCAAGAAGGCCCCATATCAAATGTGTAACCTTTAGAGGTAAATTTTCTTGCTCTACCACCATGAATAGAATTTTTTTCTAGAACAAAGACGTTATGGCCTAGTTCTGATAGATATGTAGCTGCAGATATGCCTGAGAATCCACTGCCAATTACACAAATATTTTTCTTATTTTTCAACTTAAAACTCTAAATAACAATTTATCCATTCGTCATCAAAATCAACATTATATTTTTTGTAGAAATTGATTGCCGATTCATTCCAATCTAATACTTGAAGAGATAATCCAACACAATTTTCTTTTTTTGCAAACTCTATTACTCCTTCAAATAGCTTTTTCCCAATTCCTTTTCTCCTATCTTGATTTTTAATCACTAAATCTTCTAGATAAAGAACTTTTCCCTTCCATGTTGAATATCTAAAAAAAGTTATAGCAATTCCTGTGACCTGATTATTGTTTTCAGCAACAAATAAATTATATACAGGATTATTGCCAAACCCATCTTTAACCATTCTATCAACAGTATTTGATACTTTATCAAGAGCATTTTCATATTCTGCAAGTTCTTTGACAAGGTCTAATACTTGAGGAATATCTTCTTTAATTCCCTTTCGAATTATCATAAAGTTATTTTTTGGAAGCCAGTATATGAATGTAGAGCATTTGGTATAATTATCTCATCATTCGCTTGGTGAGTTTCAAGTATTGCTGCAACTATTCTTGGTAATGCCAGAGCTGAACCATTTAGTGTATGTGCAAGAGTTTTTTCTTTTCCTTCTTTTATTTTTAGATTCATTCTATTTGACTGATAGGTCTTAAAGTTACTTACTGAACTACATTCTAACCATTTTTTTTGACCAGGAGCATAAACTTCAAAATCATATGTTATACTTGAGCTGAATCCTAAATCACCAGCACACAAAAGCAATTTTCTATATGGTATTTCAAGTGATTTTATTAGACTTTCAACATAATTGCACATTTCTTCTAATGTATCACTAGATTTATTTTCATCTTCTATCTGAACAATTTCAACTTTATCAAATTGGTGGAGTCTGTTTAGTCCCCTAACGTGAGAGCCCCATGATCCTGCTTCTTTTCTGAAACAAGGTGTGTATGCTACATTTTTTATAGGCAAAATGGACTTGTCTAGAATTTTTTTATTGTACAAATTAGTTACAGGTACTTCAGCAGTGGGTATCATAAATAAATTTTCATTTTCAATCTTATACATCTGTCCTTCTTTGTCTGGAAGCTGACCAGTTCCAAAAGCAGATTTTTCATTTACTAATATTGGAGGTTGTATTTCTTTATATCCAGATTTATTTGCCTTATCTAGAAAATAATTTATTAGTGCTCTCTGGAGTTTGGCTCCTTTATCAATATAAACTGGAAATCCTGCTCCTGTCACATTGTTTCCAGTCTCAAAATCTATAAGGTTAAATTCTTTTATTAGATCCCAATGAGGCTTTAATTTTTTGTTTTTGAATAATTTTATATCAGAAGATGAGATAATTATGTTGTTTTTATCTGAATTCCCATCAGGAACTTTATTATCCGGGACATTGGGTATATCAATCAAAATGTTTTTAATTTTTGATTCAGTTTCTTTTAGGGCTTCGGATACTTTCTTACTATTCTCTTTGAGCTCAGACGATCTTTTTTTTAAGTTTTCAATTTTTGTAGCATTTCCTGACTGAATGTTAACACCTATCTCTTTTGAGATCGAATTTGATTCAGTTAGTATTTTATCAAGTTGGGATTTTAATGATTTTCTTTGATCGTCTAAAAGAATAACAGTATTCAATTGATCATTGGTTTTATCAATACCTCTCTTTTTCAAAGCTTCTGAGTAGTATTTAATGTGATTTCTTATCTTATTTATCTCAAGCATTATTTGAAATTTTATTATGAAGTTAGCATGAATGACAATAAAAATTCAATCTAATAAAAATTAATTTTTTTTTTGACAATATGAAGAATAATGGTATCATTGCGGAGTCAATTGTTATTAGGCCGACCTAAAAACACAATCAATTTAACTTAATAATCTAAATTTTTTTTCGATATGTACACAATGGACGATTTAAATGATAAGCTCTTATCAGAGCTTAAAAATATAACAGAAGAACTTGGAATTAAAGGTGCTTCTAAACTATCAAAACAAGATTTGATATATAAAATTCTTGATGAGCAGGCAATTTCTAAACCTAAGAAGGGATCTGATAAATCAAAAGAAACTAATAAGTCAGAAAAAAAGTCATCAGAAAGAACCGAAAAAACCTCAAGAGTAATTTCTGATAAAAGAGGACCTAAAAGGATTAGCTCTAGAGATAATAGAGGAGTAAAAAAATCGGAATATGAAAATCAAATAAAGGAATTTGAGGGAGTAATTGAAAGTGAAGGAGTACTCGAGATGATGCAAGATGGGTATGGTTTTCTTAGAAGTAGCGATTATAATTATTTAGCTAGTCCGGATGACATATATGTTTCTCCTTCTCAGATAAAATTATTTGGTTTAAAAACGGGGGATACGGTATTTGGAAAAATCAGACCTCCTAAAGAAAACGAAAAATATTTTGCTTTAATTGAGGTCTCAGAAATTAATGGTAAATCTCCTGAGGAGGTTCGAGATAGAATTCCATTTAAGTATCTAACGCCTCTTTTCCCTGATGAGAAACTAAATTTGAGTAAAAACCAGGATAACTATTCTACTAGAATATTGGATCTTTTCTCCCCAATAGGAAAAGGTCAGAGAGGTATGATAGTTTCTCAACCAAAAACTGGAAAGACAGTCTTGCTCAAACAAATAGCAAATGCTATTGCTGAGAATCATCCTGAAGTGTATCTAATGATTCTTCTAATAGATGAGAGACCTGAAGAGGTTACAGATATGGCTAGAAGTGTTAAAGCAGAAGTTGTATCTTCTACATTTGATGAACAGGCTGAGAGGCACGTAAAAGTTGCAAACATAATCTTAGAAAAAGCTAAAAGAATGGTTGAGTGTGGACATGATGTTGTTATTCTTTTAGACTCAATAACTAGACTTGCAAGAGCTCATAATACTGTGATTCCTTCCTCTGGAAAAATATTGTCAGGAGGTGTTGATGCTAACGCACTACACAAACCAAAAAGATTTTTTGGTGCTGCAAGAAATGTAGAAAATGGTGGATCCTTAACAATAATTTCCACTGCTCTTATTGAAACTGGTTCGAAAATGGACGAAGTTATTTTTGAAGAATTTAAGGGAACTGGAAACATGGAGTTACAGTTAGATAGAAAATTATCGAATAGAAGGGTATATCCTTCAATTGATGTTACTGCATCAGGAACAAGGAGAGAAGATCTTTTAATGGAAAAAGACGAACTTTCTCGACTTTGGATTCTGAGAAAATATTTAGCAGATATGAATTCTGTTGAGGCAATGGAATTCCTTCTCTCTAAAATAAAAGGAACAAAGAATAATGAAGAGTTTCTAGTGTCTATGAATGGCTAGTTACATATGCTTTTTTAACTTTTCTGTTAAATTATTTTAATTAATAAATATAATTTCTAGATTTAACTCCGTGTTTTTAAAAATAAAAAATGTGGAAAATAAGAGTGTTTTTGACATTGTTCAGGAAGACTTTAAGTATGCTAAAGCGCTTGATACTTTCGGTATAGAGTTCTATAATCACTACAATCAAACTATAAATGAGGTATGTTTAAAGAAAGGAATTGACAAGGATTCTCTAGTCGGATACAGAATTTCTTTAGATGAATCGTTTGATTTAGATTTTAACACACTTAAGACATCACCAATTAATTTAGTTATAGAGTACTTAAAGCATAACCATAGTTATTTTATAAAGAATAGATTGCCTTACATAAAAAGTTTGATCTCAAACTTAAATTTGGAAGACAAAAAATATAATTTTTTTAATGATTTAAAATTTGTTTTCCCTATTTTCTACGAAGACTTTGTTGACCATATTCTTGAAGAAGAAAAATATATTTTTACACATATAATGAATCTTTTTCAAGTCGAAAAAGATTCTAAAGATCATGCAAGGTTATTTTTTGCTATAAAAAATCTTTCTCTTAAAGATATAGCTAAAGAACACATAGAGGAAGACTCAGAGATGAGCGGCATAAGAGGATTAACACAAAACTACTCATTAAAAAACATTGAGAATTTACATCTTAAAGTAATCTTCCAAGAACTAAAGCACTTTGATAAGGAATTAGAAACACATTCTGATATTGAAAATAAGATTTTGTTTCCAAGAGCATTAGAATTACAGGATAAGATTTCTGATGAGATAAGAAATATTTCATTTCTCAATTGATGGGAAGAATTGTCTGTTTTGATTACGGTCTGAAAAGAATCGGAGTTGCAGTTACTGACAACTTAAGAATAATATCAACACCTCTTGTTACTTGTAGGTCAGCTGAAATATTTGATTTTATATATAAATACACAAATGAGAATGAAGTTGATTTATTTCTAGTTGGTATGCCATATGATTTAAAAGGAAATCCTACTGATTCTACTGAATATACTATCAAATTCATTGAAAAATTAAATAAAAAGTATCCAGGCATTAAAACAGATACTTATGATGAGAGATATACTTCTAAAATTGCTAAGGATTCATTAATAATGATGGGAAAGAATAAAAAATATAGAAGAAAAAAAAGTAATATTGATAAAATAAGTGCAAGTATTATTTTACAATCATATTTAACTAGCAAAAAATGATATATTCAATTAGACTTTATGGGGATTCGATACTAAGAAAAAAAGCTGAAGATATCATGGAAGGAAATCCAGATGTAAAAAAATTGTCCGATGATATGTTTGATACTATGGCTAGTGCTGATGGAATAGGTTTGGCTGGTCCTCAAATTGGATTGTCGAAGAGGATATTTGTGGTGGATGGTACAATGTTAGAAGAAGCAGATATGAAAAACTTTAAACAAGTATTTATAAATCCTATTCTCCATTCTGAATCAGGTGATTTTTGGGAATTTGAGGAAGGTTGCTTGAGTATACCAAATATTAAAGAGAATATATTCAGAAAATCAGAAGTCGAAATCACTTATTTTGATGAGAACTGGAATAAGTTTACTGAAAAATTTAGTGGAATGAGAGCTAGGGTTATACAACATGAATACGATCATATTGAGGGAAAACTATTTACAGACTACTTGCCCTCAATAAAGAAAAAGCTTATTAGAAGCAAGCTCAATGAAATAAGCAAGGGTAAATGTGATGTAAAGTACAAAATAAAAACACCCTAATGACTCAAGAAAAAATTAATGAATTGTATGATAAGCTTTTACGTTCTGCAGGAGTATGTATTGATACAAGAAGTTTAATTAAAAATAGCATTTTTTTTTCTTTAAAAGGAGAAAACTTTAATGGGAACAACTATGCTCTTGATGCAATAAAAAATGGAGCTTCTTTTTCTGTTGTTGACGATAAAAAATTAAGAGATAAATCAGATAAGTTTATTTATGTTGAGGATGTTTTAGTTGCATTGCAAGAACTTGCTAAAGTTCATAGAAAAAGATTAGACATACCGGTTGTTGGAATTACTGGGTCAAATGGAAAAACTACTACTAAAAATTTAATTGAAGTAGCTCTTAAATCAAAGTATAATGTATATGCAACCAAAGGCAATTTGAATAATCATATTGGAGTTCCTTTTAGTGTTTTAGAAATCAATAATGCTCATGAAATTGCTGTAATTGAAATGGGTGCAAGTTCCGTTGGTGAGATTGGGCTATTATGTGAGATAGCTAAACCCACACTCGGAATAATAACAAATATTTCAAATGCGCATATAAAAGGTTTTAAAAATTTTGAAGGAGTAGTAAGGGGTAAATCTGAACTTTTTGACTTTCTATTGAAAAATGAAGGAAATGTATTTATAAACAACAACGATAGAGTTCTTAAAAATTTTAGTAAGAGATTTTCAGATCCAATCGAGGTTCATGGAGAAAAGTCTATTGTTAAAACTAAATTAATACAATCAGAACCATCAATTAAATTTTCAATAGAAAAAGAAATTGAATATTCTGTTAATCTATTTGGGGATTATAATTATGAAAATATAGTTATGGCAATTTCAGTAGCTAAATTTTTGGGTGTCAGGGAAGAATCTTCTTGTCAAGGTATATCAAATTTTATTCCTTCAGACAATCGATCTGAAAAATTATTTATTAATACAAATTGTATAGTGATGGATGCTTATAATGCAAATCCAACATCTATGAAAAAAGCAATAAATTCAATTGTCCAATTTTCTAATAAGAAAAAAATAATGGTGCTTGGTGATATGAATGAGCTTGGAGATTCATCTGCTCAAGAGCATCAGAAAATAGGTAAAATTATATCTAAATTGAATGTGGATAGCTGTTATTTTATAGGCAAAAAAATGAAGGATGCACATCTACTAAATAAGAATTCATTTTGGTTTGATACAAGAAAAGAACTTAAGGAAGCTCTTCTTTGTATAAAAATTGAGGATTCTGATATTTTAATAAAAGGATCTAGAAGTTTAGAGTTAGAGAAATTACTTCCAGTGATTAAGAAAATATCAGCTTAATATTTGTTGTGAATAATTTGATTCCAATAGCAAGAAGAATTATTCCAAATACTTTTCTCAAAATATTAATTCCGTTTATGCCTAAGTGTTTTTGAATTTTTTCAGATGATTTAAGAACAAAATAGACAAGAATCATATTTAAGAAAATTGCTAAAATTATATTTATGTTATCATACTCAGATTTTATAGATATAAGTGTTGTTAGTGTTCCAGGTCCCGCAATTAGAGGAAAAGCAATTGGTACAATTGATGCTGTTTTTGCATTATCATCTTTGTATAACCTTATTCCTAAAATCATTTCTGTTGCAAGAAATAAAATAATAATTGAACCTGCTACAGCAAAAGAGGTTATGTCAACGCCTAATAAGTTTAATAATATCTCTCCCAAATAAAGAAAAACAACCATTATAATAAGTGAAATTATTGTTGCTTTTCCTGATTCAATAACTTTGAACTTCTCTCTTAGCAAAATAACAAGAGGTAAATTTCCAATTACGTCAATTATTGCAAAAAGTATCATGCTTGAAGAGACAAATTCTTTAATATCAAAATTCATTTTATAAAAATTTAGCGCGCAAATATATAATATTCTATTGAAAAGAAAAATGCCCCATTTTGGGGCATTTATAAACTAACTAACCAAGGTTTATTGGTAAACCAAACCATAAATATGAATAAAGATTAATTTACAATTGAGTTAAATACAGTTCTTCTAAAAAGATCGGATGTATTTTCAGATGTGTTTTGTGTTTG
>JAYZHZ010000158.1:0-12609 GCA_036166035.1 Bacteroidota bacterium
ATATTATTTTTTAATGATTCATATCCATATTTTGCTACTTTTTCTGGAGAAGATGAACTAAAATTTATTCTATTTTTCTTTGATGAAACATTTTTTTGAAAGTTTGTATGTGTCTGTCCTGGGCAAAGAACAGAAATAGAAATATTTTTATCTTTTACTTCATTAGAAATTGCTTCAGTAAAATGTAGGATATATGCTTTGGTAGCATAATATAAAGACATCAAAGGTCCTGGTTGAAAAGCTGCAACTGATGAAATATTAAGTATTTTTCCCTCATTTCTTTTTACCATGTCTTTTAAAAATAATTTAGTTAAGAGTGTTGTATTTAAGACATGTAGATTAATCATTTTTTCTTCAATTCTCCAGTCAGTTTTATAAAATTTCCCGAATGTTCCAAAACCAGCATTATTGATTAAAATATCTATTTTTTGATTTTTAAGTTTCTCATAAATTTTCATAGGTGATGATCTTTCAGACAGGTCTTCATTTATACATGAAAAATTGCTAGAATTTAATTTTGATTTTAAATTCTTTAAATTTTTTTCATTATTATCAATAATAAAAACTTTGTAATTATCATTTAATAGAAGTTTGACAAATTCAAGGCCGATACCACTGGCACCACCTGTGACAACAGATGTTTTCATTATATTTTAGTTAGTTCATCACATAGAAGTTCAAAAACCTCTTTTGAATGCGTTGGAAAGTTAGCAATTCTAATTTGATTTTTTGAAGAACCATATCCTTTTCCAATAATTAACTTTTTTGATTCAAGTTTATTTACAAAATGATCACTGTCTTTTTTTGTGTTAGCTACAATTACCGTTTTGGATTGAATTTTTTTATTTTTTATTGATTCTTCTAAATGGGTATGATTTTTTATAGTATTATATAAAAGTGCTGATTTATAATTAGTATCCCTAATTATATTTTCTCTTCCGATTTCAATCATATCTTCAAGAACTTTAGATAGTAAATAAATTCCTAGAACATTTGGAGTTTCAGGTGTTTGATTATTTATAGACATATTGTGAATTTTATCCAGGGAATGGTATGTTCCTGTAACTTTCTTATTTTTAATATTTTGATGTTTTTCAAGACATTTTTCATTATAGATCCAAACACCTAAACCTGAAGGTAACCCAAAGCATTTTTGAACTGAAAAGTAAATAGTATCTACTTTATTTATTTGAAAAGGAATTGACGGTATTCCACTTACACAGTCAAGACATATTAAAGTGTTTTTAAACTTATCTCTTATCTCAGATATTTTTTTGTTATTACACATAATGCCTGTACTCGTTTCATTTAGACTAAGTGCTAATAATTCATTTTCTTCTTTTATTTTTTCTGCTTTATATTCTTCTTTATCAAAATAATATCCAGTAGCTATTATTTTATTTTGTAAAGCAAAATCATAGAATTTTTTTGAAAAAGATCCATTTATTAAATGATTAGATTTCCTAAAAATCAGATTATGGATAATTCTTTCCCAAATTTCATTTGCAGATGCTAGAAATCCTATGTGATATCCATCTGGTATATCGAGAAAAAATTTTAAATTTTCAACACAATTTTTGTATATCTTCTTAAAATCATTACCTCTATGAGATATAGAAAATATATCTTCTTTGATCCCTTTTTTTAAATGATCTTCAACCGTAAAAAAAAGTTCAGATGGTCCTGGAGTAAAAAAAATTTTTTTCATATTCTAATTAATAAAGAACTCTTAATTTTATAGTAGCTGCAATTTCTTTTAAGCTGTTAACAACCTCATTATTATATTTTCTGTCAATATCGGTTATGACATATCCTATATCATTTAAAGTTTTTAAGTACTGTCCCTTAATATTTATATTGTAATCTGATATAATCTTGTTAATCTTCAACATTACTCCAGTTTCATTTCTATGTATATGGATAAGTCTGTGAGCATCTTTTTGTTCAGGTAAAGATAATTGAGGAAAATTTATAGAATTTGATGTGTTTCCAGTGTTAATGTAATCAATAATTTTATCCGGAACATAATTTCCAATATTTTTTTGTGCTTCTTTAGTACTTCCACCAATGTGAGGGGATAAAATGACATTATCCAATCCTATTAGGTCACAAAAAAATTTTTCTTTGTTATTTAGTGGTTCTTTAGGAAAAACATCTATTGCTGCACCCATCAATTTATTATTTTTTATATTATCTCTTAGTGCATCAATATTAACAACATTCCCTCTACTATAATTAACTAGAATTGATCCTTTTTTCATTAAATCAAATTCTTTTGAACTTATAAGATTAGTGTTTTCTTTTCTTCCATCAACATGTAGAGTAACAATGTCGGAGTTCTTTAAAAGATATTCTAATGATTCAGATTTCTTTGCATTTCCAATCGATAATTTATCAATTATATCATAGTATATAACTTTTAGACCAATTGCTTCACACAAAACTGATAGCTGACTGCCAATATTCCCATATCCAATAATTCCGATCGTTTTATTTCTAATCTCATAACTTCCAATAGAATCTTTTTTCCAAATTCCTTTATGCATTTGATTAGACTTAATAATTATTTTTCTAGTTAAGTTAATTATCTGTCCAATTACTATTTCAACAACTGATCTAGTATTACTATATGGAGCATTAAAAACTATTATACCTGATTTTGCACATTCTGTTAGATTAATTTGATTTGATCCTATGCAGAATGCTCCTATACACAAAAGGCGATTTGCAGCAGCTACAATTTTTGGAGTAATTGTAGTTTTGGATCTGATTCCAAGTATTGAAACATTTTCAATTTTATTTATTAGTTCATTTTCATTATAGCTTCCTTCATAAGTTTCAACAGAATATCCCTCTTTTTCAAACAATTTTTTTGCTGTTTTATCAACTTTTTCCAGTAAAAGTACCTTGATTTTATTTTTAGGAAATGAGAGTTTTTTCATTCTATTATATCAACAAATTCATGAAGCGATTTTAGTAAATAATCTGCATTTTTTACTAATGAATCCCTTTTAATATTCTCAACAAAAAGATAAAAATAATCTGCATATCCTTCTTTTTTGATTTCATAATCTGTATACCCATCTCCAATAACATGAACAGTACCTTTTAATTTTAATTGTTTTATAATTTTTACCTTTCCCAATGTAGATGATAATGGATTTAACTTATCAAATCCAATTATTTTATCATTTTCATTAAAAATGAAATTATTTGCATAAATATTTTCTTTTTTTACTCCGTAATTACATACAATAGGATCAATGATTTCATGAAACCCACTAGATACTATATATATAAATTCTGCATTTTTATTAATAAAATTTTTATTAGAGTTAAATGAATCTGAAACTTCATTTTTTAAATGATCTACAGTTTTAATCAAATCATTTCTATTTGAATTAATTAATTGTATTCTCTTTCTTAATGAATCATAAAATGATATCTTTCCATCCATACCTTCTTTTGTTATTTTTTCTATTTTATCAATAGAAATTTTGTCAGTTAATTGGGAGAATTTTGCCAATAAATCAAGAGATTCTATTTTGATAAATGTTGAATCAAAGTCAAATATATAATTTTTCAATTTTGATATTTATCTAAAATTTTCTTTACTAAATGGTGTCTGAGGACATCAGAGCTATCAAGAATTGTAAAACTAATACCTTTAATACCTACAAGTTTATTTTGTGCGTCTAGTAACCCAGATGATTGATTTTCTTTTAAATCAATTTGTGAGATATCACCAGTTACGATCATTTTTGAATTTTCTCCAAGTCTAGTTAAAAACATCTTCAGTTGAGATTCTGTTGTATTTTGTGCCTCATCTAATAGAATAAATGAGTTTTTTAACGTCCTTCCCCTCATGTATGCTAATGGAGCAATTTCAATAGTTTTATTTTCTATATATTTTTTCATTTTAGATAATGGAATCATATCTTCAAGTGCATCGTAAATTGGCTTTAGATAAGGATCAATTTTATCTTGTAGATCTCCCGGCAGAAAACCAAGGTTTTCTCCTGCCTCAACAATTGGACGAGTTATAATTATTTTTTTAACTTTTTTTTCTTTTAATGCTTTAACACCAAGCGCTACACTAATATAGGTTTTGCCAGTGCCTGCTGGTCCAATTACAAACAATAGATCATTATAATTATGTAATTCAATAATTTTTTTCTGGTTAGAAGTTTTAGCAACAATACGTCTACCATTAGATCCATATAATATTGATTTGTTTTCTTCATTGCTAAATCCGTTATTTATATGATTTTTAACTATTTTTTTATTTAAACTGCCAAACTTCTCAAAGTGCATAATTAGAGAGTTAATTATTTTTTCAACTTCAAGAAGTTGATTTCGATTTCCTTTAATGGAAATTTTATTTCCTCTAGATACTATTTTAGTTTTAGGAAAAGCAAGTTCAATTTCTTGAATATTTTTATTTTCAACTCCTAAAAAATCTACAAGTTCTATATCGTAAAGGTCAATTATTTTTTCTACCAAAATTTATTGTATCTTTTTTTGATGCAAATTTAAAAATTATTCAATTTGCGTATGCCATTAATTACCTTTATTTCTGATTTTGGACAATCCGATCATTATGTTGCATCAGTTAAAGGATCAATTTTGAAACTTAATTCAAATATTAAAATAGTTGACATATCACATGAAATTAAGAAGTATGATATATCACATGCTGCATATGTATTTAAAAACGTTTATAAGGAATTTCCAAAAGGAACAATTCATGTTATTTCTGTAAACAATACTGATATCAATAATGGTATTATTTTATTTCAGCTAGATAATCAATTCATTATAACATTTGATTCAGGAATAATTAGTTTAATTGATTCAAGCGAAAATATAAATGTAATTCTACTAGAAGGTAATATTAATCCATCATTTCCCGAAAAGTTTATGGGTGAAATTGCTTCAAAACTTGCATCTGGAATTAATTATACAACTTTAGGAAGACCAATTAAGGATATTAAGAAATATCATAATATGGAAGTTTCTATCTCAAAAAATAAGATTATCGGTTACTCTATAAGGATTGATCACTACGGAAATATCATAACGAATATATCTCAATCTGATTTTAATAATGTCCTCTCTAAGAATTCAGGTATCTTCGAAATAAATCTTGGAATTGAAAAAATTGCTCAAATATCCAAATCTTACAATGATGTAGATACTGCTGACCTTTTTGCTTTATTTAATTTCAATCGATTACTTGAAATTGGGATGAACAGAGGTAATGCCTCTGAACTCTTGGGTATAAAAAATCATACACCAATTACGATAAAATTTTTATAGTAAATAATGTATTTTTGCTTTTTTTAGCCAAAGTGGCGGAACTGGTAGACGCGCACGATTCAAAATCGTGTTCCTTATGGAGTGTGGGTTCGATTCCCACCTTTGGTACTAATTTTATATGGAAAAAACAGTCATAGTTGGTCTAATTAATAGATTTCAAAACCAGAAAAAATCAAATGAGTATCTTGATGAATTAGAATTTTTATCGTTGACGGCTGGGGGTATTGTTGAGAAAAGGTTTGTACAAAAAGTTGATAATCCTAATCCAAGTACGTTAATTGGCAAAGGTAAAATGAGTGAAATTCTGACATATGTTAAATTAAATAATATAAAAACAATAATTTTTGATGATGAATTGTCTCCTGCTCAGGAAAAAAACATTAGTAAAATTCTTAATATTAAAGTTTTAGATAGAACAAATCTTATTCTAGATATTTTTGCTCAGAGAGCTAAAACAAGTTATGCAAGGACTCAGGTAGAACTTGCTCAGTGTCAGTATCTCTTACCTAGATTACGAGGTATGTGGACTCATTTAGAGAGGCAAAAAGGAGGGATTGGGATGAGAGGACCAGGCGAGACAGAAATTGAAACGGATAGAAGAATTGTTAGGGATAAAATTGCACTATTAAAATCAAAGATAACAGCAATTGATAAACAGATGTCTGTTCAAAGGGGAAATAGGGGAAAATTAATAAGAGTAGCTCTAGTTGGTTATACAAATGTTGGAAAATCAACTTTAATGAATACAATAAGCAAATCAAAAGTATTTGCCGAAGATAAACTTTTTGCTACATTAGATACTACAACGAGAAAAGTAGTTATTGGAAATCTTCCATTTCTTTTGGGAGATACTGTTGGTTTTATAAGAAAACTTCCTACACAGCTAATTGAATCATTTAAGAGTACACTAGACGAAGTTAGAGAGGCAGATTTATTGTTACACGTTGTAGATATATCTCATGGAAATTTTAAAGAACATATAGACTCTGTAAATAAAACCCTAGATGAAATAAATGCAATTGACAAACCTACAGTAATGGTATTTAATAAAATTGATGCTTATAAGAATGAAGAATATGACGAAACTGATCTACTTGTTGAGTATGATGAAAAAAATTTCACTATAGAAGAATGGAGAAAGACATGGATGTCTAAGTTAAGTGATAAAGTGATATTTATTTCAGCTACAACAAAAGAAAATATTGATGATTTTAAGAAGATTGTTTATAAGGAAGTAAGAAAAATTCATATTAAAAGATACCCATATAACAACTTTTTATATCCAGATATTGATAATTTTAAATTATCATGAATAAAAAAATATCTAATTCTATTAAATCTGGAATTGGAAGTTATATACTTCTTATTCTTATTAATTATATGGTTTATCTTATATCAGGATGGACAATAATGGATGAGATGATTCCAGGATTAAATAAAGGTTTTGCAGTTACTTCAGTATTTCTCATTTTAATATTATTTGTCAGTGATTATTTTTTTTATAAGGGTAAATATTAAAAATATATATATTTGGTAAAACAAAATTTACCCAATATGAAAACTGCAATTTTAATTTTATCCATCTTATTTTCCTTTTATAGTATAGATTTATTTTCTCAAAAAAGAAACACAAAACCCATTTCAAATTCATTATTTGAAAATATAAGTTTAAGGAATATAGGCCCAGCTAAAGTGTCTGGTAGAATTACAAAAGTTGTTAAAGATTATACAGATAAAAATACTTGGTATGTAACAACAGCATCTGGTAATATATGGAAAACTGAAAATAATGGAACTACGTGGTTGCCAATCTTTGAACATTATGGATCTTACTCAATAGGAACAATTACGATTGATCCAAAAAATCCTAAAATAATTTGGGTGGGTACTGGTGAAAATAACAGTCAGAGATCTGTAGGTTTTGGAGATGGTATTTATAAAAGTGTTGACAGTGGAAAATCTTGGAAGAATATGGGACTAAAAACATCTGAACATATAGCCAAAATTATAGTTGATCCAGAAGATTCTCATAATATTTATGTAGCAGCTCAAGGTCCTTTATGGAGATCAGGTGGACAAAGAGGGTTATATAACTCCAAAGATGGTGGTAATTCATGGCAAAGAATTTTACATGTAACAGACGATACAGGAATTTCTGATGTTGTAATGGATCATAATGATAATAATATTATGTATGCAAGTACATACCAAAGAAGAAGACATTTCGGTATTTTAGTTGCTGGAGGGCCTGAAGGAGGTATTTTTAAATCAGTTGACAGAGGTAAAACGTGGAAAAAATTAAAAAATGGGCTACCTGGTGGGGATATTGGTAGAATTGGACTAGCTATTTCACCACAAAAATCTAATGTTGTTTATGCTCTTATAACTGCAAAAGAAAAAACCAAAGGTTTTTATAGATCAGATGATTATGGTGAAACTTGGAAAAAGATGAGTGATTACCAAGTGGTAGACTCTCAATATTACGTTGAAATTTTTCCAGATCCACATCAGTTTGATAAGGTGTATTCAGTAGATATGAGGTCATATGTCACTGAAGATGGAGGAAAAACATTTGAAAGAATTCCAGAGAACAAAAAACATGTAGATAGTCACGATGTTCTTTTTGACCCTAATGATCCTGATTATATAATGATAAGCTGTGATGGTGGAATATATGAAAGTTTTGATAGGATGAAAACTTGGAGGTTTATAGATAATTTGCCAATCATTCAGCTTTATAGAGTAGGTATTGATAATCAAAAGCCATTTTATAATGTTTATGGAGGCACTCAAGATAACGATAGCTTTGGAGGTCCATCAAGAACAAAAAACAGATCAGGAATAAGAAATAGTGATTGGTTTGTGACAACTGGTGGTGATGGGTTTCAGGTTAGAGTTGATCCTACTGATCCAAATATTCTTTATACTATGTCACAGTATGCAGGTATAATGAGATATGACAAATCAAATGGAGAGAAAATTGGCATTCAGCCTCAACCATCGGAAGGGGAGGCAGCTTTAAGATGGAATTGGGATGCTCCTCTTGTAATAAGTCCTCATAATTCAGATAGGTTATATTTTGCTGCTAATTTCTTATTTCAGAGTGATGATAATGGTGATTCATGGAAAAAAATAAGCCCTGATCTTACAAGGAATGAAGATAGGAATAAGATGAAAGTTATGGGCAAGGTTTGGAGCGTAGACGCAATTTTTAAAAATGTTTTTACCTCTCCACTAGGAACAATAGTATCATTAGATGAGTCAAGATTACAGCAGGGGTTACTAGTAGTTGGAACTGATGATGGGCTTGTTAGAATAAGTAGAGATAATGGTAAAAATTGGGAGAAACATGAAAATTTTCCCGGTGTACCACAAAAAGCTTATGTTACTGATGTAATTACGTCAAAACATGATGTTAATACTATTTATGTTTCATTTAATTACCATAAATATGGAGATTTTAAACCATATATTATTGTGACAAGAGATGGAGGAAACTCTTGGCAATCAATTGCTTCTGATTTGCCCGATAATAATTTTGTTTGGACAGTTGTTGAAGATCACATAAATCCTAATCTTTTATTTGTAGGAACTGAGTTTGGTATGTTTTATTCGATTAACTCTGGTAGATCATGGAATGAATTCCAAGATGTTCCAACCATTCCTATAAGAGATTTAGAAATTCATGAGGAAGAAGATGATATTGTAGCTGCGTCTTTTGGTAGAGGGTTTTATATTCTAGATGACTACTCTCCGATTAGAGAATACTCTAAACAAATAGATAATAAAGTTGCTCATTTATTTTCAGTAAAATCAACTTATCAATACGTTGTAGCCGCTCCTGAAAAAACAGCAACTGGACATAACTTCTTTACTTCTCCTAATCCATCGTACGGAGTAAAATTATCTTATTATTTAGGAAGTAGTGTTCTCTCCAAGCTTGAGGAAAGACAAAATGAAGAATCTGAAAAATTCAATAGGGGAGAGATAATTGATTATCCAACTGCTGAAAAGTTAGAAGATGAAGCTAAGGAAAAGTCTCCAAAAATTTATTTGACAATTACTGATAGTGAAGGGAAAGTAGTAAGAAGAATTAGTTCTAATAAGAATAAAGGATATCATGAAAATTATTGGGATCTAAGAACCTACTCTCAGAGAAATATTGATGATGAAAATAATTATTCAGGTCCGCTTGTTCCTCCAGGAAAATATAATGTCCATCTTGAAAAGTTTGAAAATGATAAGTTAGAAAAACTAACTGAAAGCAAATCTTTTGATATTATTCAGATAGGAAGTAAATCAACACAAGAGGAGAGAGAGCAGCTATTTAGCTTTCAATTAAATTTTGATGAGTTACTTACTGGAGTGAATAAGCTTGTAGATGAAATTGATGATGCAATAGAGGAATTAGATGGACAAATTAATAAATCTCTTAATTCGTCTTCAGAATCTGATTTGGAGAAACTTAATAAAAAGAAGGGTGATATTATGGATTTAAAAATGATATTAACTGGAACAAGAAGTTTAAACTATGCTGACGTATTTTCAGGATCTCCTCCTTCAGTCCAAAGGAGATTAGGTAATATGAGTTGGGAATTATATAATACTACCTCAAAGCCTACTAAAACGCATGAGATGACCTACAAAATTTCTAAGGAAAAATATGAAGAGATACTTAAAGCCTTTAGAGAGTTAATGGATTAGAGTATTTTCTTTAGAGTTTTTGAAATGATTTTTTCCATTTTTAGGTAACCATCTTTATTTGGATGAACACCATCATATCCATCAAAATCATCTCTCCAGTATGTGAATTCATTTTTTAATCCATTTCTTTCATCTTTCATTGATGAATGATAATCAACATATATAGCATTGCCAGACTTACAAAAATCCTTAAAATTCTTGTTAAGAAAAATTATGTCATTGCTGGGGTATATTCCTGGATTCCATAGAAATTCATATGCAGGTAAAATAGAACTTAGTATGACTTTAATATTATTATCATTTGCGATTTTTATCATAGATTTTATATTTTCAAAAATTTCTTCTAAAGAAATAGGACCATTATTTTGAGCTAGATCATTAATTCCAGCAAGAATCACAACACAGTAAGGTTTTTCATTTACCACATCTTCTTTAAATCTGACTAACATCTGATCAGTTGTTTGACCTGAAATACCTTTGTTTATGTATCCATTATTAGAAAAGAACTTTGTGTAGGTACTCCAGCTTTGAGTTATTGAATTGCCAAAAAAAATAATTTTTTTTTCTTTTGTATCAGTTTTTTGATAATCTATATTTGATCCTTTCACATCTAAACTTGTTAAAATAAAAAGTAGGTAAAATATATAAGTTATTTTTTTCATGAAGCACAATCTATTATTTTTTATTTTAATACTAATATCAAATTATAGTTTTTCTCAGATTTTACCATCTAATCATGCTGTCCATCATAAGGCAGATGGAATTATTGAAGATAATCTTATTCTTCATTTAGATGCATCAAATACAAGTTCTTTAAATCAAAATGATTTATCGACATGGAATGATTTAAGTAGTTCAAATAATGATATAAGTTTAGTTACAGGTTTTACTAGAAATTCATATACACTAAATAGTGATCCTTCATTTTCATCTGATAATGGAGGGTCAATAATTTTTAATGATGATGCTGCTTACAGAAAATCTACATTTTCTAATTTTTCTGGAAATGCATTTACAGTCTCAATGTGGATCAAAACATCTCAAACCTCTGGAAGACTTTTTAGCGTAGCTAGATCTCCAAGTTCTTATGGAAAACAAATGATATTGTGGTTAACTAGTTCAAAGGTTGGTATTTACGGTGCAAGTAATTCTATGAATACAGTTAATGATAATACATGGAAATTTATTACTATCGTAAGAAATTCAGGTACATATAAATATTATATAAATAACTCTTTAGATGTTACAAAAACAGGTCAAGACTCAAAAACATTTAATTCCAATGATTTAGTAATCGGATGGGATTATAGAAATAATAATAGTGGATTTGAAGGAAATTTAGGAGCTGTTTTTTTTTACAATACAGATTTAACAACTGATCAGGTAGTTAATAATTATAATACTACGAAATCAAGATATGGGCACTAATTTATAGAAGGGCAGCACCATAAACCCCTCCACTATCTCCAAGTTTAGGTTTTAAGAGGGGAGTCTTAAAGGTTGGGTTAAAGACGTATTTTTTAAGTTCTTCGTAGCCTTCATTATATAATTCATCAATGTTACTGAGACCTCCTCCTAAGACAATTACCTCAGGATCAATGATGTTAACTACATTGCTTAAACCCTTACCAAAAAATTTAATCATTCTCTTAAAAGTTTTGTTTGCATATTTATCAGTTTCTTTTTTCCCATATATTTCTTTAAATGGTAGTTTAATGCCAGTAAGAGAATAATAATATTTTTGAAGTGCTCTTCCTGATATTACAGACTCAACACACCCTCTTTTCCCACAATAACACATATCACCATCATCAGTTACTATAGTATGTCCCCACTCCCCTCCAATTCCCTGATTACCATAAACTGTTTTCCCATCAATTACTAATCCTCCTCCAACACCAGTTCCCATAATGATACCAAATACATTATTAGCATTAGGGTATTGTTCCTTTACAGACCCCAGAAAAGTCTCAGCAAGTGCGAAGCAATTTGCATCATTTTGAATTAGAATAGTTTTATCTAAAGTTTTAGATAAATCTTTTTGTATTGGCATCCCATTAAGACACTGAGAATTAGAATTTTTGAGTAAACCTGTTTCTGGATCTATTGTTCCAGGTGTTCCTATCCCAAGTTTATTAAACTTGTGGTTAATTTTTTTTTCTATATAGTCTACTAATGATTTTATGTTATTAATTACATGAGAATATCCTTTTTCTTCTTCTGTATTAACCCTATATCTAATTACTTCTTCTGGATTTTCTTTTGATTGAAGTACAATTGCTTCAATTTTAGTTCCTCCTAAGTCTATACCTAATAACATTTGGAATTATTTTATATTTACCAAGTAAAAATATCAAACTATGGATAAGAAAAAAATATTTAACTGGTCTATAACAGTAGCACTAGCTGGATTTCTGTTTGGGTTTGACACGGTAGTAATTAGTGGTGCTAATCTTCCAATAAAGGAATTATGGAATACAACTCCACTTTTTCATGGAGTTTTCATAATGTCAATGGCATTATGGGTAAATGTTTTAGGGTCTCTATTTGTTTCTATCCATTGTGATAAAATTGGAATGAAAAATA
>JAYZHZ010000159.1:0-7136 GCA_036166035.1 Bacteroidota bacterium
TGAAAGATTATCACCAGTATACTGAAATCTCACAACATCCGAACCTGGTCTCTCCACATAATCAAAGTCTATAAAATTATAAGCATTGAATAAATCATTTGAATTCCAGATCGTATTAATACCCCAATTTACCCTTTGCCTGCCAACGTTGATCTCAATCTTATCTTTTTGATATTTTAACCATAACCTATCAATCATTGAATGAAAAACAAAATTTGAATTTTCTATAACAAAATATGACATGTCGACTAAACCTAGATCAGACTGAATTACAGGAATATCACCGAATAATATTCTATTTCTTACTTCTAAACCCATAGAAAAATTTTCACTAAAATAACCACGCACATTAATTCTATTATGAATTAAGTTATTGATTTCTGAATCAAAGAAACTATAATCCATATAGGACGGAAGATATTTTACATATCCATTAATATTAAAAGAGGCTTTTGAATTTTGGGAGAATCCTTCTAGAGAATTAATAAAAATTACAAAAAAAATTAATAATCTACTTTTTTTTATCACTAACAATCTTTCCATCTTCTAAAGTTATAACTCGCCTAGCTCTATCAATTACTCTCTGATCATGTGTTGAAAATATAAAAGTAATTTTCTCATTTTTATTCAACTTACTCATAATATCTAAAAGATTGGAAGTTGATGATGAATCAAGATTTGCTGTAGGTTCATCTGCAAGAATAAATTTTGGCTTTGATGCTAATGCTCTTGCAACTGCCACCCTTTGCTGTTGACCTCCTGAAAGTTCAGATGGCCTCCTATTACGCATTTCATACAAATCGACTTGATTTAGTAATTCATCTGTTCTTAAATTTCTAGATTTTTCATCAACTCCTTGTAGCAACATAATCATCTCTATATTTTCCTTAGCTGATAAAACAGGTATTAAATTATATGCCTGAAAAACAAACCCTATATTTTTTAATCTGTACTGAATTATTTCTGATGAAGATAATTGGGTTATATTTTCACCAGATATATATACATCTCCAGAGGTTGGGTTATCAAGACCCCCAACACAATTTAAAAATGTTGTTTTACCAGATCCGGATGGTCCAACAACTGAAGTAAATTCACCCTCTTTAAATAAAACACTAACATTATTTACTGCTTTAACTTCAAATTTTCCTGGATTATAAATTTTAGATAAGTTTTTTGTTTCAATCATAGTTCAAATTTAAATAGTTTTAGTTGCCTCAACAGGATTAATCTTTAGTGCTCTCATAGAAGGAAATATTGATGAAATTACAGCTATTATAAAAACCATAATTGAAACTATAAAATATTGTTCATCAGGAACCTTAAAATATAACCTTGTACCAACTCCAAAATTTTCTAGCCCAGCTTCTACAATGCTTAAATCAATTCCGACTACTGCATAATATTCTACAATTAAATAGGAGAAAATTAATCCAAAAGGAAGAGCTACTACAGATAGAAATATTGTCTCAAAACATATCATTAAAAATATTTTATACCTACTCATACCTATAGACATAAGCATTCCAATTTCTTTCTTTCTCTCAAGTATTGCCATCAACATTGTATTAATTATACCAAATGAAAGACCTGATAAAATTATCATCATAAAAATGTACAGAACAGCTGCAAGCATTTCATTAGCATATGCTAGATCTTTTGAAATATCATCCCAAGCCTCTATAATATTATCTGAGCTATATGGTATCAAGTCACTTTTTACTTCATTTCTTAAATTAATATCAGTAAGTAATATGGGTATTTCATGGTATCCCGAAAAGCCTGACAAATTATTTGAAATACTAATATTTTTTACAAAAACATTAGCTTCATCATATCTTGAGTTGCCAGATCTAAATATACCTTCAACTCTATACAGAAGTGATGTCAAATCATAATTTTCATCTTGAAATGTTATAACAACTTTTGACTTGATTTTTAGATTTAATCTATCTGCCAATTTCTTCCCAACAAGAATAGTGTTATCTCTCTTTGATTTAAAATATTCTCCTTCAATTAGTTTTTCATATGTATTTGTTACTTTTATCTCTTTAGCAGGATCCACACCCTTGACTTGAATTCCATAAGATCCATTGGAGTTAGACATCATTCCATTTATAATAATTCTCTTTGAATAAGATACAACTCTACTATCATTATTTATAGCATTCTCTATAGCTTCAAGATTATCAATGGTATGTTTAATATTATAATCTTCTGAGAAAGATTCATTATGAATTTGTATGTGAGAGAGATAAGTTTCAACAGCATTATTCATCCTTTCCTCATTTAAACCATACGACATTGCTATCATTATAATTCCACCAAGTATTCCAAAAACAACTGAAACTATAACTACAATACTTCTCAGTTTGTTTCTCCAAACATTCCTCCATGATATCTTAATGAGAGTTAGAATATTCATATTTTCATTGATTTTACTGGGTTAAGCTTAGATATTTTTATTGCTGGATATATAGATATAAGCAACGAGGAAATAAAAATAACTAGCGCATGCGTGAGAGGTATATTCCATTCAATTGACATAGGAGCTATAGGTGAAAAACCCATTTCTTCCATCATCTGATCAGCACCCTCTCCCATCAAATCAGCCATATCAATTGGATTTAAATAATAATAATAGCATATGGGATAAGTAATTAATATAGCCAAAACAACACCTATCATAGATAAGATAACCGTCTCGATTAAGACGATGCCGAATAATCTTATCCTGCTCATACCTATCGAAATTAGTACACCAAACTCATACTTTCTTTCTTCTGTCATCATTAGTACAGTACCAAACATTCCAAAGACTACAATTATATAAAGAATAAAAGCCATTATTACTCCTCCCGCGCTATCAGCAGTAATTGTTTGCTCAATCTCAGGAAGAGTCTCTTTCCAACTCATTATTTCATAATCTTTAGAAAGAACATTGGATAAATCAACTACTATATTTTCTTCTTTATAGTATTTTTCTTTATCAATAATTATATGTGTTGATATTTCTTCAGAAGAAACATAATTTCTAGCTGACTCAATTGTCATAAATATCCCGAGCTTATTGAGATCAGGATTTTTTAGATCAATTATTCCTTTAACTGGATACTTTCCTGCAGCCATCATCCCCCTATATCCTTGTCCATATAGAATAAGAGTATCATCTTCTTTTATATCAAAATACTCGGCAATACCCTTACCTATAATTATCTCATCATCACCAATATCAAAAGAGCCTGAAACCATTTTTTTACTCCAATCTGTTATCTTTTGCTCTTCTGATATATTGATTCCATTTACTACCCCCCCTTTGGTCTTCTCACCCATAGAAATCAAGGAGAATGTCTGAAGCCTTTGTACTATATTTTCAACACCCTCTACTGATTTTATATCATTTATGAGGCTTTGATCGACTTCCATAGAGTTATCTAGATTCTGATTATCCCAGAAACCATCAGCATGAATCTCGACATAACCTGCATAAGATTCAACTACAGTCTCTATTAACTTATCATAGAAACCAAACTGAAGTGCCCTCATCAATATTATAAGAAAAAGAGCTCCAAAGATTGAGGTAATCGTAATCAGGCTTCTCTTCTTATTCCTATAAATATTTCTCCATGCAATCTTAAATATCATCGTAAATTTTTCATGTAATTAGGTAGAAAATACCTCTCATTTATATCAATATCAAAATTCCATACTAATCTCTCAATTATCGTTTTATTACCTTCTTTGTCAAGAGGGACATATTCAATTATAGACGGTAACTTTTTATTGCTAAAATTTTTTATTTTTTTAGAGGTCATAATACTCACCATTTCTCCATACTCATCAAAAAATTGTGTTTTAAGTTGCATAAAATATTGTTTGTCAACCCACATAACTAATTTTCCCCAAACTACTGCGGCATCTTCATTTGGCATTAGCTGAATAATCCAGCAATCTAAACCATCAACATTTTCTTCTCCAATTATGGTGTTAGTATAATCATCCGCGATTGATGATCTCTGAACCAAGTCATCATTTGTAAAATCAGTCCCCATCCAATTTTGCATCATCATGGATGGCGGAAGTTTTATTGTCCTTTCGATAGAAGGTATATAATTCCAAACCTCATTTTGTCTTTTCAAAAATACAGTTCCCTTTTCTTTCACTGGAGTTAACACAACTGAAGAAAAATAATCTTCCCCAATTGACCAACCTTTCATTGTCATTTCCTTTCTCCACTTTGGTCTTACTATACTAATTGCCATCTCAACATAAGAAGATTTTATTCCTCTAATTTTTTCTTCCGATTTTTTTAAAATACTAGTAGCATCTTGAGAAAGACATAAGAAGTTTGAAAAGATGAAAAAAATAAAAATAAATTTCTTCATATTGCGTATTAATTAGCCTATGAAAGTTACGATAGCAAAGTTAATTTTAATAATAATTTCATCAATATTCTACACGATAGTTGGCATCAAACATTTTATAAATCCTGAGTTTTTTCTTGCAATAGTACCACCCTATCTACCATATCATCTAGAGTTAGTTTACATAAGTGGATTTTTTGAAATTCTTTTTGGAATCATGATTCTTTTTCCTAGATATAGATTTTATGGATCTATTGGTCTAATTCTTCTTTTGCTTGCAGTATTTCCTGCAAATATTTATCTAGCTCAGAGTAAAGAGGCTCAAGTAGCTATAGGTGCTAGCCAGCAAATCGCTACATGGAGACTTCCCATACAAGGTCTTTTAATTTTCGTAGCTTATTGGATAAGAAAATGATTAGTTTCTGACTATTTCAAAACTTGTTGTATCACTAGCAAAAGCTGAGAATATACCAAAAGCATTTACTACATTAGAAGGTGGTTCATTAAGATCAGTTCCATCTTGTACCTGATTTTCAAATAAGCTATAGTAGTCTTTATTTATTTTATATAGTGTTACCTTATATTTTCCATAGTTTTTTAGACTCATGCATATAACATTATATTGATTACCTTTAGTCGGTGCAGACTGGAGAGAGAAATTAGAAAAAAATTCTCCAACTTGACCTGGAATTTCTTCACTAAAAATTGGGTCTTCATCCTCACCATCATATTTAATAGTCAGATAGTGATACTCTTCACTTTGATTATCCCATAGAACATTAGTTCTTGCATTTTGAAACAAATTGGCTAAAATATTAGGAAGAGCAGGAGATAAAACAAGTGGAGGTACTACTATTCTATCATCTGTCATTCTTATACCTATAGGTTTTGTTGGAACAATAGTCTCAGCAGCAGCTGTCCTGTCTCCTACTGTTACCTCTAAACCATAAGTGTTTCCAGATATAATTTCAATTTCATCATCTGTAAAATAAGTTTCTTCAACAGAGTTATAGGAAAGAACAAATTCGTTACCATTTCCAAATAACTTAACGTTAGCATTTTCTATATAAGTATCAATACTATCTTCAGAGTTCCAAAGCTTAGTCTCCTTTACTCTTATATCATCAACCTTTTCCCCCTGGAAGAGAAAAGCTTCAACAACAAAATTTTCATCTATTGGAATCTCATTGTCACATGAAATTAAACCAATTAAGAATATATATTTTATTAATTTTTTCATCTAAAATGTAAATTTTAATGATATGTTAGGCACCATTCCCAAATAAGTTTTTTTCTGTCTAACGTAAGGCATCTGATCAAAATTATATTCATAATACCAGACATTCATCCTATTATAAACGTTGAAAATTGATATTCCTATATCTCCTTTTGCTTCATTAATATTAAAAATATGATGAACTGATAAGTCTAGTCTATGATAATCAGGAAGTAGAGATCCATTCTTAGGTCCTACACCAATAAAAGTAAGATTTGAGTCGTCTAATAATTCGACGTTGTATTTATATGAAGGTTCAGTAAATGTCTGACCTGATCCATATATAAACGACGCTGAGAAATTCCAACCATTAATCTCATAATTATTAAAAATCTTGAATTCATTTTTTTGAATATGAGGTGCGGGAAATGGATTTCCATCATTTAGAAGTGGAAAAATATTTTCAGCATCAATATAAGTATAAGATATCCAACCCGTGTACTTGTCAATCTTTTTTTGTAATAAATTTTCAAAACCCCTTACAGTACCATTTCCATTAAAAAATAGAGATCTGAGACCAGCAGTCTGAAACCTCAGAGAAAATTCAGTGATGTTTTTAATATCCTTATAAAAAAATTCAGTGTCAAACAACCAAGATTCATTCTCATAAGACAACCCTGCAATGTAGTGAGTAGATTCACCCACATTAATATTATTATCATCAGAGAGTTGCCAAAAATCTCTTGATCTCGAAGTAACATTTTCTCCAATTATCTGCTTAACAAATTGATAGTGCACTCCATAACCCAACTTAAATTTCATTTTTTTTAGGAAAGTATAGTCCATCTGAAACCTAGGAGAAAAATAATTTTTATTAGTTAATTCATACCTATTTCCTCTAACTCCAATCTTTAGGTTGAGATTTTTTATAGAGCTAAGATCATATGAGAGATACCCTGAAAATAAATCTGATGATTGTTCATTATCAATTATAGTTAAAGTATCATCTCTAACAAATAAATAGTCGACATCAGAACCTGTATATTCAAATCCAAATTCAAACTTGTTATTTTGGCCGGATATAAGTTCACCATCATATCTAGCTGTAAAATCTGAAACAAAATTATCTTGATCAAGGATTATACTTAAATCAAAAATTGTAGAATCTATATCAGGGATTATAGCCTGAACAAAGTAGGAATCATCTTGGTAATTGTAGAATTCAGAGTAAGCTACATTTAAAGTATTATAAAATTTTGGACTCCACTGCCTAGACCATTTAAAAGAATATCCTCTATTTCCCCATTTAGAAATTCTATCCAGATCACCATTTATCTCAATTTTATCAATGTTTCCAAAACTTGGATATTGATATCTCTTTGTATCGCTGGATTCTTTTAAATTATCCTCTCCCCTATAAAAGCTGAAAGTTATGAGGTCATCTTTTGAAGGTTTATAAGACAATTTTCCATTAAAATCATAGAAATTAAATTTTGGTACCCACGGATCTAAATTTTCTATGTCATCATCCGGATCAAACTGATCAAATATTTTAT
>JAYZHZ010000160.1:0-13505 GCA_036166035.1 Bacteroidota bacterium
TAATTGTTGATATAAAATATATCCATCCCATGTAAGCAATAAGAATTCCAATAGAACCGTATAATTTATTATATGTTGGAAAATTATTTATGTAATATGAAAAGGCTAATGATATGGCTACACAGCCAATAGCAGAAATTATAGATCCTGAGGATATGAATGTCCATTTGTTATGAATTACCGGAGCAAAATAAAAGATTGAACTAATTGCTAAGTAAAAAGACACAAATAATATAAGTAGCTTAAAAAGCATTATGGTATAGTATTCCACATCTTTAAATAGATTATATTCAAGCATAAGGTTGATTGTAAAATCACCAACCGCAGATAATACTATAGCAACAATTGCTACTACAAAAAATAAGAGAGTTAGTATAAGAGCAATAAGTCTTGTCTCATAAAAACTTCTATTTTCTCTTACTTTATGACAGCTATTGAATGTTTTGATTAGAGTGTTAAATCCATTTGTTGATAAAAATAGTGATGATATTACACCTAAAGAAAGAAGGCCACCTCTTTTAGTTTCTACTAAATCAAAAATAGTATTTTTTGCAATTGCATACATATCTTTAGGCATAACTCCTTCTAGAAATAATAAAATTTTGGTAGAATCAATTTCTGGTATCCATGCATTAATATAAGGTATCAAGGTGAATAGGAAAATAATTAGTGGAAAAGAGGCAAGAGTAAAACTAAAGGCTACAGCTAGGGATCTTTCAAATATTTCGTCCTCTCTCAGTTTATTAATAAAAATCTTATAAACACTATAATATGTAACCATTCTGCCTACCAGGTATATCCTCTTGAATAATAGTTGAAAAAAATTAAAGAGTTTCTGTATACTATTTCTCATTAAATTTTTTCTTAATTAGTGCTAAAAGTGTTTTTGGGGTTCTAACAGGTTTTTCAGATTTTAAATCTATAAATGTAAGAACTGTTTTTCCTGTGTTCACCAATTTATTTTTTGAATTAAATATTTCATAATAAAAGCAAATTTTTAAAGTCGGTAATTCTTTTATTACTGTTTTGATACTAATTAATTCATCGTATTTAACAGGTAAAAGAAATTTTGATTGCATTTCTATAACTGGCATTCCAATACCTTTTTCTTCAAGTTTTCTGTAAGAAAATCCTAATTTTCTAAATAATTCTACTCTAGCTATCTCGTAATAACTTGCATATCGACCATAATAAACATACCCCATCTGGTCTGTGTCAGAATACCTTACTCTTAAATCATGTTTGCCATTAATCATTTATAGATTTTTCTTTTATTTAGAGCTCTTTGAAATTTTCTTGCATTTTTGTTATGTTGAGATAATGTTTTTGCAAATTCGTGATATCCAGAGAAGTCATCTTTTGCACAAAAAAATAAATATTTATGTTCTTCATAATTTAGAACTGCATCAATATAATTTTTAGGAGTTAATCTTATTGGACCTGGTGGTAATCCTTTGTTTATATAGGTGTTGTAAGGAGACTTGATCTTTTTGTGTTTGTTCAATACTCTTCTAATAGAATAATCATTAGCAGCATAAACTAGTGTTGGGTCAGCTTGAAGCAACATGTTGTTTCTTAATCTATTAATATATACTCCCGCTATTCTATCAGCTTCATCTAATTTATTTGTTTCAGAGGCAACAATTGATGCAAGGACACTAACCTCTTTTTTATTTAATCCTATTTTTTTTAGTTTTTCATTTCTCTCATTGTCCCAAAACTTATTGTATTCTTTATGCATTTTTTCTATAAGTTGTTGTGAGCTGATATCCCAGTAAACTTCATAAGTATCAGGCAAAAACATTCCTATTATATCATTTTCACCAAATCCATATAAATCATCTATGTTTTGACTTATATAATTTAATAATTCATTCTTTGATAGTTTTATATTTTTTGTTAGCCTCTCAGCAAAATCATCAACCTTTCTAGCATAGGAAAAAGTTATTTTTATTGGAGTTTGATTCCCAGATCTTAACATGGTTATCATATCATAGTTGGACATATTCATTTTAACTTTATATGCTCCAATCTTAATATTTTCTTGGTATTCCATTATTTTACTTAAAAAACTAAAAGACAAAATATCATTAATTAACGTATCATCCTCTAATTTTTTTACTAAATCATTAAAGTCTGTGTTATCCTCTATTATGATAAATTTATCTTCAGAATTAATTAAAAAATTTGGAGAGTAGAGCATCTGATAAATGTAGACACTACTCGTTGTTAAAATAGTGGAGAAAACAATTAAAGGGATTAAAATTTTTTTCTTTATCATAACATATCTTTACTTGTAAAGTTAATAATATGATTTTGGTTGAGCCAGAATATTTGCCATCTGTTAATTATTTTAAAATTTTTTCGAATAATGAAATTACTATTAATTATGATGTGAAATTTTCAGATAATCCTTTTTTTAATAGATCTAGACTTGTTGGAGATACCGGTGTATTTGATATTAAAATTCCAACAGTTGCTAATTCTTCAGCATATTTAAGGGATATTAAGATTGATTATTCAAAGAATTGGATTAATAGTCATATTCAATCTATCCAATCAGCATATGGTAAGTATCCATATTATATCTATTATAAAGATCATATTATTAATAAAATTAAATTAAGACATAATTTCCTCATAGATTTAAATTGTGACTTATTGACACTTTTTTGTGATCTTTTAAATTTTGAAAATAAAATATTTAAATATGATAGTAAAAATCAAAAAAACTTCCAAAAAACTGTGAAAAAGTCAAAAAATATTAAAATTTCTAGTTTTGCAATTAAAGAATTTAGAAATAATTTTTTTCTTGGCAAGAAATTTGATTATCCAGTAAGTGTATTGGATTTATTATTTTTGAAAGGACCTGAATCAGGATATTTCATCAATAATTATTAAAAAAACTATTTATTGTATTTTTTTTTTATCAAAATAGGTTATCCTTACGTTATAAATTTATGGAAGCAAAATTTTCAAATAGAGTAAAAGAAGTAATCTCCTTAAGTAGGGAAGAGGCTTTGAGACTAGGGCATGATTACATTGGAACCGAGCATTTGCTTTTAGGTGTGATTAGAGAAGGGGAAGGCGTTGCAATTAGTTTACTTAAAAAACTTGGAATAAGTTTGGAAGATTTAAGGGCTTCTGTAGAGCATAATACGAAAAATACTAGTGTAAATAATCTTAAAAATTTAACTAACATACCTCTTACTAGGCAAACAGAAAAAGTTTTAAAAATTACCTATTTGGAGGCAAAAATATTTAAGAGTAAACTTATTGGAACTGAACATTTGCTATTATCGATATTAAGAGATGAAGATAATATAGCAACCCAAATTTTAGATAAATTTGATGTGACCTATGACGTGGTTAAAGAACTGTTAGAGTATCAAACTAGTAATCCTCAAGGTACTACATCATCTGAACCTCTAGAGGAAGACGATATTTCAAATATTAAGGGAGAACCTGCTTCAACTAAATCTACTAAAACAAAAGAAAAATCAAAAACACCTATTCTTGATAACTTTGGTAAGGATTTAACGAAGTTAGCTCAACTTGACAAATTAGATCCTGTTATTGGTAGAGAAAAGGAAATAGATAGAGTAGCTCAAATTTTAACTAGGAGAAAGAAAAACAATCCAATTTTAATTGGCGAACCAGGTGTTGGAAAAACTGCAATTGCTGAAGCTTTAGCTTTAAGAATAACACAGAAAAAAGTTTCTCGTATTCTTCATAACAAGAGGGTTGTTACATTAGATCTTGCATCTCTGGTTGCTGGAACAAAGTACAGAGGTCAGTTTGAAGAGAGAATGAAAGCAATAATGACAGAGATTGAGAAATCTGATGATATAATTTTATTTATTGATGAACTTCATACAATAGTTGGAGCAGGAGGAGCTTCAGGTTCATTAGATGCTTCAAATATGTTTAAGCCTGCTTTGGCTAGAGGTGAACTTCAATGTATTGGAGCAACAACACTTGATGAATATAGACAATATGTTGAAAAAGATGGAGCACTTGCTAGGAGATTCCAGGTGGTGGTTGTAGATCCTACGACTCCTGATGAAACTCAGAATATTCTTGAAAATATCAAAGATAAATATGAAAACCACCATAATGTTATATATTCACCACAAGCAATTGAGGCTTGTGTCAAGTTATCGGATAGGTTTATAAGTGATAGGTTCTTGCCTGATAAAGCAATAGATTTAATGGATGAGGCTGGATCTCGGGTACATATGCATAATTTGGATGTTCCTGAAGTTATTATTGATATTGAAAATAAAATTGAAGAAATAAAAAGCCAAAAAAACCAAGTTGTTCAAAATCAAAAATATGAAGAGGCAGCACAGTTAAGAGATACAGAAAAGAAGTTATTAGCCGAATTAGATATTCAAAAAAAGAAGTGGATTGAAGAATCCAAGAAAAAGAGACATAAGGTCAATGAAAAGAATATATCGGAGGTAGTAGCAATGATTACTGGCATACCTGTTGAAAGAATTGAAGAAAATGAGAGTTCTAGATTATTAGGAATGACGGATACATTATCTGAAAAAGTTATAGGTCAGGATAATGCTATAGATAAGTTGGTTAGAGCAATTAAAAGAACAAGGGTTGGTTTAAAAGATCCAAAAAAACCAATTGGTTCATTCATTTTTCTTGGTCCAACTGGAGTTGGTAAAACTGAATTAGCTAAAGTTTTGGCAAACTACTTATTTGATAAAGATGATGCATTAATCAGAGTAGATATGTCTGAGTATATGGAAAAATTTTCTATTTCAAGGTTGGTAGGAGCTCCTCCGGGTTATGTTGGTTATGAGGAAGGTGGTCAACTAAGTGAGAAGGTAAGAAGGAAACCATATAGTGTTATACTTTTAGATGAAATTGAAAAAGCTCATCCTGATGTATTTAATATTTTGCTTCAAATTCTTGATGAAGGGTTTTTAACTGATGGTCTAGGACACAAAGTTGATTTTAGAAATACTATTTTAATAATGACTTCCAATATAGGTGCTAGGGATGTGCAAGATTTTGGAGCTGGTATTGGTTTTGAAACAAAATCAAGAACGGATAATATAAATGAGAATTTGAATTCTACTATAGACAAAGCTTTACAAAGAACCTTTAATCCTGAGTTTATTAATAGGCTTGACGATATTATAATTTTTAATTCCCTTACGAAAGACGATCTTTATAAAATTATTGATATTAATCTAAAAAAGCTTTATTTAAAGGCTCATGAGATTGGTTATTCTATAAAATTAACTGATAAGGCAAAGGATTTTTTAATTGAAAAAGGATACAATCCAAAATATGGTGCAAGACCTTTGGAAAGGGCAATACAAAAGTATTTGGAGGATGTAATAGCTGAGGAAATACTTTCTGGGGAATTGAAGAAAGGCGATATTATAATTGCTAACTATGATTCAAAGAGTAAGTCTATTAAAGTTAAGAAGAGTGATTCTAAAAAGAAGAATTCAAATAAAAAGGTCAAGTAACTAATCCACCATCCACTCTTATAACTTGTCCTGTAATGTACGAAGCTTTTTCTGAAGCTAGATAAACGCAAAGATTTGCCACATCATTAACATTTCCTACTCTTTTTAAGGGGATGGAATCAATCCAGTTGTCTAATAGTTTTTCATTTCCTTGACTAGTCATATCAGTCTCAATAAATCCTGGAGCGATAGCATTACATCTTATGTTCCTTGATCCTAATTCTAGTGCTATTGATTTTGTAAAACCAATTATTCCTGCTTTTGATGCTGCATAATTGGATTGTCCAGCATTACCCTTGACTCCAACTATTGAACTTATATTTATTATTATACCATTCTTTTTTTTCATGAATTCTTTAACTGCTGATTTTGTTAAATTAAAACAAGAATTTAGATTAATATCAATCACTTTATTCCACGATTCTTCATCCATTCTCAATAAAAGGTTATCTTTTGTTATTCCAGCATTATTGATTACTATGTCAAAACTTCCAAAATCTCTAACTACATTATTAACTAACTCAATACTCTCATCAAATTTGGATGCATCTGATTTGTATTTTTTTACTTTTACTCCTAACAAATTTCCTGATTTTTCTATCTTGATAGCAGATTCTTCACTACTTAAATACGTAAAAGCAACATTGCATCCTACACTTGCAAATTTTTCGACAATACCTTTCCCTATTCCCTTTGAACCACCAGTTATTATTGCTGTTTTATTTTTAAGATCTTTCATATTTTTTTCTATAGCTTAAAATTATACAATCTTTACTACATTATTTAAGATATAATTATCAATAGTTTTATTCTAAATAATTAGAATATAAATTTGCTAAAAAAATAAAGATATGTCATATAATTTAATAGTAATTGGATCAGGTCCAGGTGGATATGTTGCAGCTATAAGAGGATCTCAACTTGGAATGAAAGTTGCAATTGTAGAAAAAGAATCCCTTGGTGGAGTTTGTTTAAACTGGGGTTGTATACCCACAAAAGCACTTTTAAAAAGTGCTCAAGTATTTGATTATGTGAATCATTCAACTAATTATGGCATACAAATTAAGGAATCTAGTATAGACTTCAAATCAATAATTAGCAGAAGTAGAGGGGTTGCAGATGGAATGAGTAAAGGTGTAAATTATTTAATGAAAAAAAATAAAATAGAGGTATTATCTGGTTTTGGTAAAATAGTATCTAAAAATGAAGTTGAAGTTATTGATGATAAAAACAAAATGAAATTGTACAAAACTGATAATATAATTATTGCAACAGGTGGAAAATCAAGAGAATTACCAAACATTAAAATTGATGGTGAAAAGATTATAGAATATAGAAAAGCAATGACGCTTAAGAAGCAACCAAAAAAAATGGTTGTAATTGGATCTGGTGCAATAGGATCAGAATTTGCTTACTTTTATAATAGTATAGGTACAGACGTTACTTTAATTGAATACTTTCCAGATATTTTACCTTTAGAAGACGCAGATGTCTCAAAAGAATTAAATAAATCTTTTTCTAAATCAGGAATAAAAATCATAACAAATGCTGAAGTAATTAATGTGGAAACGAAAACTAAAGGGTGCAAGGTCATATATAAAATGAATGGTAAGAAAGATTCGATAGAATGTGATGTTGTTTTATCTGCTGTAGGGGTAAAAACAAATATTCAGAATATTGGATTAGAAGATTTAGGTATAATTACTGAGAAAGAAAAAATAAATGTTGATGATTATTATAAAACCAATATTGATGGTATATATGCTATCGGTGATGTAGTAAAAGGACAAGCTCTTGCACATGTTGCATCTGCTGAGGGAATTATATGTGTAGAGAAGATTGCTGGCATGAACCCAAGTGTCCTAAATTATGATAATATACCTTCTTGTACGTATTGCAATCCAGAAGTTGCTTCAGTGGGATATACCGAGAAGCAAGCTATAGATCTTGGATATGATATAAATGTTGGGAAATTTCCATTTAGTGCTTCTGGAAAAGCTAATGCTGCTGGTCATTCTGAAGGATTTGTAAAAGTTATTTTTGACAAAAAGTATGGTGAGTGGTTGGGTTGTCATATGGTTGGTTATAATGTGACTGAGATGATTGCAGAAGTAGTTGCAGCAAGAAAACTAGAAACTACTGCACATGAAATAATTAAATCAGTTCACCCTCACCCCACAATGTCAGAAGCTATTATGGAAGCAACCGCAGCTGCTTATAACGAGGTTATTCATCTATAAAATTTGCTTTAATTCAGATCCAATATTTGCGGGAGATTCTGCTACTATTAATCCGCATTTCTTCATTATTTTCATTTTTGCTGATGCAGTATCATCTTTCCCTCCAATTATTGCTCCAGCATGTCCCATTCTTTTCCCTTTTGGTGCTGTCTGTCCTGCAATAAAGCCAACTACAGGTTTTTTATTTCCATTATCACTTATCCACTTCGCGGCTTCTGCTTCGTAATTTCCACCAATTTCACCAATCATTACTATTCCTTCAGTATTATCATCTTCCATGAAAAGTTTTATTGCATCAAGTGTTGATGTTCCCACAATAGGATCTCCTCCAATACCTATAGCTGTAGAAATTCCAAATCCAGATTTTACTACTTGGTCTGCTGCCTCATAGGTTAATGTTCCTGATTTTGATACAATTCCAATATTTCCCTTTTTGAAAACAAATCCAGGCATAATCCCAACCTTAGCCTCTTCTGGTGTTATAACTCCTGGACAGTTTGGGCCAATTAATGTACTATTTTTACTTTTTAAATATGATTTTACACTTATCATATCTTTTACAGGGATTCCTTCAGTTATTGCAACTATAACTTCAATATTAGAATCAATAGATTCTAGAATAGCATCTGCAGCAAAAGCAGGAGGGACAAAAATGATTGATACATTAGCATCAGTTTCTTTTTTAGCTTCATGGACGGTATTAAATACAGGCTTATCCAAATGATTAGCTCCTCCTTTTCCAGGAGTAACTCCACCAACTATATTAGTACCATATTCTATCATTTGAGAGGCGTGAAAAGATCCCTCAGACCCAGTAAATCCTTGAACTATAACCTTTGAATTATTGTTAACTAATACACTCATCTATCTATTTTGGGCCAAATATAAATCACTAAATTCCCTTACACAACCATATCCGCCCTTTGTCTTGAGTATTAAAGAAACTTTTTGTTTTACTGGAGTTGAAGCATCACTTGGACAAGCACTAAATCCGACAATTTCTATTATGCTCATATCATTAATATCATCTCCAATAAACGCCACATCTTCCAAGTTTATTTTCTCTTTCTCTATCCACTCTAGTAATACCTTTTCTTTTGGGTCATTACCAACATAACAATGATTGATGCCTAAATAAGAGGCTCTTGATTTTATTCCGTCTCCTCTCTCTGAGTGACTTATAATTCCAATTTTTATTTCTTTTTTTATCAACTCATAAATTCCAACTCCATCTTTAGCGTTATATCTTTTTGATTCTATTCCATTTTCATCAATATATACGCCATTATCCGTCATTGTACCATCAACATCAAGTATCAACATTTTTATTCTCGGTATTATCATATCATTTTTCTATTTACTGCTTTACAAATTGGAATTAGACTAGAATACATTTCTTTAAATTCATCAAAGTTTAGTTGTTGTGATGCATCAGATTTTGCTTCTTTTGGATTTGGATGACTTTCAATCAATAAACCATCTATACCCATTGCAACACAAGCTCTTGTGAGGTCAGGTACTCCATAACTGTAACCCATAGCATGACTTGTATCAAGGACTATTGGTAAATTAGTATATTCTTTTAAGAATGAAACACCACATAAATCGAGAGTAAAACGTGTCTTTGTCTCAAATGTTCTAATTCCTCTTTCACACAAAATAACATTTGGATTTCCTTCAGATAAAATAAATTCTGCAGCTTGTACAAACTCTTGTAAATTAGAACCAAAACCTCTTTTTAATAGGACTGGTTTTTTTTGTCTTCCGGTTTCTCTGAGAATGCCATGATCATACATTGCTTTGGCACCAATTTGTATTATATCTGTATACTTAATTACATCTGAAACATGGGATGCATCTTTAACTTCAGAAATTATATTAAAGCCATATTCATCTCTTATATCCGATAACATTTTTAATCCTTCTAAACCTAATCCTTGAAATGAATACGGTGAAGTTCTTGGCTTAAAACATCCCGCTCTTAGTGTAGTTAAGCCTATTTCTTTAAGTAATTCAGCACATTTTTTTATTTGAGTTTTACTTTCAATGGAACATGGTCCTGTTATCATAAGTGTGTTTTTTGAATCCCCACCTATTTCAATTTTATTTATTTTAACCTTCCTGGTTTCGTTTACATAATCTCTGCTCGATAATTGAATATCTGATTCTAATTTATGACACTTATCAATATGCTTTTTATACTTATCTGGTATGGTATTATTTTTAGATGAGGTAATAATGATTCTAGATATTTCATCAAAAATCAATTTTCCTTTTAAGTCTTTTGATATTTTCTTTGCAATCTTTAAATCGGTAGTATTATTTAAGTTAATTATCATGACTCACTATTTATTAAATTAAAAAATGTTACAGAACCTGCAAGTTCATTTTCATTATTGATTACTGGGATAAAAGATATAAGAAATTCATGATTTTGTGTAGAATTTAACATTTTATTAATATTATCATTTTCATTAATTGTTATGGGACTGTTATTTATAATGTTATTTATTTTAATTTCCTTGTTATTTTCATAGTTGTTAATTAATCCTTTTCTTATATCAGCCATACTAATTAATCCAAGAAATTTACCTTTAGAATCTTCTATAAAGACAAATCCAAATTTATATTCTTCAATTTTATTTAAAACATCAATAAAATTGGATGTGTCATTTAGTATTGGACACTCTTCTTTTGAGAGCATAAACTCTTTCACTTTAACTTCGGAATGTATTACTGATGATTTAAGCATAAGCAATGATTTTGCTATATCATTATTTACTAGATATGATCCAGATACTACTGAACTTACTCCTAATATTCTAAGGATAAATGCTATTTCATCATTTACACCTCCATCTACATGGATAGTTTTAGAAGAATAGACATTTCTAAATTCTCTGATTTTTCTAAAATTAATCTTATTGAATTTCCCTCCGCTTTCTCCTGGAGTTGTTGTCATCAATAAGACAAAATCACAGGTTTTTTTATACCTTTCAAAGGAATCTATAGATGTATTTGATGTAATTGCTAGACCATATTGTGTTTGTTTAATTGGATTAATAACAAATTCTTCTTCTATATTTTCATATTGGTAAGTAACGTATTCAATTTTATTTCTCTTTAAGAAATCATCATATTTTGATGGATATTTAGAAATGATATGCAAATCTATCGGTGTTGAACTAACCTCTCTAATCTTAATAATATCTTGTTCTACTTTGTTAATTTCAATTTTTTCATCATTAAAATCAATATGAAACATATCAATATTAGTTGAGTCCAGTTCCTTAATTAAATCTTGGAGAGATTTAGAATTATTTGAGTATACTGATGCTGAAATTTTCATTTTACCCTCAAATATAAATGAGATAAACTCATTGAGTAAAAGTTTAATAATCTAATTTTGATAAATTTTATAATTGTGAGACATTTGAGTGTTATGAGAATTTTATATAGCCTATTATCATCGTTCCCACTAAGTTTTTTATATTCTATTTCTTCTTTCACGTCAACAGTAATATCTACTTTTTATAGAAAAAATGTTGTATTACATAATCTAAACAAATCATTTCCAAATGAAGATGATAAAAAGATTATTAAAATAAAAAATAGATTTTATCAAAACTTTTGTGATGTTTTTTTTGAAACAATTAAGTCATACTCTATAGGTAAAAAAGAACTTGGTTCTAGAGTTTTTTTTGAAAATTTTGATGTCATCAATAATCATATATTAAAAAACGAAAAAGTTGTTGTATTTACTAGCCATCAGTGCAACTGGGAGTGGTTACTTCTCTCTTCTCAACTTAAATTAAAAAAAGACTTACACGTTATTTATAAAAAGTTTTCAAACAAAAATTTTGATAAAATCATTTATGACTCTAGGTCAAGATTTGGGTCAGTACTTATAGAATCAAAAAAAGCAATGTTATATCTTAAAAATAATTTGGCAAATATTGATGTATTAGCGGTGGTTGCTGATCAATCTCCAAATAAAAAAAATAGAAAATTATGGTTAAAAATGTTAAATCAGGATACTTCTTTTTTTGAATCAGTGGAATTTATTCCAAAGTTTACAAATAGTGTTGTCTACTTTGCTTCAATGAAAAGAAAATCTAGGGGTTTTTATTCTGTGAAATTTGATTTAATATCAAAACCTCCTTACAATAAAAAAGTATATATCTTACCAGAGTATGTTAATAAGATTGAGAATTTAATTAAGAGAAGACCTAGTGAGTGGTTATGGTCACACAAAAGGTGGAAACTTAAAAAAGATAATATAAACATGGATTATGAGTAGATCAAATGCTGAATTTTTGGTAAATAAAAATGATTTTTTTACAACTACATTTTTGGATAGTGAAAGACCAATTGCTAAGAAAAATGAGGTACTATTAAAAATAGAAAAATATGCCTTTACATCAAATAATATTACTTATGCTATCATGGGTAAAACACTAAATTATTGGAATTTTTTTCCAACTAAAGAATCTAATGGTATTATCCCAGTTTGGGGTTTTGCATATGTAGTGTCTTCTAATCATAAAAATATCTTGGTGGGAGACAGATATTATGGATATTTTCCAATGAGTAATTATTTAAAAGTTATTCCAAAAAATATAAAATTTTTTGGTTTTGTAGATGGCTCTAAACATAGAAAAGATCTACCAGCTGTCTATAATCTATACACAAAGGTTTCAAAAAAATTTGATCAAATTTTAGAATATCATCCAACAATTAAACCACTATTTTTAACTTCATTTTTAAATTATTATTATTTGAGAGATGAAAATTTTTTTGATTCTGATCAAATAATACTTACAAGTGCTTCCTCTAAAACAGCGTTATCTTTAGCATTTTTATTAAAAAAAAATAAAGTATTAGATCAAAAAAAAGTTATTGGGATTACATCTAAAAACAATATTAATTTTTTACTGAATATTGGTTTTTATGATAAGGTTATATCTTATGATAGTCTTGAATCTGAACGGAATAAGTCTAAAGTGATAGTTATAGATTTTGCCGGTAATTCAGATTATTTAAAAAAAATACATAATTATTTTGGTGATTTATTAAAGCATGTTTGTTTAATTGGACTAGCAGACTGGTCTTCAAAAATGGATTTTAAATTAATTCCTAATTCCAAATTTTTCTTTGCTCCAAGCCATGCAGAAAGTAGATATAAACAAATGGGAGTTAAAGAAACAATGCTATTAGCAGATAATATAATGAATGAGTTTATAATGAAAATTAAAGATTATTTGAAACTAACTTATGTCGAGGATCGGATGGAATTAAACGAATTATATTTAAATTTTCTAAATGGAAAAATAGATCCTAGCAAGGCTTATATAGTACAATCTGTAAAATAATTTTTTTAACTAATAATTATCTAATTTTGGAATCTAAATTTTATGAAAAACATTAGAAATTTTTGTATAATAGCTCATATTGATCATGGGAAAAGTACACTTGCAGATAGGCTTTTAGAATTCACAGGCACTGTGGATAGTAGAGATATGACTAATCAACTTCTCGATGACATGGATTTAGAGAGAGAGAGAGGAATAACTATAAAGTCTCATGCTATACAGATGAATCATGAAATTGATTCAGTGGTTTATACATTAAATCTTATTGATACACCTGGACATGTTGATTTTTCCTATGAGGTATCCAGATCTATAGCTTCTTGTGAAGGGGCATTGTTAGTAGTTGATGCATCTCAAGGAATTCAAGCCCAAACAATTTCAAACCTTTATCTCGC
>JAYZHZ010000161.1:0-9710 GCA_036166035.1 Bacteroidota bacterium
GATGAATATCAGAGAATAAATGAAATAAAAAGGGGAGGCTCTAAACTCATTATACCCATAAACTATCCAAAACCATTTAATGTAGATGATCCTTTTAAAAATAATAATATATCACTTTCACAATTAAAGCATTGGGAGATGGCGCCATCTAACCCATATTTTTTAGAGAAAAATGGTATTAATTTTTCAATTACAACACATGGAATAAAAAATCTTTCTGAATTTAGAAAAAACCTAATAGAATCGCATGATAGGGGAGCTTCAAAAGCTATGCTATTAAAAGCATTAACTTATAACCCTTCTAGGTTTATCAACATGGAAAATAAAATAGGCTCTTTAAAAGAATCATATATAGCTAATTTTTTCATTGCTGATGGAGATATTTTTTCTAAAGAAACTAAAATACTCAGTAATTGGATTCAGGGTAAGTGGCATAGAGTTACTGATACTAATATCAACGACTATAAGGGGAATTATACTTTATCTTTTCAAGGAATGGATAATAAAAAAATTAATGATTTAATATTAAACATAACTGGTAATAAGGATAAGCCAGCTGCAAGTATTACAAATATTAAGGAATCAGATTCAATTAAAGTAAAAACAAATATTACCGTTGATGATGAAAATATTACCTTAACATTCAAAATTCCAAAAGAAAGTAAGGGGAACACTTCAGGAGAATATAAACTATCCGGATATTTTTCAAATGGTCGTTTTCTTGGAAAAGGTACTCTAAATAATATTCATTGGATTGACTGGACTAGTCAAAAGAACATTTCTAATGAAAATAGAAATAATAAAAACACAAATAAGTCTAATAAGAAAAATATAGAAATTGGAAATGTCATATATCCATTTGTTGAATATGGTTCAAGTCAACTTAAATCTCAGAATAAAATTTTAATAAAATCTGTTAAAATATGGACCTTAGAGGGTTATGGGATTATTGAGGAAGGGGATGTTTTAATTGATAATGGTAAAATAATAGAAGTTGGACAAATATCTGTAGATGATAAAAATATAAATGTAATTGATGGTAGTGGAATGCATCTTACACCAGGAATAATTGATGAACATTCACATATTGCTCTAACTGGAGTAAATGAAGGTTCACAATCAGTCACTTCTGAAGTTAGAATGAAAGATGTTGTTAACTCAGAGGATATAAATATATATAGGCAATTGGCAGGGGGAGTGACAACAGCACAGTTACTTCATGGTTCTGCAAATCCAGTTGGAGGTCAGTCCGCAATAATAAAACTTAGATGGGGATCTAGTCCTGAAGAAATGTTGATTGATGGTGCAGATGAATATATAAAATTTGCTCTTGGTGAAAACGTTAAAAGATCTAGAGCTCCTTCAAGTTCAAGATTCCCCGATACTAGGATGGGAGTGGAACAAGTTTTTGTTGATGCTTTTAATAGAGCAAAACTTTATGATAAAAATTGGAAAAAATATAATTCATTATCAAAAAAAGAGAAACTCACTGCTAAAATCCCTAGAAAAGATTTGGAGTTGGACGCATTAGCTGAAATTTTAAATGGAGAGAGGTATATTACCTGTCATTCATATGTTCAGTCGGAAATCAACATGCTTATTAAGGTTGCAGAAAAATTTAATTTTAATCTAAAAACTTTTACTCATATTCTTGAGGGTTATAAAGTTGCAGATAAAATGGCAGATCATGGTGTTGGTGCTTCAACATTTTCTGATTGGTGGGCTTATAAAAATGAAGTTAAGGAAGCAATCCCTTATAATGCTGCCCTTATGAATATGGCCGGTGTTGTTACTGCTATAAATTCTGATAGTAGAGAGATGGCAAGAAGATTAAATCAAGAAGCAGCAAAATCAGTAAAATATGGAGATATGACTGAAATTGAAGCTTTAAAACTTGTTACATTAAATCCAGCAAAACTTTTAAACCTTGATGACAAGATTGGTAGTATTAAAGTAGGTAAGGATGCTGATCTGGTTTTATGGACAGACCATCCATTATCAATCTACTCAAAACCTTCAAAAACTATTGTAGATGGTAAAATTTATTATGACTTAGAGGAAGATAAATTATTGAGAGACGAAGTAAAGAGAGAAAGAGCAAGAATAATTTCTAAAATGAAGGGTAGTTCGGGAGATAATAAATCAAGAAGGATGCCTTTTAGAAGATCTAATATAGAACTCCATTGTGATGATGTTTATGATTATGAAACACTTATAGAATTTCAATAATAAATTATGAAAAAAATAATTTTATTACTACTTACAATATTTTCCTTGAATTTATATTCTCAGGTCCCTGAGCCTGTTTCAGAACAAAAAGATCATATTATTTTATTTAATGGTATAATTCATGATTCAAGATTTGGGGGATATACTCAATATGGATGGGTTTCGTTTAAAGATGGAAAAATTGATGAGGTGAGGAAGCTTGATAATCAGACAGTTCCTGCTGAATATTATGATCAAAATACTATATTAATTGATTTAGATGGAAAACATGTTTACCCTGGACTAATATTACCTAATTCTAAAGTTGGGTTGGAGGATATATCAGCTGTGCGTGCCACTGTTGATCATACAGAAATTGGTGATATTAATTCAAATATCAGATCACTTATTGCCTATAACACAGATTCTGAGATTATTTCCACCTTCAGATATAATGGAATATTATTATCACAAGTTGTACCGGATGGGGATTTAATTACTGGTAATTCTTCTATAATGATGATGGAAGGTTGGAATTGGGAAGATGCTGCCTATAAGATTGATGATGGTATGCACATTAAATGGCCTAGAAAAACATTCCCTCCTAATAGGTGGACTGGTTCGACTGAATTTAGAGAAAATCCTAATTATAGAAATACTATTGATATGGTTCATAAGTTCTTAATTGATTCTAGAGCATATTATGATTTGAAGGATAAGGTTGATGGAATAAATTTAAAATTAGAGTCGATGATTGATGTCTTTTCTGGTAAAAAGAAGGTATATATTCATGCTAATACCAGAGAGCAAATTATTGAATCAGTTCAGGCATTCAAAAGGCATGGAATTAATAATTTAGTTATTGTTGGAGCTAATGATGCTTATTATGCTATTGACTTTCTTAAAGAAAATAATTTACCTGTATTGCTAAACAATTTACATAGAGTCCCTAGTAGAAATCATGAAGATGTTGACTTACCATATAAACTCCCATATCTTTTACATAAAGAAGGTATTTTGGTTGGATTAACAGCTTCTGGCTCTCTTCATTCACAAAGAAATTTACCTTTTTTAGCCGGTACGGCTGCTGGGTATGGACTCTCAAAATCAGATGCACTTAAAATGATAACTTATAATAATGCAAAAATATTAGGTATTGATAATATCACAGGGTCTTTAGAAGTTGGCAAAGATGCTAATATCATTGTATCAGAAGGTGATATACTAGATATGAGATCAAGTAAAATTGAAATGGCTTTCATTAAAGGTAAAAAAATTAATTTGAATGGAAAGCAGCAAATTTTATATGATAGATTTAAAAGAAAATATTCCGAATAATCTATAATTTTCCTTCAATACAGGTAGTGTACAATCCTCCTCTTACATTATACTTAGTTGTTATTTTTATATTTTTTGTTTTTAGAATATTAAGTAAATCTTTATGAATTCTCTTAGTTACTTCTTCTTGGTAGATACCAACGTTTTTAAAGCTAATCAGGTAATATTTTAGAGATTTTAATTCAATAGCTAGTCCTCCTTTAGGATAATATTCAATTTTAACTCTTGCAACATCAGGAAGTCCACTAAATGGACAGACAGCTATAAACTCTTTAGTATAGATTTCAATATATTGATCTTTACTTTTAAAATTAAATACTTTTAATTCATCAGTTTTGATTGAATCAACTGATTCAAAATCCATCTTTTTTCCTTCAGCAGTTTGTCCAATATATGGGTCAACTATATTGCTTTTTAGTTTCATTTTATATCCAATTTTTACTTTTTGCATTATAATATCCCTCTCTTCTTAATTTTGAAGCAGGATTATCTAAATTCCCAAATCCCCATTCATTTTTTTTATTAGAACCGTTGTAATCTGTCATTGTATCATTAATAATAATGTCTAAACAACCCAATTCTTTAGCTAATTTCCATGTCTCAGCTTTATCTAATTTCATTAATGGGGTATGAATATTTATTTTTTTATTATGTGCTAAATTTATAGATTTTTCTATTGAATCGATAAAATTTTTTCTGCAGTCAGGATAACCACTGTAATCAGTTTCACAAACTCCGATCACAATATCAAAAATATCATTATTAATTGCTTTGGCTGAAGCAATTGAAAGAAATATAAGATTTCTTCCTGGTACAAAAGAGTTTGGTAATTTTTTATTTGAAGGATGTTTTATATTTAAATTTTCATTCTTATCAGTCAGTGCAGAGTTTGATAAGATGTTATCTAATTTTATAATATCAAATTTAATCCTTTCTCTCTTACAAATTTCTCTGGCATACTTTAATTCTTTTATGTGTCTTTGACCATAGTCAAATCCTATTGCCTCTAAATAACTAAATTTCTTTTTAGCCCAAAAAAGACATGTTGTAGAATCTTGTCCACCAGATAATAATACTAAAGCTTTTTTCATTTTTTTTCGATTACATCTATGACAGCTTCTTTTATTGTCTCAGGATCTAATTTATATTTTTCTAATAAGTCAAGAGGTTTACCACTCTCACCAAATGAGTCATTTACTCCAATAATTTTCATTGGATAAGGACTATTCTCTGATATAATTCTAGATATACTTTCTCCTAGTCCTCCTATAATATTGTGTTCCTCACATGATACAGCACATCTAGTTTTTTTTATACTATTTAATATAGTTTCTTCATCAAGTGGTTTAATTGTATGTATATTAATTACTTCACATGATATTCCCATTTTAAAAAGAATTTTTTCTGCCTCTAAAGCCTGCCATAACATATGACCAGTAGCAAAAATCGATACGTCTGAACCTTCCATAAATTTTATGGCTTTACCAATAACAAAATTTTCATTTTTTTTAGTGAAAATTGGCCATTTTGGTCTTCCAAATCTTAAATAAACTGGACCATTATGATCTGCTATAGCTATTGTAGCCAATCTTGTTTGATTGTAGTCACATGGATTAATTACAGTCATTCCAGGTAACATTTTCATCATACCAATATCTTCTAAAATTTGATGAGTAGCTCCATCTTCACCTAAGGTTAAACCAGCGTGAGACGCACATATTTTAACATTTTTTCCTGAGTAAGCAATAGACTGTCTTATTTGATCATAGACTCTGCCAGTAGAAAAATTAGCAAAAGTTCCGGTAAAAGGAATTTTTCCACCAATGGTCATTCCAGCAGCAATACCCATCATATTAGCTTCAGCAATTCCAATTTGATAAAACCTATCTGGAAAATGATTTTTAAAATTATTCATCTTTAAAGATCCAGTTAGGTCAGCACATAGTGCAACTACATTATTATTTTTTTTACCAACTTCATAAAGCCCATCTCCAAATCCAGACCTTGTATCTTTTTTTTCTGTATATGTATACTCTTTTCTTTCCATTAATAATCACCTAAAGTTTCTTCTAATTGATCAAGTGCTTTTGCAAGTTGTTCATCATTTGGAGCTATGCCATGCCATTTGTGTGAATTTTCCATAAAATCTACACCTTTACCCATAACTGTTTTCATTATATTGATAACTGGAAACCCTTTATCTAATTTACTTTTTGCCTTATTAAAAGATTCAATAAGACTATTATAGTCGTTACCATCACTTTCTATAACTTTCCAACCAAAAGAGTTTAATTTATCTTTTAAATTTAGAAGAGAATTTATTTCGTCTACAGGTCCATCGATTTGCTGGCCATTATAGTCAATCGTTACCATTATATTGTCTAACTTATTATGTGAGGCAAACATTAATGCTTCCCAAACTTGCCCTTCTTGAAGTTCTCCGTCACCTAGAAGAACATAAACTAAATTATTATCATTATTTAATTTTTTAGAAAGAGCAGATCCAATAGCTACTGATAAACCCTGACCTAAGGATCCCGAAGCAACTCTTATCCCAGGGAGACCTTCATGAGTTGCAGGATGACCTTGCAGTCTAGAGTTTAATTTCCTAAAAGTATAAAGTTCATCTAATTTAAAGTAGCCTGACCTTGCTAGAACGCTATAAAAAACAGGCGAAATATGACCATTTGAGAGAAAAAATATATCTTCATTTTTCCCATTCATATCGAATACACTATTCCTTTTCATTATTTGAAAAAATAGTGTGACGAAGAAATCTGTACACCCTAATGATCCTCCCGGGTGACCAGACTGAACTTTATGAACCATTCTCACAATATCTCTTCTAACTTGAGAAGAAATTTTTTCAAGTTCATCTATTTTTTTGATATTATTCACTAATTATTTGTTCAGTATGTTCTTTGGTTTTTACCTTCTCGATTATTTCAGTAATTATACCATTTTCATCAATTATGAAAGTCCATCTTGCTGTACCCATATATGATTTTCCATACATTTTCTTTTCAATCCATGTACCATATTTTTTATGAATGGATTTATCTTCATCTGCAATCAAATCAAATGGTAAATCATACTTTATAACAAATTTTTCATGAGATTTAACAGAATCTGAACTTACCCCAAGAACTGTAAAACCATCATCCTTAAGCAGTTCAAAATTATCTCTTAGATTACAAGCTTGAGCTGTACATCCAGGCGTATTATCTCTAGGATAAAAATATAGAATAACTTTTCTTCCAATAAAATCACTTAAACTAATTTTATCACCGTTTTGATTAATTGAATCAAAACTGGGTGCCTTATCTCCAATTTTTAAACTCATAACTAAATATTTATATTATATGTACTTTTATTATTTGCATTATCATATACAACCAGGACAAAGTTACCTTTAAATGATTGAACTGAATTAAGTTTTTTAGAAATAATGACATCATTTTTATTATCATATTCAAATAGTATCCATTGATTATTGATTTTCCCCTCATACTTTTTAATTCCAGATAATTCATCTTTAATTCTTATTTTAATAATGTTATCAGATATTTTAATAGGGTTTATTTCGGGTGGATCTGTGTCAGAAATAATCGAGAATTTAGAAAAACTTCTTGTTTTAAATTTTATTTTTCCATCTAGCCATTCACCCCCAATAAAATTAGGTTTTTTACCAGCCACATTGTATACGTGTGAGATTTTATTATCGTATTTTTTTTCAGGTTTTAAAGTCAATATTACACTTTGATTAAATGTCATAAGGTTATTAAATTCATAAATATTTCTTGAATCATATGTTTTTTTGAAAGATAAATAGAGAGTATCAAAGAGACTCTTTTTGTTTACTGATAAGTCAAAATGATTGTTAGATACATTTATTAATTTATTGCTTGGGATTAACTTAATCAAATTAAAATGTATTTCTTTTTCATTAAGTATACCCTTAACTGGTAGATTCTTTCTTAAATCAATTAAATAATATTTATAATTATTGTCTTTATAATTATAATTAATGTTATTAATAGTTTTTTGATTTTCAATTTCTATTAAGTCTCTATTTGTTAATTCGGACCTAATAACTATTGTGTTATCAATAATAAAATAGTCGTTTTCAAATAAATCTATTCTATCCGTAATATCTATAGGTATATTTTTTTTATTTATAAAGAATGAGAATTCAGTTTTATTATTATATGAATCAAATACTTCAATAGTAATTTTGTATGTTTTGTCTAGCTCTACATTAATAATTCCATTTGAGTTATTGTTATGAAAATTTAAATTATTGCCATCATCTTGATATAGTTTAATATATTGTTTTCTTAATTTTTTATATAGATCAAAATCAATATATCTAGAAACTAAATTTGTTTCAGAATAAGATAAGTAATCTATTTTATTGTCGATAAATAATGAATCATTAACAAATAATTTGATTCTGTTAATACCAACTTTATTTTGGTATCCATCAAGCATATCATGAGAGAGTATGGATATTCCTATTTTTCCGCTCATCATAAAATTATAATTGTTTTTAATATTATTTTTTGTTGAAATGTTATAATTGGAAATCCCAAAATGATTATTTACTCTTGAGTTTAAGTCTAATGTTTTAAAAGATATTATATTGATAGTTGGTTTTCTTGTGTCAATAACTTCTCTAAATTTAAGATTTAAGGGATTATAAACAATATCTAGACTGTCTCTATATTCAAAATGAAGGTGAGGCCCACCTGAACTACCTGAGTTTCCAGAATAACCAATTATATCCCCTTTTTTGAAGTAAAATTTTTTTCCAGGATATAAATTAACAATAAACTTTTTATTTCTATATTGATAATTTGTCACATAACTATCTAGAAAATCATTGAAACTGTTAAGATGAGCATAAACAGTTTTCATTCCATTATTGTGTTTTATGTATATAGCTTTTCCGTATCCAGTTCCTGAAACTCTTAGTCTTTCTACATATCCACTCTCTGCAGCATATACAGGAAGATTCATTTTTCCAAATGTCTTTATATCAATTCCCATGTGAAAATGATCTCCTCTTAATTCACCTAGATTTCCTGAAAGATAATTTTGAGAGTTTGGATTAATAGGAAAAATGTAATTTTGTGAATGAATAAAGAAAGGAAAAAGACTAAATAATAATAATATCAAGTAATTTTTCATCATTTATAAATCCTTCTAATTTATCTCCAATTTCTACTTTTCCTACTCCCTTTGGAGTACCAGAGAAAATTAAATCTCCTTTTTCTAATGTAATAAATTTTGATATGTATTCAATTAAATATTCAATATTATATATCATCAAGTTCGAGTTTCCTTTTTGAACCAGTAAGTCATTTTTTTTAAGTGAGAAGGTTATGTTATCTAAATTATTAAATTTATCAATTTTAATTAAATTAGATATAGGAGCAGAATCATCAAAACTTTTGGAAAAACTCCATGGTAGCCCCTTACTTTTAAATGAATTTTGAATGTCTCTTGCAGTAAAGTCAATGCCCAGTCCAATTTCTGAAATGTAATTCTTAAGCTTAACTTTTTTTATATTTTTTCCTCCTTTACTAATCTTATAAACCAGTTCTATTTCATGATGAAGTTCCTTTGTAAAATTTGGATGTTTTATTTCATTTTTGAATGATAGTGAGTCTTGTGTCTTAAAAAATATCACAGGATTATCTGGAGTTTTATTTCCCAACTCTTTAATATGTTCAACATAATTTCTTCCTATACAGATAATTTTCATATTAAATTATTTTGCCAACTACATTCATTTCAGAATCTATTCTTTCTAATGAAGTTTTAATTACTTTACCAATTATTTTTTTATCATATTTAATTTTAACTCTTACATAGTTTTCAGTATATCCAAATAAATTTTCTTTATTTTCTCCTTTTTCAAATAATACATTTTTTTTCGATAATAAATTTTTTTCATAAAACATCCTCTTTTTTTTATCCGATAGACTTCTTAGCATTTTAGATCTTTCATTTCTAATATTTGTTGGAACAATATCTGATAGTTTATTTGCTTTTGTATTACTTCTTTCTGAGTACGGAAAAACATGTAAATAATTGATCTCTAATTTTTTTATAAAATTATATGTATCAAGAAAATCATTATCAGTTTCTCCAGGAAATCC
>JAYZHZ010000162.1:0-9308 GCA_036166035.1 Bacteroidota bacterium
GATTCAGATAGTACTTTTTTGAATAATAATACAATAGAAAGAATTCTTGAAGATAAAATTAAAGAAGATTCATCTAGAATAAATTATAATGATTTAGAAAATACATTAATGTCCAATCCTCATGTAAAAAGTGTAAAAGTATATAAAGATTTATCTGGAAACTTAAATGTGAGTTTAGATCAATATAAACCAGTTGCTAGAATTGTTTCTGGATCACATTCAAAAAAGTATATAGATTCTTATGGTGAAATATTTCCGATTTCTAGAAATTTTACTGAGAGAGTAATTCTAATTCATCTAAGTAATAAAATTAATTTTTTAGATAATAATTTGAATAATACACAATTTGGCAGAAAAATTATGGAAATGATTAATTATATTTCAAATGATGATTTTTTGGTTAAGATTATATCTGAAATTGATGTTGATAAAAATAAAAATATTATCATTCATCCACAATTATCAAAACAAAAAATTATTTTTGGATATCCAGTTGATTTAGATGAAAAATTTAATAAAATAATGATTTTTTATGAGAAAATAGCACCCTTAAAAGGGTGGAATACTTATAAGACTGTAAATGTTAAATTTAAAAATCAAATTGTCTGTGATAAAATTGTTTAAGAATGAGTAAAACTAAAAAAAAGTATTTTACCGCGCTTGATATTGGAACATCTAAGATTTGTGCTATAATAGCTGAGCAGACAGATAATAATAAATTAAATATTATTGGATTTTCTGAAACAGAATCAGAGGGGGTATCAGAGGGGATGATTCAAAATCTAATAAAGGCTACTGCAAAAATTAAAGAAGTCATTAAATCTGCAAGTGAGATTGCAAAAGTTCCTATAAAATATGTTAATGTAGGCATAGCTGGAAAACATATTAAAAGTTTCAGTACTCATCTTTCTATTGGTTTACAGAATAGTGAAAATGAACCGATTGAAATCAATAGATCCCATGTTAGAAAATTAGAGGAGAGATCGAAAATGGCTGTAATTCCTACTAACCATAAAATAATTCATAGCATGCATCAAAAATTTACTATAGATGAAGATCACGAATCTGTAGATCCTATTGGTGAGTTTGGTAAAAAACTAGAAGCAGATTTCCACATTATTAGTGCTAATAAAGTTGATATTAAGATAATGGAGGAATCAATTAAAAGGTCTGATATAAAATGTAAAAATTTAATACTGGAACCGATAGCGTCAAGTATTGCATTGCTTGATGATAGCGATAAAGAAGATGGAATTTGTTTAGTAGATATAGGAGGTGGAACAACTGATATTTCAATTTTTCATGATAATATAATCAGACATACAGCTGTAATTCCATTAGGTGGTGACATAGTTACTCAAGATATTAAAGAAGGGCTTGGATTGCCAAAACATCATGCTGAAGCACTTAAAATTAAATTTGGGAAAGCTTTATATGTTAAAAGACCAGTAAAAGAATATGTCAAGATAAAAGGTGAAGGGCAGAGAGAGGATAAAAAAATTCCTTTAGATAATTTATATAAAATAATTGAAGCGAGAATGGAAGAAATCTTTGAAAAAGTTCATCAAGAAATTCTAAATAGTGGAATGAGTGAAAAACTATCAGCTGGCATTGTAATTACTGGGGGAGGATCTCAATTATTAAATTTAAAACAGCAGGTGAAATATATTACAGGCTTAGATGTTAGAAAAGGATACCCTTCATCCTATTTAACTAAGTCTGATGTTGTTGACTTAGAATACCCAAAATATTCGACAGCTGTAGGTTTATTAGTTTGGGATTTTGCTAACTCAATAGGTTTCTCAAATAATAATCAAAAATCTTCAATATCATCTTCTCTTCCCAAAGTAAATAATTTTGGAAAATTAGTTACAGAAAGAATTAAAGGCTTTTTGAAAGATGATGATCTAACCGAATTTAAAGATGAAAATTATTAGTTATGTCATTTGAGTTTAATATTCCTTCTCATCACAAATCAATTATAAAAGTAATTGGAGTAGGAGGAGGTGGTAGTAATGCAGTGAATTATATGAATTCTATTGGTATTAGGAATGTAGAGTTTATTGTTTGTAATACTGATGTTCAGGCTTTGTATTCTTCATCGGTAAATAATCAGTTGCAGATAGGTATGGAACTTACAAAAGGGCTCGGCGCAGGAGCAAATCCAATTAAAGGAAAAGAAGCTGCTTTGGAAAGTAGTCATGAGATAAGAGAACTTCTAAGAAATGATGGTACAAAAATGTTGTTTATTACTTCAGGCATGGGAGGAGGTACAGGCACTGGAGCAGCACCAGTTATTGCTCAAATTGCAAAAGAATTAGATATTTTAACTGTTGGTATTGTTACATTACCCTTCGATTTTGAAGGTAAGTCAAAAATGGAAAAAGCTTTAATGGGTATTGATGAACTTAAAAAAGGTTGTGACAGTGTGATTACAATATTAAATCAAAGATTAATTGAAATTTATGGTGATCTTAGTCAAACTAAAGCATTTGAAAAAGCTGATAATATAATTGCTACCAGTGCAAAATGTATTGCTGAAATAGTTACTGTTCCAGGACAAATTAATGTTGATTTTGAAGATGTTAAAACTGTCATGAAAAATGCTGGTACTTCTGTCTTGGGTTCAGCAGAGGCTTCAGGAGAGAATAGAGCTCAAGAAGCTATAGAAAATGCAATTAATTCACCTCTTCTTAATGATAAGGAGATTGATGGAGCTAAAAAAATATTATTAAATATAGTTTCAGGTGGTGGAGATAATGAATTGTCAACTATAGAGTTAAATACAATTACAAAGCTTGCGAATAAATCTGCTTCTGATAATGTTGAAATAATTTTTGGTACAGCAATTGATGGTGAACTTGAAGATAAGGTTAGGGTAACTATAATAGCTACTGGATTTAATAATAACATTATAAATGATAATAAAAATGATGAATTTGATAGAGAAGATGACTCATTATCTCAATTTAATTTATTTGAAGATCAAAATATTGAGTTTATAAAAGAGAAAGAAGATAAAACAATGGAAGAAGTTGTTCATGACATAGAAGATGACTATAAAGAATATGAAGATAGTTTTGAACCAGAAAGTAAAGAAATAGCTACTAATGATAAGACAAAAGATGTCGTCATTGAAGAATTAGATGTATATGAAGAAAATGAAAGTAACGACTCAAACAAAAAAAATGAATATGTTTTGAAGAGGAAAGAGAGAATCAGCAATCATAAGAATAAAATCTATAATAATGATTCTATAGAACAAAAACTTGCAATACCTGCTTTTAAAAGAAAAAATATTAATTTGGATGAAGATGAAGGACTACCTACTGATAATAGTAAAACTATTGATTTTAGTGAGGAAGATTGATATTTATTTATAAATTTACCTTCACAAAAAACTTTAAAAACAATGAATTTTATTGTATCATCATCTTATCTACTTAAAAACCTCAACTCAATTAGTGGAGTAATAACATCTAATCCCGTTGTACCAATTTTAGAAAATGTTCTTTTTGAAATTGAAAATGGGAACCTACTAATCACTGCTTCTGATTTACAAACATCTGTTATGGTTGAGCTTCAAGTTGAATCAAAAGAAGATGGTAGTGTTGCTATTCCTGCAAAAATTTTAATTGAAACTCTAAAAAATCTACCTGAACAACCTGTTACTTTTTCAATAGATGATCAAAACTATAATATTGAAATTAATTCAGATAATGGGAGATATAGATTGGCAGGAGAAAATTCTGCAGATTTTCCTAAAGTGCCAGAAGTATCAGATGGATACTCCTCCAACTTAAATTCAAACATACTTAATTCAGCAATTTCTAATACTATTTTTTCTACCAGTAGTGATGAGTTAAGACCTGCTATGACTGGTGTTTTTTTCAAGTTATCATCTAACTCATGTATTTTTGTATCTACTGATGGACATAGACTTGTAAAATATATAAGGAGTGATATTAAGGGTGATGAAGTTGATCATGATATGATTTTACCCCGAAAATCTCTTAATTTATTAAAGTCAATTTTACCAACCGATAAACCATCTGATATTAAATTAGAATTTAATGCTTCTAATGCTTTCTTTTCATTTGAAAATGTGAAGATGGTTTGCAGACTAATTGACGAAAGATACCCAGATTATGATAATGTAATACCAAATGATAACTCTAATGATATAACTCTAGATAGATCTGAAATACTTAGCTCTTTGAAAAGGATTTCTATTTATGCAAATAAAACTACAAATCAGGTAAGATTTAAAGTTTCAGGTTCTGAAATTCTTATTTCCGCTGAAGATTTAGATTTTTCAAATGAAGCGAATGAAAGGATCTCGTGTGAACATGAAGGTGATGATATTGAGATTGGTTTTAATGCTAAATTTTTAATTGAAATGTTATCTAATCTAGATTCAAATAAAGTCACTCTTAAGCTTTCTGAACCAAACAAAGCAGGATTGATAATCCCCAATGAAATTGGTGATGATGAGGAAATCACTATGCTTGTAATGCCTGTAATGTTAAACGATAATGATTAATTTTTTATTTTTTATATCTATTATATCAAGCTTTTCAAATGGAATAGAAAATACGTCATGGATAAGAGTTGATAATGGTATTTATGAGTTGAGAATTTATTCTGATAAATACTTTGCTTTATCTAAATATAATCTTGATTCAAAGGAATTTATTAGCACTATGGGTGGTTCTTATTCCTTAGAAGATGGCTATTACGAAGTATTAGAATTTAATTCCATGGATTCCTCGACAGTGGGTGATACAATTTTTTATTCTAATATTAAGATAAAAATGAAAAATGATTCTGGAAATATGAAAATTGATGGAAAAGAATTTTCTAAAAATATTGATAAAAACCAACTTAGTGGATCATGGTTAATGAGCGGTATTGAAAGAAGAGGAGAGATGAGAATGAGAGATGTAAATAGACCAAGAAAGACCTTGAAAATGCTTGCAGGAGGAAGATTTCAGTGGATTGCTTATGATACATCAAAAAAAGGTTTTTATGGAACGGGTGGAGGTACCTTTTCTGCAGTAGATGGAAAATATGTTGAAAATATTGAATTTTTTTCAAGAGATTCTAATACGGTTGGTAAATCACTTGAATTTGATTTTGAAATAAAAGAAGGAGATTGGCATCATAGAGGATTCAGCTCAAAAGGTGATCCAAAATATGAAATTTGGACACAAAGAAAACAATAACTTATTAAGCGCATGTGGCGGAATTGGTAGACGCGCTAGGTTGAGGGCCTAGTGACTAAAATTAGTCGTGGAAGTTCGAGTCTTCTCATGCGCACTTTTTATGTTCTAACCAAACATAGAAGAAAGTTTCATAGCTACCGTCATATCACCATCAATTTTCATTTTTCCAGACATAAAAGCACCCATTGAGCTTAATTCTTTATCTAGTAATTTTTTAAAGTCATCATTATTGATTGTAATAGTACAATGAGCATCACTATCTTCATTATTTACAATTGGAGGATTTACTGTATCGTCAATGAATACACATCCATCTTGGAAAACAAATTTTACCTTTGATTCCATTTCTCCAGAAGTATCTCTGGCTAATTCGCTTACTTTTTTTGTTATTTCACTTAACTCCATTATTATTAATTTTTATTTCAAAAATACTTGGCCACCACTTACCAGTGATAAAAATCGAATTGGTTTTTTCATTATAAGCAATACCGTTCATTACGTCAATTTTATCTGAAAAGTTACTTCTATTAAATAATGTATCCAATTTAATAATATTTTCAACTTTTCCTGTCTTATAGTTTATACAAAGAATTATATCTTTCCCATAAATATTAGAATAAATTTTATTATTGATAAATTCTAATTCATTAATATTTGTTACAATTCCATTATTGTCATAGACTTCAATAAAGTATAATAATTCAAATGTTTCTGGATCTCTAAAATAGATTTTTTCTGTTCCATCACTCATTACTAGCTTATCATCAATTGTTGTTAGTCCCCAACCCTCAGTTTCATATTTAAATTCTCTAATTTTTTCAAATGAATTTTTGTCAAAAATTAATCCAGTTTTATTTTTCCATGTTAACATGTACAATTTTTCATCATAAATTGATATCCCTTCGGCAAATAAATTTTGATCAATATTTACATTTTTTATTACTTTGCCAGAATTAATATCAATTCTTCTTATATACGATTTTCCATATTGACCAGAACTTTCTATAAAATTATTCATGTCTACTAATAGTCCTTGGGTATAAGAGTTAGGATCATGGGGTAAAATTCTAATAACTTCGTATTCTAATTCTTTAGGCTTATCTTTTGGATATAGTAGTATATTTTTATGAAAATTTTCAAAACTGCCATCTGAATATTCAGTTTTAATTATTAATTTATATTTTCCATACTTCTTGAAAGTGTTTGTAGGAACTTCTAATTTTTTTATAAAATTGATAGTATCATAGTCGTATATAAGAGTAGATCTTATTATTTCTTTATCTATATTATTATTTATATCAACCCTAATTTTTATTGAATCATCTTTTTTAATTATTTCATTTGATATTGGAGATATAATTTTTAATGTAGATTTAATTCTGGGAGATGGCGAATTTTTTGTTTTATTATCACATGAAATTAGAATAATAATAAAAAGTATTAATATATAAATTTTATGAACTTTAATATTATTTTTTTTCATTTATAGTTTTTTTACCTAATTCTGTCAAATTAAATCCAATTCCAATTTCTTTGTTTTCATAGTCAATTATTGAAATTTTTCTTATCAATTTCTTTTTTACTAGTGTTGAGAAGGATCTACTTAATGATGCTTTAGCTTTTTTTAAATACTTACATTCACCTCTAATAACACCTCTTTTATGATTTCCATCTTTTCTTATATACTTTCTTTTTAAAATTTCAAATTTCTTTCTATCCTCACTAGTGTTTTCATATAGATAGTTTTCATTATTTATAAATTTATCCTTTGGTTTGATTTTAAAGTATTCTATCACTGGTTCAAAGAAATAAATATGTGCATGAGCATTTGAATCAAGTTCGATAGACCCATAATTAACTATAGGAACTTTATTGTATTTTTCTTCTTTATCTTTTTTAATTTTTAGAAGATCATCGATTGAAGAGTTAATAATATCAATTTTTGGTTCCTTACTAATTTTTTGACTTACGTATTTTTCAATAGCGTCTGAATCTATAGATAGTCCTTCTAAACTTATATTTTTTAATGTTTTATTTAGAATAAATTTTTGAAGAGAAGATAAATACAATTTTATACTGTTATCGTATAAAATTATTTTTTTTATTATTAATTTCCAAAAATTGCATCGCCTCCTTCAAATTCTGATGAATCGAAATTACCTCTTCCCTGACTTTTACGTTTCTGTTGGTTTATTCTATACTGAAAAGAAATTCTAAATTCTTGATTCCTTCTCCAAGCATATTCTCCAACTGTAAAGAAATTATCTCCCTCTTTACCACCTCTTTCATATCTTCTTTTTCGAGATTTTGTAATATCTCTTGCTGTAAAGCTTATAGTTCCCTTTTTATTTTTGAAGATATCTTTTGACAAACCCAAATCTAGTCCATAGGATGAAAGATTTTTTCCTTGAGTTGATTCAGAAGGGCCACGATAATCGAATGTAATTTGTCCTTCAAGTTTTTCATTAAACATTTTAATGTTGTTATTTAATCTAGTTCGCCAGCTATATGATTTAGCATAGAAGTTTTGCTCATTATAGTCACCTTCTGTCTCAGACTGAAAGAAATTAAAGGATCCTGTAGTCCTGAGCCATTTATTGTAATCGATTGAACCATTTAGCTCAATCCCATATGCATTTGTGAAGCCTAAATTAATTGGTTTGAATACTGAATATCCATTATCATTAACATCTAAAATTCTTTCTATGTTATCAGTTGTATATCTATAATAAGTTCCAACATAGAAATTCCCAGACTTAAATTCTTTTAAGAATCCTATTTCATAAGAATCAGTAATTTCAGGTTCAAGAAAAGGATTTCCTGTATATGTTGATCTACTATCTCCTAATCCGTAGAATGGATTTAAATCCCAAAATCTAGGCCTTCTTAGTCTATTGCTATAACTTAATTGAATAGATTCTTTATCAGAAAATTCATACGTTAAAAATGCTGTAGGAAAGAAATTAGAATATTTTAACTCTGTAATTTCATTAGTTTCAGTTAACTCAGCAAAGAAATTTGTATCTTCAAATCTTAAACCAAGTTGGTAAGATAATTTTCCTGATTGATTTCCAATCTGGAAGTAAAGAGCATTCACGTCTTGAAAGTATTCGTAAGAATTAGAGGGGGGTATTTTTCTCCATTCTTCAGATGATGTCCCATTATTAAAAAGTTGTTCAGCTAAGTAGTTACTATTCATTTTATCATAGTCTCTCTTATATCCAATCTCTAATTTACCTTTATTTTCATTGAAAGGGTAGGTATAGTCCAATCTTATATTTTGGTCATATCTGTCACCATCTTCTTTAGTTCTTTGCTCTACTGTTCTATTAGTTCTAGGCAAAGTTTGCATATAAGTACCTTCATTATCATTTACATTATCACTCCAAGAAAAATTTAGTTTAAGATTATGACCTCTTTTGGAGAAGTTTTTGGTATAGGATAAATTATAATTGTAGTTATCAGAATCCCGTGTGGAATTTTCAGTTCTATTACTTGTTCCAATTTGGGTTCCTATAGAATTGTAATCAATGTAATTATTATTATTGTCCCCATCACGACTACTATTTCTTGTACCAAAAGACAAACTAAAAATATTATTCTTGTTTGGGAAAAATGAAAATCCTAATCTTCCTCCAAATGATAGACTATTATTAACCGACTCTCTATCTACCCTTGATGAGTACGTAGTATCAGATAAGAAAAAGTCTGAGTTAGTAAATCCACCCCCTTTACTCTCTCTCTGACTAGCATTAACACTAGCATTGATAGAAAATTTATCTTTTCTATAATTTAAACTTGTTGAAACTCCGTTTTGAGTTGGAAATCCAGTATTAATATTTACCGAACCATTTAGCCCCTTTAATCTGTCTTTTTTAAGAATTATGTTCAAAATTCCAGCAGATCCTTCTGCGCTATACCTTGATGATGGGTTAGTAATTATTTCCACTTTATCTATTTCATTACCTTGTAATTGTTTAAATGCATTTGGTCCATCAAATCCCATCATACTTGCTGGCTTACCATCAATTAATATTCTAACACTCTGTGATCCTCTAAGACTTATGTTGCCTTCGATATCTA
>JAYZHZ010000163.1:0-4022 GCA_036166035.1 Bacteroidota bacterium
ATAGTTCATTTTATTTCTTATGCTCAGCCTGCAAGGTTGAATGTTTTTAGTGATAATTTATACTATCATGAAGTTTCTGTTAAGAATTATCCATTATTTGATTATCCTCCTTATGAAACATCATTGACAAGTAAACTTGTTGAAATTGTTAAATTTGAAAAGTTAGATTTAATTCATGTTCATTATGCAATACCACATGCATCATCAGCTGTTTTGGCTAAAGATATTTTAAAAACAATGGATATTAATGTTCCTGTTATTACCACACTTCATGGAACTGATATTACTCTTGTTGGAAAAGATCCATCTTGTAAGCCGGTAATTAATCATTCTATAAATAATTCTGACGGGGTTACAGCAGTGTCAAATAATTTGAAAGATGATACCATGAACATTTTTGAAATAAATAATGAAATCAAGGTTATTCCTAACTTTATAGATATTCAAAAATACAGTTCTATTAAAAAAAACTCTTATAGAAGTAAATTGTGTCAAAATGGAGAAAAATTATTAATTCATACCTCAAACTTTAGAAAAGTAAAAAGAATTCAAGATGTGATTAATGTTTTTTGTAAGATTAAAAATGATATGCCTTCTAAATTAATTATGATAGGAGACGGACCTGAAAGGGCGAATATAGAGTCTCTGACACGATCTTTATGTTCATTAAAAGATGTTGTTTTTATTGGTAAGATTCCTGATGTTGAGAATGTCTTATTTAATGCAGATTTATTTTTATTAACCTCTGAAAAAGAGAGTTTTGGACTATCAGCTCTTGAAGCTATGGCATCGTCTGTTCCTATAATATCATCAAATGCTGGAGGGCTTCCTGAATTAATTGAGAATGGAAAATCAGGGTTTACTTGTGATATAGGTGATACTGAAGATATGTATGAGAAATCATTATTCTTGCTTGATGAAAAAAAATCAAAAGAGTTTAAAAAAAATGCATTTGAAAGAGCAAAAAAATTTGATATGGAGAAAATATTACCACTTTATATTAACTATTATAATCTTATTTTGAAAAAATAAAATATGCCTGATAAAAAAAAGAAAATATATGTTTTGGATACTTCTGTAATTCTTTTTTCTCATGACTCAATCATGAACTTTGAAGAGAATGATATTGGGATTCCAATAACTGTTTTAGAGGAGCTTGATCATATTAAAAAAGGGAATGATACTATAAATTTTGAAGCAAGAGAATTCATTCGAATGATAGATGAGTTATCTGAAGGTAAAATGTTGAATAACTGGATTCCTTTAAATGGAAAAACTAAAGGTAAATTTAAGATACTTGTTAATCAAGAAACAAAGAATAATGTATTTAATGATGATATCAATGATCACAAAATATTAGATTCTGCACTAAATCTTCAGAAAGAGGAGAAAAATAAAATTATTACTCTTGTATCAAAGGATATAAACTTGAGATTGAAAGCAAAATCTTTGAATTTGAAAGCAGAAGATTATTTGACTGGAAAAATTAAAAATTTAAATTCTTTAGAATATGAAGGACAGGTAATCGATAAAATAAAAACTGAAATCATAGATAATATTTATTCAAATAATAAACTTGATAAAAAGTCTCTATTTCCAAGAAAAAAATTATCAGAAAATTCATATTATGTTCTAAAAAATTCCATTAAGTCAGCTTTAATATATTATGACAGTAATGACGATACAGTTAATAGAGTAGAGAAAGTTAAAATATCTGGAATTAGTCCTAGAAATGCAGAACAAGCTTTTGCAATCCATTCGTTGTTAAACGAAAAAGTGTCTTTGGTTTCTATAAATGGTGTTGCAGGAACTGGAAAAACTTTGTTGGCTCTTGCAGGTGCTATATCTCAAAGAAGAAATTATAAACAAATTTTTGTAGCAAGACCAATTGTTCCATTAAGCAATAAAGATATTGGATATTTACCTGGAGATATAAATTCGAAAATTAATCCTTATATGGAACCACTTTGGGATAATTTTAAATACATTCAGAATCAGTATAAAGAAACATCAAAAGAATTTAAGGTTTTAAAAAATATGGTTGAATCTGAGAAACTGCTGATACAACCGCTAGCATATATTCGAGGAAGAAGTTTTTCAAATATTTTTTTTATAGTTGACGAAGCTCAAAACCTAACTCCTCATGAAATTAAAACTATTATATCTAGAGCTGGTGAAAACACTAAAATTGTTTTTTCTGGGGATATAAATCAGATAGATACTCCTTATTTAGATTCTCAAAGTAATGGTTTGTCTTATCTAATAGACAAACTAAAAGGTCAGAAGTTATATTCGCATGTAACTTTACGGAAAGGTGAAAGGTCTGATCTAGCTAATTTGGCTAATGAGCTTTTATGAAAATTTAAAATTCATTATGATTAAAAATTTCGAAGAATATAAATCTCATTATAATGAAAGTATAGAAAATCCTGAAAAATATTGGAAAGAGTATGCTTCTTCTTTTAATTGGATAAAAAAACCTAACGAAGTTTTATCTTGGAATTTTGATGATCCAAAAGTTGAATGGTTTAAAGATGGAGAGTTAAATATAACAGAGAATATTTTTGAGAGAAACAACTCAAGAAAAGATGATACAGCAATTATTTGGGAACCTAATAACCCGAAAGAAAATATAAAATCATTTACTTTCGATGAGCTTTTTAAAAAAGTATGTTCTTTTGCAAACATTTTAAAAAATCTCGGTATAGAGAAGGGAGATAGAGTTATTATTTATCTGCCAATGATACCAGAAGCTGCAATTTCAATGTTGGCATGTGCACGGATTGGAGCTGTTCATTCAGTTGTTTTTGCAGGTTTTAGTGCAACCTCTTTATCTGATAGGATAAATGATTGTGGTGCGAAACTTGTTATTACTTCGGATGGAAACTTTAGAGGAAATAAAGTTATTCCTGTTAAAGACGTAGTTGATGAAGCTTTGAAAAACACAGAATCAATCACTAATGTTCTTACAATAAGAAGAACAAATTCTGAAATAAATATGAAATCGGGAAGAGACGTATGGTATCATGACCTGGTTTCAGAAGTAGATGAAATCTGTGTTGCTGAGAAGATGAATTCAGAAGATTTATTGTTTATCCTATATACTTCTGGATCTACTGGTAAACCTAAAGGAGTAGTACACACTTGTGCTGGTTATATGATGTACACCCAGTTTACATTTGAGAATGTATTTCAATATAGTACTGGAGATACATATTGGTGTACAGCTGATGTGGGGTGGATTACAGGGCATAGCTATATTGTTTATGGCCCTTTATTAAGTGGAGCTAGGACAGTAATGTTTGAAGGTGTTCCAACCTTCCCTGATGCTTCAAGGTTTTGGAAAATTATTGATAAACATAATGTGAATCAATTCTATACAGCACCTACTGCTATAAGAGCATTACAGTCTTTTGGATCCAAGTTTGTTGAAAAGGCTAACTTATCTTCTCTAAAAGTAATTGGTTCTGTTGGAGAACCAATTAATGAAGAGGCATGGAATTGGTATAATGAAAATATTGGAAAAGGAAATTGTCCGATAGTAGATACGTGGTGGCAAACTGAAACTGGTGGAATAATGATATCACCACTTCCAAATATAATTTCATGTAAACCCACATATGCTACTCTACCATTACCAGGAATACAACCGGTCCTTCTAGATAATGAAGGTAAAGAAATTGTAGAAAATAATGTTGAAGGAAATTTATGTATAAAATATCCCTGGCCGTCAATCTTAAGGACAACATATGGAGATCATAAGAGATGTAAAGAAACATATTTTTCAACATTTAAGGGATATTATTTTACTGGTGATGGTGCAAAAAGAGATGATGATGGTATGTATAGAATTCTTGGTAGGGTCGACGATGTTATAAATGTATCTGGACATAGAATTGGTACTGCTGAAGTTGAGGATGCTATAAATCAAGACAATGAAGTTATAGAATCTGCTGTAGTAGGATTTCCTCACAAGATAAAAGGTCAGGGAATATTTGGTTTTGTTATAGTTAGAGAAAAAA
>JAYZHZ010000164.1:0-4885 GCA_036166035.1 Bacteroidota bacterium
ATCTTACTATACTTTCATCTTCTTTTCCCTTATCACATATAATAACAAGACTATCTTCTAATTTAACTAGATTTGCTGCCGTTATAGCAAATCTTCCACAAAGAGGAATATTTATTGAATTTATAATGTGTCCACGGGAAAAATCAGTTGTTTCTCTTGTATCAACAATGTTGATTTTTTGTTCGATAAAATCTATAATTTCATTTGCTTTAAGTGATTTAGATGATTTTTTAAAAAGTTCTTTTTGTTTTTTATAACCATTTTTATTTAAAAATGCAGAATCTTTAAAATACTCAGGAGCTTTAGGTATATTGTTAGTCACAGATTCAATAAAATCATCTTTATTATTAAACTTTAGAGCATAATTAGTTTCTTTTTGTTTTTTTAAAGTTGAAAATATTTCTTTAGATAAACTTTTACCACATTGCGTCCCTGGTCCATGAGCTGGATAAATTATTAATTTCTCATCAAGTTTTAAAATTTTTGTATATAAAGATTCATATAACATTGAAGCTAAATCATAAATTGATATATTATTATCAATTGCAAGGTCAGGTCTTCCAATATCACCAATAAAAAGTGTATCACCTGTATAAAGTGAATGTTGCTTTCCATTTTTATCAAAAAGAAGATAACACACGGACTCTAATGTATGACCAGGTGTATGAATAACCTTAAAATATACATCTCCAATATTTATAGTATCTCCATCATTTAAAGACAGTGATTTGAAATTTGTCTTTGCATTTGGACCAAAAACTATAGGACAAGAATACTTATTGGATAATTCAATATGACCAGAAATAAAATCTGCATGAAAATGAGTTTCTAAAACATATTTTAATTTAGAATTTCTTTTATTAAGTAAATGATCATAATAATCTATATCTCTTATTGGATCAATGATTACACTCTCATTTTTTGATTCTATATAGTAAGAAGCTTGAGAGAGGCAATCTGTGTATATCTGTTTTACATACATTATTTAGAATTATTTTTTAAAAAACTATCCCATGACATTTTTTTCCAATGATTTTCACCAATGTAAGTCAATACAAGTTTATAAAACTGAGGCTTATGATAACCAGGTAAAAGAGTTATTATCTTATAATTTTCATCCAAAAAGATCGTCATTGGATACGATAAATTTCCACTTGTAAGATGATAAGCAAGTTCATTTATTCCCTTTCTACCGGATTTAACATACTTAAATGAATTATTATTAAAACTGACAGTATTCTGATATTCTGCATTAAACTTAATTGGAAGAAAATTATCATTTATCAAACTGATAACTTTAGGATTTGTGAAAGTATTTCTGTCCATTACTTTACACCACCCACACCAATCGGTATATAAATCAATGATAATTTTTTTTCCATTATTATTAATTTGAGTAGTATTGTTAAGTTCAACCCAATTGACTTTGGATTGAGAGAAAAGATCTTGACTTACAAATAAAAATATTAAAAAAAATAATCTCATGAACGCAAAAAACATTGATAGAGAACAAGCAATGATAATATTAAAAAATATGTTATCAAACAAAAGTTTAATCATTCATTCAATAAGTGTTGCATTAGTAATGGAAAGTTATGCAAAAAAAATACATGAGGATTGTGATAAATTTTATATAACTGGACTTCTTCATGATGCAGATTACGAAAAATTCCCAAAAAAACATCCTAATATTATTGTAGAAAAATTAACTAATCTAGGACAATATGAGATCTCATATGCTATATCTTGTCATTATTCAAAATGGGGTAAAAAATGCTCAAGTAATCTCGATAAATACTTACTTGCATGTGATGAAATTACTGGATTTATTGTTGCTTGTTCTAAAGTTAGACCAAATGGTGTTTCTAATTTAAAGAGCAAATCTGTTTTAAAAAGTTTAAAAAAGAAATCTTTTGCTGCTTCAGTTGATAGAAATGAAATCTATCACAGTGTTGATTTAATAGGCGTTGATTTAAATGAACACATTGATTTTATTATAAATGTATTAAAAGAAAATGCTAAAATTTTAGAATTAAAAAGATAATTCCAATGATATTGGACAATGATCAGAACCTAAAAAACTATCCTCAATATCAATAGAATTAATAGTTTTTACTAGATTCTTATCAATCAAAAAATAGTCAATCCTCCAACCTACATTTCTTTCTCTAGCTCTAAATCTATAGTTCCACCAAGTATAAATAATTTTTTCTGGATTTTTTGTTCGAAATATATCAACAAAACCATTATCTAAAAATTTTGAAAAGCCATCTATTTCAATTTGGGTATAACCGGATGTTTTGTTATAATTAGCTTTTGGTCTAGCTATATCGATTTCCTGATGTGCTACATTAAAATCACCACTAATAACTAAAGGTTTACTTTTATTTGTAGAAATACAATAATTTAAGAAGTCTTTGTCCCATAGCTTTCTGTATTCTATTCTTTTCAACTCCTGTCCACTATTAGGCACATAAACATTAATTAAATTGAAATTCTCAAACTCTAATAAGATTACCCTACCTTCTTGATCATGAATTTTAACATTAATATCATAGGTAACTTTTAATGGTTTAATTCTTGTTAAAACAGCTGTACCTGAATAACCTTTTCTTGCTTTTGAAGAATTAGCAAAAACATGATACTGATCAAAAACTGTTAAAGCTGTTTTTGTTTGATCAACATTTGCTTTAGTTTCTTGTAAACAAATTATATCAGCATCTAATTTATTTATATCATTAATAAAATTTTTTTTTATAATAGCGCGAATGCCATTAACATTCCAAGATATAATTTTACAATTATTCATTTGATTTTAATGTGGTTTCTAAAGTTAGGCTTATTATAAATTATAATTTTCCTTCCTTTCTTAATTTTTCACGAATTTTAGTTGCACTTATTGAATGCGTTGCTTCATCAAAAACCTCTTCATCAAAAGCATACCCTACTCCCCTTCCATAGGTTATATTAACGACATTAGGAACCAACATAATTTCATATTCTAATCCCCTCCTATATCCATCTTTTGATAATCCTTCCTCAATATTTTTGCATACATCATCCCAGTTAAAAGGATTGTCATCTTGACCATCTCCACCTGATGATCCTTCAACATCTCTTACTTGAATTATAACTTGACCAGTTTTAGCTACACATCTGTTAAATAAGGCCTGGTGACCATCATGCCAAGGCTGCCATCTGCCAAGCATCTGAACAGTCGGTTTTTTCCAATCAAACATTATTTTAAATTTTATTAATTAATAAATTGTTTATTTGCATAATTACTTTGAGATTTATTATTAAACAAATAAAACATAAATTTTATTCTATGAATATCGATGAGTTTAAAAATCAAGGTCATAAAATAGTAGATTGGATGTACAATTATCTTAATGAAATTGAAAAATATCCTATAAAACCAAATATTAAACCGGGAGAGATTTATAAATCCTTACCAGATTCCCCACCAATTAATGGTGAAAATTTTGATGATATATTCAAAGATTTTGAAAAAAACATTATGCCTGGAATGACTCACTGGCAAAATCCTAATTTTCATGCATTTTTCCCTTCTAATAATAGTTACCCATCAATTTTAGCAGAAATGTTAATTTCAACTATAGGGGCACAATGTATGATGTGGGACACATCACCTGCTGCTACTGAACTAGAAGAAAAAGTTACTGATTGGATCAAAGATGCTATTGGAATTCCAACTAGTTGGAAAGGGGTAATAAATGACACAGCATCTATTGGATCAATCTGTTCCCTTTTAACAGCAAGAGAGCATAAAACAGATTATTTAACAAATGCAGATGGATTAAAAGATAATAAGTTTAGAGTATACTGTTCAAAAGAGGCACACAGTAGTATAGAAAAAGCAGTTAAAACAATAGGAATTGGATCTAAAAATTTAAAAAAAATTTCAACAAATTCTGATCTTTCTATGAATTATAATGCATTAGAAATAGAAATCAAAAGAGACATAAAAAATAATAATATACCTCTGGCAATAGTAACAACATTTGGAACAACGGGAACTGTGGCATTTGATTCAATCAATGAAATAGCAAAAATTGCTAAAAAATATAAAATCTGGCATCATATAGATGCTGCTTATGCGGGAAGTGTTCTTTTATTGGATGAATATAAGGGGTATATTGAAAATTTGAAATTTGCAGACTCATTTGTTTTTAATCCCCACAAATGGATGTTGACAAATTTTGATTGCAGTTTATATTATGTAAAAGACAAAGAAAAACTCATTAAAACTCTTGAAATTCATCCTGAATATTTAAGGTCTACAAAAGAAAAAATAAATAATTATAAAGACTGGAGCCTTCAACTTGGAAGACGATTTAGAGCTTTAAAACTCTGGTTTGTTATTAGAAGTTATGGAATAAATGGAATTAAAAAATATTTAAAAAAACATATTAAACTGGCAAAAGAACTGAATTTTAAAATTATTACAAACAAAGATTTTGAGATAACATCAAATCAGAACATTAATATGATCAATTTCAGATATAATCCAAAATCATCAAACTATAGTGATAAAGATCTAAATCATATCAACAAAAAGCTTGTAAAAAAATTAAATAGAACAGGAAAAATATATATTTCTCATACAGTTATTAATGGAGTTTATTCTATAAGAATGCCAATTGCAAGCACAACAATTGAAAGAAAAAATCTAGATAAATCTTGGGAATTAATTCAAAAAACCTCAAAGAATATCATCAAATAATAGAGTTATATAGTATAAAGCACCAACTCTTGCACTACCAAAACTTGTTGTATAATAAGTATTAAAGAGATTTGATCCACCAATTTTTACTTTAGAATTTATTTTACTAAGGTCCAAAGTAATCTGAGCATCCAAATT
>JAYZHZ010000165.1:0-2551 GCA_036166035.1 Bacteroidota bacterium
TGTAAATCATCTTCAATCGGGCTGGCGTAATCATAAAATGTCATAGCGCCATATCCTGCTCGAGGATCGAATTTTCTTGGTGTATAACCGTCTTCGGGAAGCTGTACAAAAGAATGTCTTGTCCTCACCGAAAAAGACTCTGAATTTGGAGAGACTGAGCTTAACCACCTTCCTGTAGCTATTCCTCTGAATGTAAGAAACGCTTCTATCTCTGTATTAAGAGGAAAGTTCTTTGATGATTCAATATCAAAAGATGAACTTTTTTGGTCAATCTTAAAACTGCCCTGATTCTGTCTTTTTAATCTGGCAGAAATCATGTGAGAATCTCTCATAGAAAACTCCGTTGCGTCAACTATAAATTTATCATTAGAAGACGCTTTAATTGCAAACCCCCATATGGTTGACTTCGCAAATGCATCCTCAACAGATTTAATCTCCTCTTGGTTATTAGAAACTGCCCTAAATTTATAATTGGGCTGAACCATTAAAATTTTTGGTCCCATTTTAATAAACTTAATAATTCTTGTTCCTCCAATTTGCCCTCGATCTAAACCAATATCATTTGACCCAACTCCCGCCGCTAGGTAATTAATATAAATCAATTCGTTGTTTAATTTTTCTACCTCTAGATAAAGCTTGCCTTTTTCTTCATCCCAATAATAGTTAATAAACCCTTCTTTTTTTGTTAAGCCATCAGTAAAAGACTCAATAGAAGGAACCTGAGGATACAGTGGAAAAATGAAGAAGGTAAATATTAAAACAAAAGCGGTTCTCATAATATGTAAATTAATTTTTAAAAATAATCTTTTCTGACAACTTAGGGTTTTTTAGTCTAATTGTAGAAAGGGTATTGTTCATTTCAAAGTAAACTAAATTTTCTTGTCCATCAAAATGTAAAAAAAGAGAAGTGTCGTGAATGTTAATTTCTTTTAACCTTCTAATGTTTAATACCTCAAAATAACAATGGATTGTTCCGTTGGTATACTCGTGCCCCAAATAATTAAACTCTTCTTTTTTACCATTTACTGTTAGTTTTATATTTTCCAGCAAATATTTTTCGATGTAAAAATTAACCAGTTCTTGATCATCATTAACAATATCAAAATTATCTATTTTGTAAGATTTTTTAATTGCAACTTCTAAATCATCAAAGAAAATTTTTTTTTGTATCTCAATAGCATTTCTCTCTGCATCATACTCCATGTATGATACACTAACATAAAAATCATGCAACAAAAAAAAACATACTATTGAGAGGATATTTATCATATAATTTTTTAATAAATTTAACAATCAATTTTCATCTTAAAAAAAAATGGAAGAATTCAAGACGTGGTTTTTTATTGGTTTTGATCATATACTAAATTATCAAGCTCTAGATCATATACTTTTTATACTAGCGTTGGTTGTTATTTATGATTTTAGTATGATCAAAAAAATAATTTTTTTAATAACCGCTTTTACTATTGGTCACTCAATAACCCTAGCGCTTTCTGCTTTAGAGGTTATATCCTATAACCAAAGGGTGATAGAGTTTGCGATCCCATTAACTATAGTTATAACCTCTCTAAGTAATATCATAAACAGAAAAAACAATTCAATAAAATTTGTAAGCGCAAATTATTTTATTGCATTGGTGTTTGGTTTAATTCACGGGTTGGGTTTTGCCAATTACCTAAAAGCACTTTTGTTCAAAAGAAATATAATTCTTGAATTATTTTCGTTTAATATAGGTATTGAGGTTGCGCAAATAATAGTGGTTTTAGCGTTTCTTTTTCTAAGTTTTTTTATTTCAAAACTTATGTTCAAGAAAAGAGAAAATTGGGTGTTATTTGTTTCTTCTGCTATTTTTGGTATAAGTTTGATGCTCACTTTAAATGCTAAATTTTGGTAAAATGAAAAGATTATTATTTTTATTATTCGTAGTTATTAACCACACTTCTTTCTCACAAGGATCTTACGGAAAATGGGAACAGAAATTTGAACAACTCGGAACAATGCTCCCAACCCCGAACGCATATAGAACTGCTTCAGGCGCACCCGGTATTGACTACTGGCAACAAAGAGCAGACTATAAAATTAATGTCACTATAGATGATGAAAATCAAATACTTTATGGAGAGGAAGTTATTACATACTTTAATAATTCTCCTGATGTGTTAAGATATCTATGGGTGCAACTTGATCAAAACGTGAGGGCAAACGACTCTAACACCCCTCTTGTTTCTCCATCCAAAATGTTTAATTCTTATAGCGGGAAAGGACTACAAACACTTACCAATTCATACACAAATGCTAAAGGTGAAAAATATAATGGTGGCTATAAGATTTCTTATGTAAAAGACTTAGAGAATAAAAACCTAAATTATTCTGTAGTAAGCACAATGATGAGAGTTGATTTGGACAAACCAATGTCTACTGGTGATTCATATACATTTAAAATCAAATGGTCTTTTGAAATAAACGATAGAATGAAGATCGGAGGAAGGGGTGGTTATGAATATTTCCCAAAAGACAAAAACTATAGCTATACAATAGCACAGTGGTTTCC
>JAYZHZ010000166.1:0-4192 GCA_036166035.1 Bacteroidota bacterium
CCAATGAAAGTGGAATTACTGCACTTTCAAAATCATCAATATATGTAATTCCTTCACCATTTATAACATTAGAAGTTCCAGGAACAATTTGAGCAAATTCAGAACTAAAATTTATATTTGATTTCTCTCTAGTTCCAAGGAGAGGTATTGTATTTATAACCTTTGTTAGAAATTCACTCTCTTTATTAATATTAAAGTCAAAACCATATTTTGTATTTTTCACTGGTTCGTTTCCAACACTAAATCTAGTTATACCACCAGGCCTTTCATTCAAATGAAATACAGTAAAACCTAGATTAATGTTATCATCAAATTGATACTCTGCTCTTGCGCCCGATAACCATTTTGTTTGAAAATTAAATAGATCTGCCTTTTCAAAAGATACATTTATTTCTTGGCCTGAACTTAATATTGCTGGATTTAAAATTCTTACACTTCCAAGATTATAATTTACGGTATAATCTGTACCCTCAATTAATTGCAAGTTACCAGCAGTAACTACAACAGAATTTTCAGAAATATCCAAACCTGGTAAGTTAATTTCACTACCAGAGCCTGAAGAGACATTACCAACTATAAAAAACTTATTTTTAGATAATATTTTTTGAGCTTCATCCTGCGTCTGAGTATATAATTCATTAAATACATACTTTTCAGATAAGTTTTCCTCATTATTTATTTGAAAATATGAATCCAAAGTTGTGCCAAATGGTTCTAAAACTGGAAAAATTATATTTCCTTTTATTGAGTTAATTGTATACCCTTCAATAAAGTCAAAATTTCCATCGTATTGAGGATCATTGTTTGAGTTTAGTCTATCTAAACCAAGTAACCTAATTATAGGTTTATCTCTTGTTAATATACCCTCATTAAGACTTGGATTATTAAATCCTACTGCATCATCCCTATAATTTATTCTCAATTCAAAATTCTTATTTTCAATCTGAGTAGCATTCAAATTGTAAATATTTTTCATCATCAAATCCCATGTGGGAATTGAAGTATTTATGTTAGACGGTCTCAATAACTTAAGAAAAATAATTTCACTTTCATCTCTGTTTTGATAATCTTCTGTCAATTCTCCAACCTTATATCTATTTCCATTATAGGTGTACTCATAGGAAACAGCTAGAACCTCATCATTTTGAAGTCTTCGTAATAGAGAGATATAACCAAGTGTTTTGTTAATTTCGTATTCATCAGTATTTAGTTTTCTAGCTGAAGTTACTTTTTCAAAGTCTATAGTTTTAGATAATGAAAATTGACCAGTTAGAATATTATCAATTAGGTCAACATTTCTCAAACTATTATTACTAATTAAATTGTCAAATAAGTTATTTGATCCATTATTATTTGGTCCCAGGTTTCCATTACCAATAAATGGATTACTATTTTTTAAAATCTTTCTTCCTTCAGCTAAATCAGTAAATGCTGCAAAATTCCTTAAAGCTTCAGAATTATTGGTTCTATTTAAGATATAAACTTCAACCCTATTTATATTAATTCCTGAAGTAACTAATGGCAGAGACTTTAACCATTTCTCATAATTATCTCTAAAGAAATGACCTAAAAAGTAATGTCTATTTCTGTCATAATTTGAAGCTATAATTTCAAACTCTCTTCCCTGAAATCCATTTTCAATTTTAATTGATTCACTCTTACCCTGTTGTCTTGATAATATTCCAGTTAAGCTTAATCTACCAAACTGCAATTGAGTTTTAATTCCAAAAAGACTTTGAGCTCCCCTTAATAGACTATTCTTTACAGGCATACTAACATTTCCAACTTCTATCTTTCTTATAATTTCTTCATCATACCCTGTATAATCTAGCTTTAAATTATTTTGAAAGTCAAATGTATTATTGTTGTCAAAATTTGCAGTAATATTTAGTTTTTCTCCAACTTTACCATTAATGTTTAAATTAATTTGTTGATCATAATTAAACCCACCATTTCTTTGCTGTCTTATAGGAATTGAAGGATTCTCAACCTTCTGAATTCTGCCCCCAAAATCTAAATTCACAAATCCATTTACTTGAAGATCAATGAAATTACCACCAAAAATTCTATCTAAAGATTCGGGGATATAAATTTTTGGAATTAGTCTTCCACTTTCAAGGATATTTTCACCATCTAAACCAATTGACTTCTCTCTAAAATATTCTTTAATATTCCTATCAGTATTATACTTATCATAACTGTTAAAAGGGATTGCAATGGAAGGTCTATAATTTAATGAACCAATTTTTTCATTTACATAAAAAACACCTGCAGTATCATATAAAGATGTAAGATTAATTAGACTAGAACTAATATTGTAAGCATTATTGGAAAACAAACTTGAATATGGGTCAGAAAATCTATCTCTAATTGAATATGTAGTAAAATTTGTGGGTTCATATTTTAAGGTATCTAAAACATTTAACGAATCTGATTCTAAATTTTGAGATAATAGGAAGTTATAATTAGATATAACTAAAAGTAAAATTGATAAAAAATTAAAATTTCTCGAACTCAAAGTAAACTTTTTTTGTCATTATGACCTTTTAAGTACTTCTCTGATTAATTCCTCCAAAGTAATCTTGTTATCTCTATCTATAATATTATCAATATGGCGTTCAACAACATTCTTTGAAATACCCAAAGAAGATAAAGCTGATAACGCTTCAGCTCTTATCGTATTGTCAAAAGATTGAGAAAATTTAAGATCTTCAATTTCTTCTTTTGAGATTTTATCCTTCAACTCTAAAATTATCCTTTCTGCCGTTTTTAATCCAATCCCTTTTACAGATTTTATTTTATTTACATCTGAATCTATAATTGCTTTTTTTAGCTCATTAGCAGATAGAGATGAAAGTACAATTATTGCTGTACTTGGACCAACCCCAGAAATAGAAATTAGACTAAGAAAAGTCTTTCTTTCTTTTCTATTATAGAAACCAAAAAGGGTATGAGAATCTTCTTTAATTACTAGGTGAGTATAAATATTAATATTTTTTAAATCTTTTATTTTTGAATAGGTTCTTAGTGAAATTTTAATCTCATATCCAACGCCGTTTACATCAACAATTACTCTAGTTGGATTTATTTCAATTTTTTGTCCTTTTATTAAAGTTATCATAAATCAAATGTCCATAATATGGATTTAATTTCTTGCATCAAATCTCTTTTTTTTAATCCTGGAGCATAAACATAACCTTCAATATAATATACTCTCTCTTTTTCAGAATCATAAAAAGTTAAACTATGAAAAGGTCCTCCAGCTGAAATATCACTTAATTTCCATAAACCTTTAGATTCAACACAAGATCTTCCTTTAAAATTAATTTTTTTGGAGTTTATTGGGAAAACATCTTGTATACTCATAAAAACTTCTTTTTTTTCTGAATCTCTTAAGAATTGTTTAGATAATTTATCTCTTATAAACTTGATATCAGTAATTTCACTAAAGGCATAATGAAAATCTTTAAATTGATTCCAAACATAATCTTCATAATAAACAAAAATATTTTTCTCATAATCTAGTTCTAGTTGTCTTAACCAGAAAAAATTTCTCGACAACTCATTGGTTGGATTATTGATTGCAAGATCATAGCCAAAAGGAATTTTTAATTTTATTCCATGTTCATTAAATATTTTATCAGACAAATTATTCTCTAATTTTGAAAATATTTCTTTATTAACTCTATTGGTAATTTCATCCTCAAAATATTTTAATATTGCTTTCCTATTTTTCTTAATTTTATTATATAATTCATCATCTGATTTACTAAATAGATACAAAATATTTTGTCCTTTTGCATACTGATTTTCTCTTTTAAAAAAATATATGGATGTATCCGATTCGATTTTTTTAAGAGATTCCTTATTAAAGTTTTTCCTTAAAATCTGTGAATCAAGGCTTTCACCTTCAAGACTAAAAGCAACAACAATATTTTTGGCGTGTTTAAGAATACTATTAAATTTTCTAGGTTTTATATAGTGCAAATCAAATTTTGATTCAGGTTGTGGTAAACCCTCAACAAATGATCCATATATATCTACAAGAATTCTACCAATTTTATTATTAAATTTCAAAGAATCCATTACAATTAGCATTTCATTATTTTCACCAGAGGCATTTGGTAGAAATGATGAATTTTTTTCAAAAGATTTAGAATCTTTTTTACACGAGAAAAAAAGAAAGCAAACT
>JAYZHZ010000167.1:0-5923 GCA_036166035.1 Bacteroidota bacterium
TAGCTTTGAAAAATGGGGCGGATATAATTAGAGTTCATGACGTTAAAGAGCATTTAAAGTTGATTAAATGACATATAATTTTACTTAGTAGAACTATGATTTATATTATTTTTAAATCTTTTCCTACATCTTTAAAAGCATGAATTGCCTTATCTAATTGTTCTTTTGAGTGACCAGCTGAAAGTTGTACTCTTATTCTTGCTTTATCCTTTGGGACAACAGGGAAATAAAATCCTACAACATAAATACCTCTTTCGAGAAGAGAGTTGGACATATTTTTAGCAATTACTGCATCATATAACATTATAGGTACAATTGGATGAGTACCATCAACTATATCAAACCCTACCTCTTTTATTTTTTTCCTGAAATATGATGTGTTATCATGTAGTTTTTTAATTAATAAATTATCCTTTTTTATTATATCAAAAATTTTTAATGATGCTCCCACAATTGATGGAGCTAATGTATTAGAAAAAAGATATGGTCTTGATTTTTGCCTTAATATTTCTACTATCTCTTTTCTTCCCGATGTAAATCCTCCTGAGGCTCCTCCTAATGCCTTTCCTAGGGTTCCGGTTATAATATCAATTTTACCAATTACATTTTTATGTTCATGAACTCCTCTTCCTTTTTTCCCAATAAATCCCGTAGAATGACATTCATCACTCATTACAAGTGCATTATATTTTTTTGCTAATTCTGTTATTTTATCTAGTTGAGCAATGGTTCCGTCCATCGAAAAAACTCCATCAGTAACGATTATCCTTGATCTGCGTTTAGATGTTAATTTTAGTTTATCTTCTAGATCATTCATATTATTATGTAGATATCTATGTCTTTCAGCTTTACATAATCTTATCCCATCAATTATTGATGCATGATTTAGTTCATCAGAAATGATTGCATCTTCAGAACCAAACAATGGTTCAAAAACACCTCCATTCGCATCAAATGCTGCTGCATATAGAATAGTATCTTCTGTGCCTAGGAATTTACTTATTGTTTTTTCAAGTTCTTTATGAATATCCTGAGTTCCACAAATAAATCTTACTGATGACATTCCATATCCATGAGAATCAATAGACTTTTTTGCAGCATCTAAAACTTCAGGATGTGAGGATAGTCCAAGATAGTTGTTAGAACATAAATTAATAATTTCTTTTTGATCTTTTGTATTTATTTCTGAACTCTGAGGAGATACAATAACCCTTTCACTTTTATATAATCCAGAATTCTTAGTATTTATTATTTCTTTTTCAAGATGGGGTTTAAAATCTTTATACATTTTTAAAATTTAATTAGATTACATACTTAAATATAACTTAATTATTTTTTGGATTATAACCCATAATGAGTAGAATATTAATCATTGGATCTGAAGGTCAATTAGGAAGTGAATTATCTCGTTTTTTTAACAAAAAAATGATTAAGGATGATATTGTCATTTCAGATATTAGAGAAGTTTCTTCATCAGATTTAAACTATATAAAACTGGATGCTTTATCATACCCTGATCTTAAAAAAGCAGTCAATGATTATGAAATAAAAGAAATCTATCACTTTGCAGCAATATTATCTGCTAAAGGTGAAAAAAATCCCATGAAAACGTGGGATTTAAATATGAACTCTCTTTTTAATGTATTGGAGCTAGCAAAAAATAAATTAGTAGATAAAGTATTTTGGCCAAGCTCAATTTCAGTTTTTGGAAATAATTCTGAGAAAGATAATACTCGACAAAATTCTGTAAAAGATCCAATAACTGTTTATGGAATTAGTAAACTTTCTGGTGAAAGATGGTGTGAATATTACAATAGAGTTTACGATACAGATATAAGAAGTATTAGATTCCCAGGTATTATTAGTTCAAATACTCCACCAGGAGGTGGTACTACAGATTATGCTGTAGATATTTTTTATTCCTTTTTAGATAATCAAGATTTTTCTTGTTTTCTCTCTGAAGATACCATGTTGCCGATGGTATACATCGATGATGCTATTCAATCTATTTGGAAAATTATGAAAGCAAAAAAAAAGCAAATAAAAATTAAGTCAAGTTACAACCTTGCCGCTTTTAGCATAACTCCCAAAATGATTGCAAGTGAATTAAAAAAGATAAGATCAGATTTCAATATTAATTATAATCCAGACTTCAGGCAAAAAATAGCTGATTCTTGGCCTAATAGTATAAATGATGATAATGCTAGAAAAGATTGGGGATGGAAGGAGAATTTTGGTCTTGAAGAAACAGTAAACGAGATGATAAATAAAATGAAAAAATAATTTTAATTATGAATGAATACAATAATATACTTTTTAGTAAAGAAAAAGACTTTTACCTAGTCAAAATTAATAGACCAAAACAGTTAAATGCTTTAAATCAAGAAACAATAAGTGAATTAAAAAAATGCTTTGAATACATTAAAAAAAATATTTCAGGTTATTATGGAGTAATTATTACTGGTGAGGGAGAGAAATCATTTGTGGCAGGAGCAGACATAAAAGAGTTTACTGGCCTTGAAGAAAAACTATCAAAAAAAGTTTGTGAAAATGGACATAGATTATTTAATTATATTGAAAATATGCCAATACCAGTTATTGCAGTTGTTAATGGGTATGCTTTGGGTGGAGGATGTGAACTTTCATTAGCATGTCATTTAAGAATTGGGACCAGAAATGCAAAATTTTCACAACCTGAAATTAATTTAGGATTAATTCCAGGTTATGGAGGTACGCAAAGGCTAACACAAATTATAGGTAAGGCCAGAGCACTAGAAATGATGATAACTGCTGAAATGATTAATGCTGATACAGCTCTTAAATATGGTTTAATAAATTATGTTTTTGATGATTATAAAAAAGCTTACTCAAAGGCAATTGATATAATAAATACTATCAAACGGAAGGCTCCTATTGCAATTAAAAATGTAATTACGTCTGTAAACTCTTTTTATGATAGTAATCTTAATGGGTTTGAAGAAGAAATTAAACTTTTTGTAGAATGCAGTTCAACAAAAGATTTCAAAGAAGGAGTTAATGCTTTTATTGAAAAGAGATGTCCTAATTTTAAAGGAGAATAACAGTTAATAAATAGCCTTCATACAAAAATTTTATTATTATTTTTACAATGATGGTAGTCAAAAAATACATCTATTTATTACTTATAATTTTTTTAAGTTCTTGTAAAAAAGATTTTGTTCCAATTCAATCTTCGATTCTGAAAATGGATGAATTTGAGATTGATGAAATTGATTACAAATATCTATCCACTAAATCAAAATTTAAATATAAAAATGAAAACCAACTTATTAGTGCTACTCTAAATACAAGAATTGAGCATGATACTAAAATATGGTTTTCAATTAGGGTAGCTTTAGGTGTTGAAGCTGCGAGAGGATTAATTACTAAAGATGAATTAACAATAATTGATAGGGTAAATAAGCAAGTAATAAGATCAACACCTGATATTATAGAAAGAACTTTTAAGATTAAATTAAATTTTGAACAATTAGAATCTATTTTAACTGGAAATTTACTTTATGGTATATCAAATGAGGATCAATTTATAAGAGAAGGAAATTATTTTAAAATTGTTCAACAAAAAGAGTCAATTCAATCGCAAAATTTGGTCAATATTAAAACATCTAAAATTGAAAAACTCATTCTTTTTGATGAAATAACAAACTATTTACTAACTGTTGACTATGAAAATTTCAAACCATTAGGTAAAATATTATTTCCTGGTTCTCATAAATTTACTTCAATAAGTTATTTAGATAATAGTGCCGTGCCTATAATTAATAATATTAATTTTAATTATAGGGAGGTTGAAAGAACTAACAAGCCTTTAAAATTCCCATTTAATATTCCATCTAAATATGTGGTCAAGAAAATTTAGTTTTCTTTTTTTAATATTTTATGTATTGTCTATTGGTTTAAATTCTCAGCAAACAAGAAAATCTCTTGAAATTGAAAGAGATACTAATTTAAAAAAGATAAATGAAGCAGAAAAAATTTTAAAAGAGACAGAGCAATCTAAAAATGCTACAATAGGAAGATTAAAAGTTATAAATAAACAAATAAACAATAGGCAAAACCTTATTTTGAATCTTAGAAAAGACATAAGATCACAGAATAATGAAATTTCCTCTCTTAGAATATTAATTTCCTCTCTAACTAATGATCTTATAATTATGAACAAAGAATATTCTGAGATGATATACTATTCTTATAAATCAAGATCATCACTGGACAAATTAAGTTATATTTTTTCTTCTCAAAATTATAATCAGATGTTTAGAAGATTGAATTATATTTTTCAGTATTCAAATATTAGAAAGAATCAGATCCTTGAGATTGAAAATGTAAAAAATGAGTTATCAGACCAAGAACAAAACTTATTAAATATAAAGATTAAAAAAGATGATTTACTAAAAGATGAATTAAGTGAAAATAACAAACTTCAAAAGTTACAAAACAGACAAAAAAAGACAATTTCAGATTTAAACAAGAAACAAAATAGAATAAGAAAAGAAATAAAAGAAAGAAAAATTGCTCTTGATAAACTAGATGAATTAATAAGAGGTATTATTAGAAGAGAAAGAGAATTAACTTCATCAACTGATGAAAATGTTAATCTCCTGGAGCTGACAGAAGGTTTTGAGGCAAGAATTGGAAAATTACAATGGCCAGTTAAATCCGGATTTATCTCAAACAAATTTGGGGAACACCCTCATCCAGTTATAAAAAATATAAAGGTTAAAAATGATGGAATTGATATTCAAACAAATAAGTCATCTAAAGTTTATTCAGTTTTTTCAGGTAAAGTATCAACTGTTGCATTTATTCCGGGGATGAATAATGTAGTAATCATTAATCATGGGGAGTATTATACATTATATGCTAAGCTAAAAAATCTGAATGTAGTTAAAGGAGATAATATATCTAGTGGTGATTTAATTGCTGAACTTGTAACTAATGCTGATGGAATTACAGAATTGCAATTTCAAGTATGGAAAAATAATATAAAGTTGAATCCAGAAAAATGGATTATGAAAAAATGATTTTGCTATATTTACATAAATAATTTTTTTAATATGAATATAATATTTGGTTTAGGTATGCCTGGAGGGTGGGAATGGATTATAATTGGTCTTATTGTTGTCATATTTTTTGGTGCTAATAAGATACCAGAAATTTTTCGTGGATTTGGAAAAGGGATTAGAGAGTTTAAGGATGCTTCAAAAGAAATAAAAAAAGAAATCGAAAAAGAATCTAGTTCAGATAGTGATAAAAAATAATAATTCTTTTAAATATTTATTATCCAAATAGCCAAGAGAACCAACCTGAAGATTTCGAACTACTTATTCCTTTATTTTTTATTATTTCAGCGACTTTTTCTGGACTATAGCCAATTGAATTAGCTATGTGACCAAGCAGAAAAAACTCATGATCATGAACTTTATTATCAGATTTAATTAGACTTACTAGCTCACTGATAAAAGTTTCTTTTTCACTATCATCAAGACCATTTTTAATTGCATTCCCATACTCAGCCTGAATTTTATTAAAGAAATTTTTAGTATTGATAGATTCTAAATTTCCATGCTTATATTTTTTTAATATTTCACTGGAATTCATAATATCTATTTCTTCACTACCAATACTTCCATCAACTCTTGCTATTTTTGCAAAGCATGTGGTGATTGCTTTATTTATTAGTTCTTTACTCATGTTATTATTAAGTATTTTACCTAAAATTAATATTATTATTTAATATAATAGTAAATAATATCAAATAGAATGAGAATTGATAATTTATTTTTTTTACTATGCTTTCTTTTTTTGTCTTGTAATCAAGATCCTAAATCTTTTGAAAAAAATGCATCCTTTTTACCAAATGCTTCTGGCGAAAATAATGAAA